>ONPF01000015.1 GCA_900319635.1 uncultured Eubacteriales bacterium | reverse complement strand
CCGCAGAGCATAATGGAGATATATGGTCAAGGGAAGCAACGAAGCATGGCGCAATTCTGACCGGAAAGATTCAAAGATTTCTATTAGGTGTTAGTATAAATTGACAAGCGCGGGCAAAAGCAATACAATATCAGCACACCGCTGCCTGCGGGAAAGGAGCGCCCATGCACCTCGTTCTGATCGCCGCCGCCGTTTTGCCGGCGCTGTTTCTGTTGAACCAAATCTATCGTTCCGATCGGCTGGAAAAGGAGCCGGTGACCATGCTGCTGGGGCTGGTGCTCTGCGGCGTCATTGCAACGGAGCTGGCCTCCCTGGCGGAGCAGGGCGGCGTCTGGCTGCTGAACCGGCTGTTCCTGGGCGCCTTCTCCTCCGGACTTCAGGGCGGGGGCTGGAGAGGCTTTGGGATCACCTGGCAGCCAAGTCTGAACCTGTATTACCTGCTGTTCTTCTTCGTGGTGGTGGCCGTCTCGGAGGAGGGGATCAAGTACCTTCTGCTGCGGCTGCGCACCTGGCGCTCCCGGGAGTTCAACTGCTCCTTTGACGGGGTGGTGTACGCGGTGACCTTGTCCCTGGGCTTTGCCCTGTGGGAAAATATCCAGTATGTGCTGCGCTTCGGCTTCCTCACCGCCATGGCCAGAGCGGTGACGGCGGTGCCGGGACACGCCTGCTTCGGTGTCTTCATGGGCGCCTGGTACGGCTCCGCCAAGCGCTGGCAGCAGAAGGGACGCGTGGGCCGCAGCCGCTTTTCCCGCTGGATGGCTGTTCTGGTGCCGGTGCTGCTCCACGGGTTGTATGATACCATCGCGGCAGATCCCACGGCGAACACGGGCTGGCTGTTTCTGCCTTTTGTGCTGCTGCTGTTTACATCCACCCTCTATCTGGTGCGGCGCAGCGCCCGCAACGATTCCTATTTATAAGAATAGCCCCGGGCCTTACACCGATAAGGCGCCCGGGGCTTGCTTTTTCCTTTCGCATTCGATACAATAGCTGCACATTTTTTATTCTTTATGAGGTGGCCTATGAGCCTGCGAAGATATATCGGGGATCGCGCCTTCTACCGGCGGCTGTCGGCGATCATGATTCCCATGCTGGTGCAGAATCTGATCACCAATTTTGTGAGCCTGCTGGACAATCTGATGGTGGGCCAGGTGGGCACGGAGCCCATGTCCGGCGTCGCCATTGTGAACCAGCTGCTCTTTGTGCTGAACCTGTTCCTCTTCGGCGGCCTTGCAGGCGTTGGCATCTTCACCGCCCAGTTCTACGGCAAGGGGGACGAGGAAGGCATTCGCAGCACCGTCCGGGCGAAGCTGTGGTTCGCGCTGATCGCCGTCGGCCTGGGAGCCGGGGTGTTCCTGGGCTTTGGGGAGAAACTGATCTCCTTCTTCCTCCACGAGGGGGAGGAGGAGCTGGATCTGGCGGCGACTCTCCGCTACGGGAAGGACTACCTGGCGGTGATGCTGGTGCAGATCGCCCCCTTCGCCATGACCCAGGTCTATTCCAGCACCCTGCGGGAGACCGGGGAGACCGTCGTGCCCATGCGCACGGGCATCGCCGCGGTGCTGGTGAATCTGGTTTTCAATTATATCCTCATCTTCGGCAAGCTGGGCGCCCCCGCCCTGGGCGTGGTGGGCGCGGCCATGGCCACGGTGCTCTCCCGCTTTGTGGAGTGCGGCATCGTCATGCTCTGGACCCACCGGCATCTGCAGCGTATGCCCTATATCCGCGGGCTGTACCGCAGTCTGCGGGTCCCGGCGGGGCTTTTGAAGCAGATCCTGGTGCTGGGGACGCCGCTGCTCTTAAATGAGCTGCTGTGGTCCGGCGGCATGACCGTGCTGAACCAGTGCTACTCCCTGCGGGGCCTGGAGGTGGTCTCCTCCTTCAACATCTCCAGCACGGTGGGCAACCTCTTTTTCTGCGCCTTCATCGCCATGGGCAACTCCATCTCCATCATGATCGGCCAGCTTCTGGGTGCCGGCGAGCTGGAGCGGGCGGTGGACGAGGATCGCAAGCTCATCGCCTTCTCCCTGGCGCTCAGCGTGGGGGTGGGGCTTTTGATGGCGTTGGTGGCGCCGCTGATCCCCCAGGCCTACAACACCACCGACACGGTGAAGGCGCTGGCGGAGAAGCTGCTGCTGATCTACGCGGCCATGATGCCCCTGTACTCCTATACCAACAGCTGTTATTTCACCCTCCGTTCCGGCGGCAAGACCCTCATCACCTTCGTGTTCGACAGTCTGTTCGTCTGGGTGGTGTGCATCCCCGTGGCCTTCGTCCTCTCCCGCTATACGCAGATGCCCATCCTGCCCATGTACGCCATCGTGGAGCTCACAAACCTCATCAAGTGCGGCATCGGCTTTGTCATGGTGCGCCAGCGCAAGTGGGTGGTGAACCTGGTGGGGAAGGGCTGAGCCGTAGGGGCGACCTGCGGTCGCCCGGAAACACGGACAGAGATCGAGCAAACGGGCGACCGCAGGTCGCCCCTACTATACCTGCATCCGGCGGCTGATCTCCCGGCGCAGACGCTCCAGGATGCGCTTTTCGAGGCGGCTGATATAGCTCTGGGAGATCCCGAGCATGTCAGCCACCTCTTTTTGCGTATAGGCGCGGCCTCCGGGCAGCCCGAAGCGCAGGGCGATGATCCGCTGCTCCCGCTCCGAGAGACAGGCCACCGCCTCCAGCAGGGCCTGCCGATCCGCGTCGTCCTCCAGGGAGCGGGAGACCTCGTCCACGTCGGTGCCCAGAATATCCGAGAGCAGCAGCTCGTTGCCGTCCCAGTCGGTGTTCAGCGGCTCGTCGAAGCTGACCTCCGTCTTCTGGGAGCTGATCTTGCGCAGATGCATCAGAATCTCGTTTTCGATGCAGCGGGAGGCGTAGGTGGCCAGCTTGATGTTCTTGCCGGACTGGAAGGTGTTGATGGCCTTGATGAGCCCGATGGTGCCGATGGAGATCAGATCCTCCAGGTTTACGCCGGTGTTTTCAAAGCGCTTGGCGATGAAGACTACCAGGCGCAGATTGTGCTCGATGAGAAGGCTCCGGGCGGCCGCCTCCCCCCGCTCCAGGGCGAGGATGGCATCCTGCTCCGCCTCCCGGCTGAGGGGCGGGGGGAGGATGTCGCTGCCGCCGATGTAGTAGACCGGGGGCGGCTGCAGCCCCAAAAGCTGCAGGAGCCGCTCCCGGAAGCTCAGTTGATCAGGTTTACATAACATAAGTATCTCCTTCAAAGAATCGCTTCAAAGCCGTCGCCTCTGGCCTCGGGGGAGAGGGCGACCAGCAAATCCTCGCACTTTTTCTGATCCACATACAGCGCGTCCGGGCGAAAGAGGGGCAGGAGCCCCTCTCCGTTCAGGCTCCGAAAGGGAATGAGGCGCAGCCGCCCCGTGAGACCGGGGAGCTGCCCCTGGGCCTCCAGCAGCTCTACCGGGCTCAGCCCCTCCAGCAGGGCGTCGCTGCCGGGAAAGAGCGGGCGCAGCGCCCGGGGGGAGACGATGAGCACCCCCGCCCCGGTGGCGGGGTCCCGGAGACTGTTGCCGCTGTCGATCAGGGCGGGAAAGCTGGCCTCCCGGCTGCCCAGAACCAGGCGCACCCGGGCTTTTTTGCTTCCATCCCAGCGGGAGCGGAAGCGGGAGAGCAGCTTCAGCAGCCCGTAGAAGACGAAAAAGGAGCTCAGCAGCAGTCGGAGGGAGAGAATGGGGCGCCCGCCGCTTTGGAGCGTCAGAGCGTAGAGCCCGCCCCCCAGGGCGGCGGCGAGCAGCAGCAGCGTCAGCATAGGGCGCAGCGGGCGCGTCTCGCCCCGGAAGGCGATCCCGCCCAGCAGGAGCCCGGAGCCGAGAATGCCCGCCGGGGAGGCCAGAAGCCCCAGACCGGGCAGGGTGCAGAGCACGGCGTAGAGCGCGCCGAAGAGCGCCGCCAGCAGATAGCGTTTGCGCCGCAGCCGCAGCCCGCAGAGCCGCGCCGCGGCCAGACACAGCAGATAATCCGCCAGCAGGTTCACGAGAAAGTACAGGTCCAGGTAGAGAATCTCCATGCCTGGATTATACCGCGCCGGGGGCGGAGAATTTGTCATTTGGGAATTGTCAAAAAGGAAAGCCTGTGGTAAGATGGACGGGAAATCATGGTACACAGGAGGATCGGACCAGTGGATGCGATTTACAGACGGATCCTGATCAAGATCAGTGGCGAGGCACTGGCGGGGGAGAAGAAGAGCGGCTATGACTTCGCCTTCGTTTCCCGCGTGTGTGAGACGGTGAAGCAGATCGCGGCGGAGGGCGTGCAGGTCGGCATCGTCATCGGCGGCGGCAACTTCTGGCGCGGCGTGAAGGACGGCGCCGGGAAGGTGGAGCGCGTCAGCGCAGACCGGATGGGCATGCTGGCCACGGCCATGAACTGCCTCGCGGTGGCGGACGTGTTCAAGCAGCTGGGGGCTGATGCCCGGGTGATGACCGCGGTGGACATCCAGGGCGTGGGCGAGCGCTACGATACCCGCCGGGCTATCGAATATCTGGAGCAGGGCAAGGTGGTGCTCTTCGGCTGCGGCACGGGCATGCCCTTCTTCTCCACCGATACGGCGGCCACCCTGCGGGCGGCGGAGATCCATGCCGACGCCATCCTGCTGGCCAAAAACATCGACGGCGTGTATGACGACGACCCCCGCAAGAATCCGGAGGCTAAGAAGTTTGACGAGATCAGCTATGACGAGGTGCTGGCGCGGCGGCTGGCCGTGATGGACTCCACAGCCACCAGCATGGCCATGGACAACAACATCCCCGTGATCGTCTTCGCCCTGGCGGAGCCGGACAATATCCGCCGGGTGCTCTGCGGCGAGAAAATCGGTACCACCGTGAAGTAAGAAAACTGTTTTTGTGAATACTATTGAGGAGGTTTCATTATGTCTGACTACAAGGAATTTGAGCACAAAATGAAGAGAACCTGCGAGGCGCTGACCACGCAGCTGGCTACCATTCGCGCCGGCCGCGCCAATGCCGCCGTCCTGGATCAGATCCAGGTGGACTACTATGGCGTTCCCACCCCCATACAGCAGGTGGCCTCCATCGCGACCCCCGACCCCCGCTCCCTGCTGATCCAGCCCTGGGACAACAAGCTGCTCAAGGGCATTGAGAAGGCGATCCTGGCCTCCGACCTGGGCATCAATCCCCAGAACGACGGCCGCTGCATCCGCCTGGTCTTCCCGCCGCTGACCGAGGAGCGCCGCCGCGACCTGGTCAAGCAGACCAAGAAGTACGCCGAGGAGAGCAAGGTGGCCATCCGCAACATCCGCCGCGACGCCATCGACAAGTTCAAGAAGATGCAGAAGGCCTCCGAGATCACCGAGGACGACTACAAGATCACCGAGAAGGATCTGCAGAAGCTGACCGATGACTTCACCAAGGAGATCGACAAGATCGCCGAGGCCAAGGAGAAGGAGCTCACGCAGATCTGATGGCGGCAGAGAAGAACAACCGACAGCCGGGGGAGAATATCCCCCGGCATATTGCCATTATTCTGGATGGCAACGGCCGCTGGGCCAAGCGCCGCGGCCTGCCCCGCACGGCGGGACACGCGGTGGGGGCGGAGACCTTCCGCAAAATCGCCACCTACTGCAAGGACATCGGCGTGGACTATCTCACGGTCTACGCCTTCTCTACCGAGAACTGGAAGCGCCCCGAGGGCGAGGTCAAGACCATCATGCGCCTGCTGAACAAGTACCTGCAGGAGGCCATCGACACCATGGAGCGGGACAAGATCCGCATGAAGATCTTCGGGGATCTGAACGCCCTCACCGAGGAGCAGCGGGAGCTGGTGCGCAAAACCGACGAGATCTCCCAGCGCTACGAGGGCTTCCAGGCCAACATCTGCCTCAACTACGGCGGGCGGGACGAGATCGTCCACGCCGCCCGGCGCTACGCCGCGGATCTGGCCGCGGGCAAGGTGGAGGGGGAGCTCACCGAGGAGCAGTTCGGCAGCTATCTCTACTCCGCCGGCATCCCCGACCCGGATCTGCTGATCCGCCCCGGCGGAGAGCAGCGCATCTCCAACTTCCTGCTGTGGCAGTGCGCCTATGCGGAGTTTTATTTTACCGACGTGCTATGGCCGGATTTCAGCCCCCAGGAGCTGGACAAGGCCATCGCGGAGTTTCAGCGGCGCGACCGGCGCTACGGAAAAGTGAAATGACATTGTAGGGGCCGGCGCCCTCGACGGCCCGTGGAGCACAGGAAATGAACACTTCAATCCAGCCCTGCCTCTTTGCCCTGCGGGACGAAAAAAACGCCGCCTTTGTGGCAAAGCTGATCCCCAACATCCCGCCGGAGACCATCCTGGGCGCGCGCACCCCGGCGCTGCGGAAGCTGGCCAGGGAGCTCTGGAAGAGCGGAGATCCCGCCCCTTTCATGGCGGCGCTTCCCCACGCATATTTTGAAGAGAACGGCCTGCACGCCTTTTTCCTGGAACAGATCAAGGATTTTGACGAATGCCTTGCCGGGGTGGAGCGCTTTCTGCCCTGGCTTGACAACTGGGCCACCTGCGACAGCATGAGCCCACCGGTCTTCCGGAAGCACCGGGAGGCGCTTCTGCCGCACATCCGGCGCTGGCTGGCCTCCGGGCAGACCTATACGGTCCGCTACGGCATCAAGCTGCTGATGGATCATTTTCTGGACGGGGATTTCCGGCCGGAATATCTGCAGATGGTTTCCGTAATAGAATCAGAAGAATATTATGTAAACATAATGCGCGCCTGGTACTTTGCTACAGCCCTCGCCAAGCAGTGGGAGAGCAGCCTGCCATACCTGCAGGAGGGGCGGCTGGACGCTTGGACCCACAACAAGACCATTCAGAAAGCGGTGGAGAGCTACCGCATTTCCCCGGAGCAAAAGCAGCTGCTTCGCGGCCTGCGCCGGCCGAAATAGCTGCGGGCTCGGGCAAAGTTTCCTGTTTTTTCACCATTTTTCCGAAAAAAGGAGTAGAGTATGGTTCGTTCCATTTCCATTTTGGGCTGCACCGGCTCCATCGGCCGCCAGACGGCGGCGGTGGCGGAGCACACCGGCATCCGCGTGGCGGCCCTGACCGCCAATCGCAAGATCGACCTGCTGGAGCAGCAGGCGCGGAAGTTCAAGCCCAATTTTGTAGCAGTTTACGACGAGGAGGCGGCCAAGGCCTTCAAGCTCGCCGTGGCGGATACGCCCATCCGGGTGGGATCCGGCATGGAGGGGCTGCTTGAGGCTGCGACCCTTCCCGAGAGCGACTGCGTGGTGACCGCGGTGTCCGGCGCGGTGGGGCTCCGGCCCACCCTGGCCGCCATCGACGCGAAAAAGCGCATCGCCCTTGCCAATAAGGAGACCCTGGTCTGCGCGGGCGATCTGGTCATGGCTCGAGCGGCAGCGCGGGGCGCAGAGATCGTGCCCGTGGACTCGGAGCACTCCGCCATCTTCCAGTGCCTGATGGGCAGGGGAGCGGGGGAACTCAAAAAGATCCTGCTCACCGGCTCCGGCGGCCCCTTCCGGGGCAGACGCCGGGAGGAGCTGGAGGCCATCACCCCCGAGGAGGCGGTGCGCCATCCCAACTGGAGCATGGGCGCCAAGATCTCCGTGGACAGCTCCACGCTGATGAACAAAGGCCTGGAGTTCGTGGAGGCCATGCATCTTTTCGGCGTGACGCCGGACGACATCCAGGTGGTCATCCATCCCCAGAGCGTGATCCACTCCATGGTGGAGCTGGTGGACGGCACGGTGATCGCCCAGCTGGGCGTGCCCGACATGGGGCTGCCCATCCAGCTGGCGCTGACCTGGCCGGAGCGGAAGCCCTCCATGTTCCAGCATCTGGACTTCTGGAAGCTGCGGGATCTGAGCTTTGAGGAGCCGGATCTTGTGAACTTCCCCTGTCTGCGCCTGGCCATGGACTGCGCCCGCCGGGGCGGCACGGCCCCCTGCGTCATGAGCGCGGCCAACGAGGTGGCGGTGCACAAGTTCCTGCGCCACGAGCTGGGCTATAACCGCATTTACGACGCGGCGGCGGAGGCCGTGGAGCGGGTTGGCGTGGTCGCGGCTGACGACCTGGACACCATCCTGGAAGCGGACGCGGCGGCGCGGGTATATGTAAAAGAGCATTTTTAAAACGGAGAATCCTGTATGATCGTAGTGTATATTCTGATCGGCATCCTGGTTTTCGGCATCCTGATCGCCAGCCACGAGTTCGGCCACTTCATCACGGCCAAGGCCTGCGGCGTGAAGGTGGAGGAGTTTTCCATCGGCATGGGGCCGGCCATCTGGAAAAAGCAGAAGGGGGAGACCCTGTACGCCCTGCGCTGGATCCCCATCGGGGGCTACTGCGCCATGGCCGGGGAGGACACAGAGTCGGAAGACCCCAGAGCCTTCACCAACCAGGCGCCCTGGAAGCGCATCCTCATCCTCTGCGCCGGCGCCTTCATGAACTTTGTCTTCGGCGTGCTGGTGATCTTCTGCGTCTATCAGACCTATCCGGGCTTTAATGTGCCCGTGCTGGCCGGCTTCATGGAGGGCTGCCCCTACGAGGCTGAGGACGGCCTGCAGGTGGGCGACCGGGTCTGGTCCATCGACGGCCACCGGATCTATGACAGGGATGAGATCGGAGAGTACCTCGCGCAGGGCGGCGACACCTATGACATTGTTCTGATCCGGGACGGGAAAAAAGTGGTGCTGGACGACTTCTATATGGTTCGGCGGGTCTACGACGACACCGGGGTGGAGTATTTCGGCCTCCGTACCGGCTATGGCGTGGAGTGGGCAAACTTCGGCGTGCGGCTGCAGCACACCTGGGACACGACCATGCAGTTCACCCGGCTGATCTGGCAGGGCCTTCGCGACCTGGTCCGGGGCGATGTGGAGGTGGAGCAGCTGGCCGGCCCCGTGGGCATCGTGGAGTATATGGCGGAGACGGGGGAGCAGTCTGAGACCTTCGGGGACGCCATCACCCGGATCCTGCTGCTGGCCGCCATGATCGCCATCAACCTTGCCATCATGAACATGCTGCCCATCCCGGCGCTGGACGGCGGGCGGGTCTTCCTGCTGATCGTGACGGTGATCATCGAGGGGATCACCCGCAAGAAGCTCAACCCCAAGTACGAGGGCTATATCCACCTGGTGGGCATGGTGCTGCTGCTGGGGCTGATGGCCTTTGTGCTGTTCAACGATATCTCCCGCATCGTGACAAAGTAAAACGTCAGCGTGCGCAAATCGCTCCGAAGGCTTAGCTTCGGGGCGTTTTGCATATGCTGCATTTTTTTCTTGACAGGCGAAGTTTGACGGTGTAAAATGCTATTGTTAAAAAGCAATAGTGTTTCGGAATGTTCTCGAGAGCCAGGGGCCAAGTGCCCCCTTAAGGCATCGGAGAACATTTTTTGTTGTTACGGAAGGAGGAGAAATCGCGTGAGAAAATACATCTTTGTCACCGGCGGCGTGGTGTCGGGGCTGGGCAAGGGCATCACGGCGGCGTCCCTGGGGCGGCTGCTCAAATGCCGCGGGCTGAAGGTGGCCGCGCAGAAGCTGGATCCCTATATCAATGTGGATCCGGGAACCATGAGCCCCTATCAGCACGGAGAGGTCTATGTCACCGAGGACGGCAGCGAGACGGATCTGGATCTGGGGCACTACGAGCGCTTTATCGACGAGGATCTGAACCGCTTTTCCAACCTGACCACGGGGAAGGTCTACTGGAACGTGCTGAACAAGGAGCGGCGGGGCGAGTACCTGGGGCAGACGGTGCAGGTGATCCCGCACATCACAGAGGAGATCAAGCGCTTTATCTACAGCCTGGGGGAGAAGACTGAGGCGGACGTGGTCATCACCGAGATCGGCGGCACCACCGGCGATATCGAGAGCCAGCCCTTTCTGGAGGCCGCTCGTCAGGTGGGCCTGGAGCAGGGGAAGGAAAACACCCTCTACATTCATGTGACCCTGGTGCCCTTCCTGCGGGGCAGCGACGAGCACAAGACCAAGCCCACCCAGCATTCCGTGAAGGAGCTGCAGGGCATGGGCATCGCGCCGGACATTATCGTGCTGCGCTGCGACGAGCCGCTGGAGCCCTCGATTTTCCGGAAGATCTCCATGTTCTGCAACGTGAAGCCCGACTGCGTCATCGAAAACCGAACCCTGCCCATCCTTTACGAGGCGCCGCTGAAGCTGGAGGAGAAGGATTTTTCCCTGATCGTCTGCCGGGAGCTGGGGCTTTGGACCCGGGCGCCGGAGATGGGGGAGTGGAAGGCCATGGTGGAGCGGATCCGTCATCTGGATCGGGAAATCTGCATCGGCCTGGTGGGAAAATATGTTCAGCTGCACGACGCCTATCTCTCTGTGGCGGAGGCGCTGCGCCACGCGGGCTATGCTTGCGGCGCAAAGGTGAACATCCGCTGGATCGACAGCGAGACCATCAGCGACGAGACGGCGGCGGAGGTACTGGCGGGCTGCGACGGGCTGATCGTCCCCGGCGGCTTCGGCGACCGGGGCGTGGAGGGCATGATCGCCGCGGCACGTTATGCCCGGGAGCGGGATCTGCCCTATTTGGGCATCTGCCTGGGGATGCAGGTGGCGGTGATCGAGTTTGCGCGCCATGTCTGCGGGCTGGCTGACGCCAACTCCGGGGAGTTCGATCCCGATTCTCCCCACAAGGTCATTGATTTTCTGCCGGATCAGAGCGACGCCGTCAGCAAGGGCGGCACGCTGCGCCTGGGGGCGTATCCCTGCCGGGTGGAGCCGGGCAGCCGCATGGCGTCCTGCTACGGCGAGGAGCTGATCCGGGAGCGCCACCGGCACCGCTACGAGTTCAACAACGATTACCGGCAGCTTCTGGAGGAGAAGGGACTGCGGCTCTGCGGCCAGTCCCCGGACGGACATATCGTGGAGGCGGTGGAGCTGGGCGAAAAGCGCTTTTTCATAGGCGTGCAGTTCCACCCGGAGTTCAAAAGTCGGCCCAATCGCCCCCATCCCCTGTTTGTGGGGCTGATCGCCGCGGCGATGAAAGGATGAAGAGATGCAGAAAGTTTTGATCCTGGATTTTGGAGGACAGTATAATCAGCTGATCGCCCGCCGCGTGCGGGAGGAGCACGTGTATTGCGAGCTGCGGGAGCACGACATGCCCCTGGAGGAAATCCGGCGCTTTGACCCCATCGGCATCATCTTTACCGGGGGGCCGGGCAGCGTCTATCTCCCCGGTGCGCCGAAGCCTGACCCGGGGATCTTCACCCTGGGAAAGCCGATCCTGGGCATCTGCTACGGCTGCCAGCTGCTGGCTCAGATGCTGGGGGGACGGGTGATCCCCGCCCAGGCGGACAGCGCACGGGAATATGGGAAGACCGACACCGTTTTCGATCCCGGCTGCGCCCTGTTCCGGGGGCTGCCGGAGGAGAGCGTGACCTGGATGAGCCACGGGGATTACCTGGCGGAGGCGCCGGCGGGTTTCCGGCTCAGCGCCCACTCCGCCGCCTGCCCCACGGCCGCCATCTGTGACGAGGCGCGGCGCTTCTACGGCGTGCAGTTCCACCCGGAGGTGCATCATACGGCCTTCGGCGGCGCAATGCTGCACAACTTCCTGTATGAGATCTGCGGCGCGGCAGGGGACTGGACCATGGCGAGCTTCCGGGATCAGGCGGTGTCGGCCATCCGGGAAAAGGTGGGCGAGGGCCGTGCGCTTCTCGGCCTCTCCGGCGGCGTGGATTCCTCCGTGGCGGCGGCGCTGGTGGCGGAGGCGGTCGGCTCCCGACTGCAGTGCGTGTTCGTGGATCACGGTCTGCTGCGGGAGGGCGAGGGAGACCAGGTGGAGGCGGCCTTCGCCGACAGAGAGCTGCAGTTTCTCCGGGTAGACGCCCGGGAGCGTTTCCTGAAGCGCCTCGCCGGGGTAGAGGAGCCGGAGCGAAAGCGAAAGATCATCGGCGAGGAGTTTGTGCGCGTCTTTGAAGAGGTGGGCAAAGCCATTGGTGCGGTGGATTATCTGGTTCAGGGCACCATCTATCCGGATGTGATCGAATCCGGCCGGGGAGCGGCCGCCGTCATCAAGAGCCACCACAATGTGGGCGGTCTGCCGGCGCAGGTGGAGTTCCGGGAGATCCTGGAGCCGCTGCGGACGCTTTTCAAGGACGAGGTGCGGCAGCTGGGACGGGAGCTTGGGCTGCCGGAGGAGCTGGTCTCCCGCCAGCCCTTCCCGGGGCCGGGGCTGGCCATCCGCGTCATCGGCGCGGTGACGGCGGAAAAGCTGGAGCTGCTGCGACGGGCGGACGCCATCTTCCGGGAGGAGATCGCCGCGGCGGGGCTGGCGCAGCACTGCAGCCAGTATTTCGCCGCCCTGACCAATATGCGTTCCGTTGGCGTTATGGGCGACGGGCGCAGCTACGATTACGCGGTGGCGCTGCGCAGCGTGCAGACCGGGGACTTCATGACGGCGGACTGGACAAGGCTGCCCTATGAGCTGCTGGATCGGGTCTCGGTGCGGATCGTCAACGAGGTTCGGGGCGTGAACCGGGTGTTCTACGACATCACCTCCAAGCCGCCGGCCACGGTGGAATATGAATAATATGAGCCCCTTTGCCGGAGCCTTCGATCCGGCAAAGGGGCTGTTCATTCTTGCGCCTTATTCGATTACAACGTCCACGGTCTCGATCCCGTAGTAGCGGAAGAGCCGCAGTGCCTCCGGCCCGATCCGCTCGCCGCAGATCAGGATCGGCACCGCCGGGGGACAGCCCACGCTGGGGCTGGCCAGAATCCGACCGAGCGCTTCCTCCGTCGGCACCGTCTCGAAGGGGGAGAGCAGCGCCTCACGGGGCGTGAGCACCTGGGCGGGCGGCGGCAAGGGCGGCGCAGCCTGCAGCAGCGGCGCCCGAGACGGGACAGCCTGCAGCGCGTCCAGCAGGCGGGGAAAAGCATCAGCCCCGCACGCCGGCGTGAACATCAGCACCAGGTAGTCCGGGTCTGCAAACTCGCAGACGATGCCGGCCTGCTGCAGCAGCTCCCCCAGCTCCTCCCCGGTATAGCCCCGGGACTTGGGACACAGCGTCAGCTTCAAAGGCTCCGTACCCGTGAGCCTCCAGCCCTCCGCCCGCAGCTGGGTTTTCAGCGCGTCCAGCCTTGCGGCGGTATCTGCGATCCGGGCGGGATAGTCCCCGGTCAGGAGGGCGTTTACCAGATCCAGCGACTGCAGGATCAGATAGGAGGGGCTGGTGCTGGCAAAGAGCGAGAGCGCCTGCTCGCCCATGGACAGCAGTTCCCTGGGGCAGCTTTGGGAAAGGTGCAGATACGCCCCGCCGGTCAGCGCCGGCAGGGTCTTGTGCGCCGAGTCGCAGCACAGATCCGCTCCCAGATCCAGCGGATGCCGGGAGGGGGAGAGAAACTTCAGATAGGCGCCGTGGGCATTGTCCACAAGCAGCAGCGCGCCGTTTTGATGGCAGATCTCCCCGATGGCCGCAAGCTCCGCGCAGCCTCCCAGATAGTCGGGGCTCGTCACATAGACCGCGTTGGGGGCGTCTTCCCCGGCGGCAAACAGCGCCGCCACCGCCTCTGCCGTCAGCGGGCAGGACAGCAGCTCCTGCCCCTCGCCCAACCAGCGGATCTCCAGATCCAGCAGGGCGGCCGCCTCCAGAAAGACCCGGTGGGCGTTGCGCCCGGCGGCGATGCGGGGCTTCTCGCCCCGGAGCCTGGCATAGAGCTGCGCCAGCTGCAGCATGGCCCGGATGCAGAGGGAGGAGCCCTCTGTGGAATAGAGCGTCCGGGCGCTGCCGAAGAGCCGAGAGGCGTTTTCCTCACTCTCCCGGATGACGCCCCTCGCCCGGTATAACACGTCCGCCCCGGGGATCTCGGTGATGTCCAGCGCCTCCGGCCCCAGGAGCGGCTGCCCCTTGTGCCCCGGCATGTGCAGCCGGAGAGCCTCAGACGCCGCGTAGCTGCGGACGAAATCGCAGATGGGGGTCTTCATCGGCCTTCCGCTGCCCGGGAGACGGCCAGCATGATGGCGCACTCCATCCGCTTGCGGAAGAGCTCGCAGCCCGCCTCGTAGACCCCGGTGATGGCGCCGGTAGCGTGGTAGGCGTTGGCCGCACAGCCGCCGGAGCAGTAGAGCTTGGCCCAGCAGTCGGCGCACTCGGGCTTGGCGTAGACGTTGCAGGCGGCAAACTCGCCCTGTACCTGGGGGTTATTGAGGCCGTTCCAGATGTCGCCCAGCTTGAAGCGCTCCTCACCCACAAACTGGTGGCAGGGGTAGAGGTCGCCCCAGGGGGTCACGGCCATATACTCCGTGCCGGAGCCGCAGCCGGAGATGCGCTTGTAGATGCAGGGGCCGCCGGAGAGGTCGATCATGTAGTGGTAGAAGGTGAAGGGGCGGCCTTCCCGGTCCCGCTGCCGCATCAGCTCCGCCAGCTCCTCGTACTGCTGCTTCACGATCTCGATGTCCGCCGGGGTGAGGGCGGAGGGGTCGTCGGGGGCGCAGACCACCGGCTCCATGCTGAGCTCGGTGAAGCCCAGCTCCAGCATCTGCCGGATGTCCTGCACAAAGTCAGGGTTTGCATGGGTGAAGGTGCCGCGCATGTAGTAGTTCTTGCCGCCGCGAGCCTCCACCAGCTTCTGGAACTTGGGCACGATCCGCTCCCAGCTGCCGTTGCCGGCATAGTCCACCCGGAAGCGGTCGTGGACCTCCTTGCGCCCGTCCAGAGAGAGCACCACGTTGCTCATCTCCCGGTTGCAGAAGTCGATCACCTCATCGTCGATGAGCATGCCGTTGGTGGTCAGGGTGAAGCGGAAGTTCTTGCCCGCCTCCTTTTCCCGCCCACGGGCATAGGCCACCAGATCCTTCACCACCTGGAAGTTCATCAGCGGCTCGCCGCCGAAGAAGTCCACCTCCAGGTTCCGGCGCTTGCCGGAGTGCTCAATGAGAAAGTCCAGAGCGCGCTTGCCCACCTCGAAGCTCATGATGGCCCGCTCGCCGTGGTACTTGCCCTGGCTTGCAAAGCAGTAGGAGCAGTTCAGGTTGCAGGTGTGCGCCACGTGCAGGCACAGGGCCTTGATGACGCCGGCGCTCTTTTCCTTGAATCTGCCCGCCATGGGGGCGAAGGTGTCCGGCGTGAAGAGCTGCCCCTCGTCCCTGAGGGCGGTGATCTGGTCATAGCAGCTCTCGATCTCCGCGGCGGGGAGCTCCGGGTACTTTTCCCCCATGGCGGAGAGGACGGCCTCCCGGCTCTCGCTCTCGTACAGGGCGATGCTGTCGTAGGCCAGCTCGTCTACCGCGTGGACGGCACCGGAGCAGATATCCAGCACGATATTGTAGCCGCCCAGCTTATACTGATGGATCATAGATGCTTCTCCTTCTTATGAAAAAAT
Organism: uncultured Eubacteriales bacterium; assembly: GCA_900319635.1. Taxonomy (GTDB): domain Bacteria; phylum Bacillota; class Clostridia; order Oscillospirales; family Oscillospiraceae; genus Limivicinus. Next base: position 21,682 of record ONPF01000015.1, on the reverse strand, counting down.
GCCGCCATGGATCATGGCGGCATTTGATCGTTTCCCGATTAGTCTTCGGTGTTCTCGCACTTCTGGTTGGCGATACCGCAGCTGGTCTTGCAGGCAGACTGGCAGGAGGTCTGGCACTCGCCGCAGCCGCCGCTCACAGCGCTGTCGCACAGATTGCGGGTCTTCAGGGTAACAATGTGTTCCATGTTTGTTTCCTCCAAAAGAATATACTTCTTTATACCACGCCCCGGCCCGCAAGTCAAGATGCGCAGGGATTTTTTGCCGAACATTGCCTCCCCCTCCGGGGGAGGTGTCGCGGCGCGTCCCCCGCAAGCGCCGTGACGGAAGGGGTGCAAGACACGGACAGGGCTGCGCGAATCCGCCCGCAGCGCCGGGCAGTGCCCGGCGAAGATGCGTGGATCTGAAGATTTCATAATAGCGGATGGGGCGACTTGCCCGCGGGAGGGAGAAGGGATATAATGAGCCGGAAAGGGGGGAGTGCCGTGAAAAAAACTTGTGCCGTGCTGCTGCTCTGTCTGCTGCTCTGCGGCTGCGGCGGAGGCCGGGCCGCGCAGGGAACCGTGCAGGAAAGCCCGCCCCCTTCGGCAGAGACGCCGGCGCCCATCGCCCTCCCCACGACGCCGGTGCTGCCCATCCGGCCGGAAGATGATGAGCTGCTGCGGGTGCAGGAAGAGCTGCCGGGGATCCGGGTGGATCTGCGCTACGCGGGAGAGAACAACTTCACCGGGCAGGTCATCTATGATTTTGCGGAGGCCTGGCTGCGATACGGCACGGTGCAAAAGCTCCGCGCGGCGGAGGAGAGCCTGAACGCTCAGGGCTACGAGCTGCTGATCTGGGACGCCTTCCGCCCCCAGTCCGCCCAGTACGTCCTGTGGAGCGTCGTCCCCGACCCGGTCTATGTGGCGAACCCCTACGGCGGACACTCCGGTCACAGCAACGGCGGAACGGTTGACATAACGCTTGTTGCCCTGGACGGCTCCCCGGTGGAGATGCCCTCCGGCTTTGACGAGTTTTCCCCTCTGGCCGACCGGGATTACAGCGACGTGTCCCCGGAGGCGGCGGAGCACGCCCGGATCCTGGAGCAGGCCATGGTGGTTGCGGGCTTCGTCCCCTACGCCGGGGAGTGGTGGCACTATACCGACAGCGACGCCTATCCCTATGAGGATCTGGAGGCGATCCGCCTGCCCGCAGAGGGGCAGCTCTACTGCCCGGCGGGGGAGCGGGAGCTCACGCTGCGCACCGCGCCGGATCCCCACGCCCCCGCCCTGACGCGGATCCCGGGCGGGACGAGCCTCACGATCCTGGGCTATGCAAAGGGCTTTGCCCGGGTGGAGTACCTTGGCCAGCAGGGCTACGTCCCGCTGGATGAGCTGCAAAACACGGAACCGTAAGGAAACCCCGCGGCGCATTGCCGCGGGGCTTTTATGTATCTGGGCTTTTCATACCCGGGCGAAAGAACCGCATCCTCTTGCTCAAAGCGTTCTTATCCGTCAGCGCCGGTATCCCTGTCGCCCTGGGACTGTAAGAACCAATCTTCTGGCAGAATTATTTCAATGCGTACGGCACCGGTACCGGTACCGCTGTCGCCCAACAGCCGCAGGAACCAGTCTTCCGGCAGAACACGATCAACACGATCCACCTCGATCGAATAGGCCAGATCATTATATGAGGTGACAGACATGAGAACGGCCAGATACGGCTCTTCCTCAAAAAAGGCGCAAACTGCACCGCTAATATAACAGTTATGAAAGGTTCCGTCGGGCTGGGCAACCAAATTGTGCAGGCCGGCTTCTTTCGCACTTTTTTGAGAGCGCACGGTGGAGAGAAAGGCCGAAATCTCTGCCGGATCCGTGATCCCGCATCCGCAGCTTACGTGTTTGCCTCTGCCGTCACATAGTTCCGCATAGGAGACGAACTCCAGTCGGCAGCAGTTTTCGAGGGAGAAATCAAAGGGCGGCAGGGAGGCTTTGCGATAAATGGCCCGCCATTCGCTGTTGGGCAGTTCGCGAATCAGCAGATGATCTGTGGGGTCGTCCTTGATGGAGAACATGCCGGTCTGAATCGAACCGCCCAAGTGATGGTTCTCTGTGGCCTCTCCCTCAACATAAGCTACAAACTCTAACTCACCGAGATGATAGAGGATTCCTTCACTGGCCAGGAACACATATTCCGTCCCGTCGGGGGCGATGAGAGTCCCGTCTTCGCGCTCGACAAAACGCGCGCTGCTCTCTGCAGCAGCTTGGGAAGAGCCGGCTTCTGAAGAATCCTGCGCTTGATCCGGGGGATTCAGCTCCGGCTCGGCCGGGCGGCGACAAAACAGCAGCCATGCGATCAGCCCCAGAATCAGCAGCAGGAGGATGGCATGGGTCAGAAGCTGCCTGATCCACCTGCGCCGCTGGGGCGTGGGAGTCGGCTCCTGCCCATAGCGGCGCAGCAGCTTTTCGTCCAGCTCGCCGATGGACGAAAAGAGATCATATTCCTTCATGTGCATCTACCTTTCTATACGCCGCGGCGTTCCACATAGATGATGTGCCCGTCCAGCCCGGAGAAGAATACGGTGACGGGGCTTTTGTTCCAGGCCACAGGGCTGTTGTCCCAGCGCAGCTCACAAATGTGGTTGCTGTAGCCGATCAGCCTTGTGGGTTCGCCCGTGAAACAGGTGGACAGGCGCCAGGCGTATTCCATGGCGTCCTCCGGGCGGGAGAAATCAAGCCCCTCGGCGCGGGCGCGGGCGCTCTCCTGCAGCCCTTCGTCCGCATCGCGCATACTCTCCCGCGGCGCGTGGATGCCGCCGTTTTCCCGTACCAGACTCTGGCAGGGGGCGGCGGGAAACAGCGCGTCGCAGCGGTGGCCGTTGCCCGGCTCCCAGGTTGACGCAGGTGCGGCGTTTTGCCAGATCTCCGGCAGCGCGTCGCGGACATTCCCTACGCATTTCTCAACGCAGATCACATGCCCATCGCCCGCGCTGCAATAGACTGTGAGATCGGGCAGCGTTTCATCGTAGGACACAAGACAGCTGCCCATATACAGCCCGCGATAATCCCAATATTTCCCGGGTAGATAGTAGTCGATCGCCCAGACGCCGTCGGAGTATTGCGTCGCGGAAAAGGGCATCCAGGCCCGCTCCTCCAGAGCAGCCGGGAGCAGCTCTTCGTCCAGCGCGGACAGACAGGGCGCCAGCGCCCAGGCCAGGCGGGAGATCTCCTCAACGGTGACGATCGCCTTGCCGCGGCTCACCCCATAGATGGCCTGCTGACAGACCGGGTCGGCATAGGCGTCAGAGAGCGCGAGAGGCAGCGCTTCGCCGTCCCGGGAAAGCGTCGGCAGAGGCGCGGGCTCCGCGGAATAGCGGAGGGAAAACAGCAGGCCGTCCCCGCTCGGCTCCGGCAGGGGATCCACCGGCGCGTCCAGTAGCGCCTGCAGCGTCCGGCTCTCCCCCTGTCCGCAGGCGGAGAGCAAAAGCAGCGCGGCGAGGAGCAGCGGCAAAAGGCGTTTCACAGAAATCCCTCCTTCGTCAGATACGCGGACAGCTTCTTTCGGCTGCGGCTGAGACTGGCGGAGACGGCGACGCGGCAAATCAGAATTCCGGAGATTTATACGGATCCGTCAAATATGACTCCACGCAGGAAAAAAAGAGCGTGTCATAGGGAATTTCCTCCCCGTTGAAATCAATCGATTCTGCCTGACTGGTTTCCGGATTCACATTGTCTCCGCCCAGACCCACATCAAACAGCTTTTTCCCGTCCCGATCCCGCAGAACATAATACACCGTCGGACTGATCCGCCCGGAATAGTTTGCCAGATCCTGCTCCGGCGGCAGCTCCGCAGGATCCAGCTTTTCCAGAAGCGCGAGGAACAGCTCGTTTTCCATGAGCTCGGTTCCGGAAACCACCGTGTGATGGGTGAAGGCGGTCTCTTCGTCAAGCAGCTCGTCCAGGAACAAAAGCCGCCGCCGCAGGATGTGTCCATCATCGTAGTGGATGCTCAGCGTGCAGTCCTCCAGACGCGCCTGACCGAGGATTTTGTAAGTCTTTGGCTCCCTCTGTCCGCAGGCGGAGAGCAAAAGCAGCGCGGCGAGGAGAAACAAGCAACAGCGTTTCATGGAAAGCTCCTTCCTTCCGGATAGCCCTTAGCGTTCATAGGTGAAAATGTGGACAATGTGCCCGTCCAGCGCGGAAAAGCAGATCTCATCCCGGTGCCCCTCCAACTTAAGCGTCCACAGGTTTTCCGTGAAGGAATAGAGTATGTCGGGGGCGAGAGAATCCAGATAGAGCCCCTGCTCATGCATCAGATCCAGCAGGCGCCAGGCATATTCCATGGCGTCCTCGTGCCGGGAAAGATCAAGTCCTTCCGCGTATCTTGCGGCACCGGCCTGGAGCTCTTCGCCGGGGTATCGGGCTGTCTCATTGATGGAATCGGCGCTGTAGGGATTCTGAGACCAAACTCTTCGGGGAAAATAGTAGAATACGCTGTCTACCGCCCGCCCCACCGGCAGGGGAGCAACAGGAGCTTCGGCTGCATTTTCCACGATTCCCGGGAGCAACTGGTTCCAGTTGTTTTGCAGATAGAGGATGTGCCCGTCTGCCGCGCTGAATGCGACCAGGGCGGCATCCGGCAGATCGTTGTACCGATAGTTTCTCTTGTTGTGAGAAAAATCGTGGGTATGCTCGTATTCCTCCTGAAGCTTATAGAGCACGACCCAGACTTCATTGTGGTACAGGATCGCTTTTTCCGGCATCCAGACCGACTCTTCTCCTTCGTAATACAGAGCAAGGTCCGGATACCGCGATAAGCCCGGCGCGACAGCCCAGGCCATCCTGGACAGGGTTTCCACATCAAAAACCGGCTCCCCCTGACTTACGGAATACGCGGCCTGCTGCATGGCAGGGTCGCAGAAAGCGTCCGCCGGGGTGATCGGAGCTCGCGCATAGGGATAGGATGCGCTGGAGAGATGAAGACAGGGGGAGGGGAGAACCTCCGGACGGTAGTTGACCCGATAAAGCAGATCCCCGCCCTCCGGCTCCGGCAGCGGATCGACAGGCGCGGCCAGCAGCGCCGCAAGACTGTCGTAGGGGAGCGGACTCTCCTCACCGATCGCTTCGGAGCGAAGATCCACCGCGTCGATCAGAATACCCGGCAGCATACGCTCGTATATAGCTTGCGTCACGTTAGCACTGCCCGTCCGGTAATGCCCCTGTACCTGCTTATATTGAACGGCAATCACATGGCCGTCTTCGAGGGAAACGTAAACCGTCAGCCTGTCTCGAATATGGTTCCGCGTGACGTCCGGCAGCTCCGGCGGGTAATAGATGTTATATCCGCGTTCAAAACGGAGCGCACATACACCCCTGCCGTATATCCCAATGAGAGCGGGTGTAAACGAAGAGCGATCCTCCGGCGGGCTTTCGGATTCCAGCAGCGACGGCAGGTAGGGTGCAAGGGTGTAGGCCAGATCCTCCAGCTGCTCTTCCGTCTCCAGGGGCTCCCCGCCGCTGACGAGAAAGGCTGCCTGCTGCATGGCAGGGTGGGCGTAGGCGTCGGCCAGGGTCAAGGGCTGATCCAGACCGTCAGGAGGCGTGTCCTCGAAGGATAAATACGGTATTTCTCCGCGAAAGACAGCGGGGGACGGAGAATAGGAGTAATGCACAGTCTGAATTGCATCCCCGCTGCGGTAGACTGGGCTTTCCTCCAGAGGAGCATCCAGCAGATCCTGCAGACTTGTCCATGTCTCTCCCGTCTCAGTATTTCCCCCGGCGGAAAACACAAGCAACGCGGCGAGGAGCAGCGGTAAAAGGCGTTTCACAGAAATCCCTCCTTCGTCAGATACGCGGACAGCTTCTTCCTGCTGCGGCTGAGACTGGCGGAGACGGCGACGCGGCTGGAGCCCAGGGCCTTGGCGATCTCCTTCACCGGGCGCACATAGAAGTAGCGCTGGAGGAAGGCCTCGCAGTCCCGGGGCGGCAGGCGCCAGAGAAAATCCTCGATGGCCTTGCGCAGGGCCAGCGCGTCCACCAGCTCCTCAGTGCTGTTCCGGGAAGGGAGGCACTCCTGCAGCTCGTCCAGAGCGAGGACGTAGTTTTTGCCGCCGCGCTTTTGCGCCTGCTCCCTCCGCAGGCGGCCCAGCGCCTCGTTGCGCACAATCTTGCAGAGGTAGGCGGAGAGCGAGACGGGCTTCACCGGCGGCACGCTGTTCCAGAGTCGCAGCAGGGCGTCGTTCCAGCACTCCTCCGCGTCCTCGGGGGAGTCCAGGATCTCCCGGGCGAGCTGCCGGCACAGGGGGGCGTACTGCTCCGTCAGCCTGTCCAGCGCCGTCTCCGACCGCGCCTCCAGCAGCGCCAGGATCTCCCGCTCGTCCATCCGTCTCACCTCCCCGATAGAATCAATCCCATTCTGCCATATATGATGCAAAATGCAAGACAAATGTGACATGAAACATGAAAAAACCCGCCGATCCGAAGATCGGCGGGAAAACAGGTAGATCAGATCTAAAAAGCTATTGCGAGCCTTAGGCAGGTTCGCAATGACACAAGCCGATCTTGTCAACACCTTGACCGTCAGGGCTGAGCTCTGCCGTTGTTACTGATGTTGTTTGTGGAACGACGGAGAGCTTTGCAGGGGTCAATCCTTCAGCAGCCAGGGTAAGCAGCCACGCACCAGATCCAGCACGTTCTGCGTCATGATCAGGGAATCACATTCTACGGTGATCGTTTTTCCGTGGAAAGACGAAAACACATGTATGTACTCTCCGTCCTTCTTCCCGAGCAGCTTCATCCCGATCAGACTCTTTTTCTCGAAAAACGCCCGGGTTTTGATCATGGAATCGGCGTTCAGAAAGCCCCACAGGCCGTTCTCGTATTCGCCTGCGGCGCCCCACACCACGTATTCGAAATCATCGAAAAACCCGGTCTCCTCGAGCTTTTTGTAAAAGGCCAGCAGCGCATCCGTCTCGATCGCCGCGTCAAAGGCAAATTCAAATCTGTCATTGAATAGCTTCAGCAGCTGATAGTGCTCGTTCAGACTGCTGGCGTCCTGCTGCCTGTGGGAAGAGCTTCCACGCTTCTGCGCAGCCTTCTGCCGGATCCGTGCTTCCACTTCCTGCAGCAGCGCCCCCACGTCTGTATTCACATCAACCAGATTGTCGATCGCCACCCGACAGTCGGGAAGAGAAATACTGACGTAATACCATCCGTTTTTGTGCTCACATTGGAAACTCACGATTTCCACATCGGCGTCGTCCGGAAGACCGAAGCTCCTGTAATCGACATAATTCGAAAAGCTCTGATGGAAGGAATCCGGATATGTCTCTTTGTTGAAAAAGGAGATGTCGGTCAAATCCTCGTTCACGCGGCGAAAGGCGTCGATGATCTCCCCGACATTGTTCACGTTCAGCTCCACGTCCAGATAATATTGGCGCGGGATGAGCTGTTCCCCAAGGTCCGTTTTTGCGTTCTTTCCGGTGGGCGTCAGCCCGTCCGTCTTCTGCGTAGATCGGGGCGCTTTTTGCACATCGGTCTTGCCGACCGGATGAGAGATCTCGCGCTGCAGTTCTTTCTCGAAATACAGCGAGACATTCGGACGCTCCGTCGGAATCGGCCGCTCCGGCATGAAGATCTGAGTCTCCTGGAGCAGATAGCGGCGGATGGCTTCCTTCGTTTTGGGGACAGAATCGGGGATCAGCTGCTTTTGCGTCACGGGCTTGCCTGTTCCCCAATGCTTGACATAGACCGTATGATCCGCAGCATGATAAAAGCCGTCCCAGCCAGGGAGACCCGGCATGTTGTGATAAAACAGAGAAATGTCGCTCTGCTCAAGCTTGGGGAAGACCGTACCCTCAGCTTTTGCACTCTCCTTGCCATGCTTCTGCCGCTTTTTGAAGAAGAACATGGACGAGCTCCTTTCTTAGCCGCCGTTTTCCCGGCGGCGCCGTGCGCCTCGGCTGCTGTGCCGGGGAACAGGCTCATTGTATCGGCGGAGGGCAAGCCTGTCAACGTTTTTCCTGCTGCCGAATGTGAAAATCCCGCCGGTTACCCGGCGGGATCATCAGATATCGGTGGAGATCAGTACATGCCGCCCTGATGCATCGACATTTCTTAAGACGGTTTTGAAATTCAAATCAATCAGGCTCTATGTCAAGTGTGTCAAAAGTTGAAATAGAGCAAAAGATCCCCCAGGGACGAGCGAAATAGCTCATTCCCTGGGGGATCTCATTTCATACTGAACGCTTTTGGCGGTAAACTGGTGCAGCAAAGGACGGTCTTAAGCCAAAAAGCGCCGTTTTTCGAGGTTATTTCGCCTTGATCCGTACATGCCGCCCTTCCGGGCGAGCACTTTTCTGCTTCCCCTCGGACGGCTTGATTCTATCAAAGGGAAATCAGTCTCTCTCTCCCGGCCAGGACAGCTTCTGCCTTGCGCAGTACCTTGCGCACGGAGGGATAGGTGATCTGGGCTTCGGCCTCTTCATAGGGCAGCCACTCCAGTCGGTCGACCTCTTCCGGTTGGGGACGTGCGTCGCAACTCACGGGTTGGGCCAGAAAGAAGACAACGGTTTTCTCACTTTCGGGCTTTGGAGAATATTTTGCGATTTCCCGGAAGGAGGTGTCCAGAGAGACCACCAGATGGGTTTCCTCCCAGATTTCCCGTCGGGCGGTTTCCGCCTCGGTCTCCCCGGCCTCTACATGGCCCTTGGGCAGCACCGTCTTCCCGGAGGGGGTCCGCTCCAACAGATACAGACGGCGTCCGTTCTCAAGCTTATAGACCACGGCGCCGCAGGACTTTTCATAGATCATGGCTCAAAAACCTCCCCGTTTTTCAGCAGGCGGAAGTTGCGGGACCGGAGCAGATGCATCATCTCCATGGAGTCGCTGGGAAGGCACTCTATGCCGATGCCTGCCCGGGCAATATCCTCGGTCCGGTGGCAATCGGACCCGGCGGTGCCGATCAGACCGAACTCCTGCGCATAATGGAAAGCCAGCGCATCCCGGCTGTCGTGCCGGGGATTGGCGTTGTAAACCTCCACCCCGTCCAGATACCGGGCGATGGCCGGGGTGCAGCCGTGACGATAGGGGTGGGCCTGGATCAGCAGCGCGCCCTGCCCCCGGGCGATGGGGGAGAAGGCGGCGATGCCCATGCGGAAAATCTCTTCCGGCTCCGCCAGCAGCTCGTTCGCCCAGCCGTAGAGCAGATAGTCGTTCTCGCACTCGTCAAAGCGCAGCTCCGCGCCCTTGAAGACCCGCAGGCCCTGGCGCTCGCCTTCCTCCCGGACGCGGCGATAGCCCTCCAGGAAGGCGCCGATCCGGTCGCTCTTCCCGGCGGGGTCGATCCCCAGGTGCTCAAAGGTGGTGCGGTTGAAGTGGTCGGTGACGATTAGCGCGCTGTAGCCCGCGGCCTTGTATCCGGCCACGATCTCTTTTGCCTCCAGCCGTCCGCAGCGGCTGACGTGGTTGGTGTGCAGGTGCGGTTCGATCTTGTACATGGGCAGGATCCTTTCTTCTGCTATTCGGCGATCTCCAACAAGGTGCCGAAGCTGCGGCAGAGGGCGCGGAGCTCCGGGGGACAGAGAGTGTCGGTGATCAGGCGGTCCATATCTTTCAGACTGGCGTAGCTCATGAGACCGGCTGCGCCGTACTTTGCCGAGTCGCACAGCAGAATGCGGTGATCGCTCTGCTGCACGGCCAGGTGCTTGATCTCATGATCCAGATAGGAGGATACATTCAGCTTCCCGTCGGCGGAGAGACCGGTGGCTGCCATCAGGGCCTTCCCGAAGTGATAGCGGCCCAAGAATTCCAGCGTACTCACATCGGAGACGGAGTTTGTGCGACGGTTCAGCGCGCCGGGCAGCACGATCAGCTCCAGATTGGGGCGGGTGTAGGCCTGGGCGATGATGTGGAGGTTGCCGGTTACGATGGTGGCGTGGATCTCCAGCGGCAGCACATCCAGAAGGTGCATGGTGGTGGTACCGGCGTCCACGAACAGCGTGTCCCCGTCGTTCACCAGAGAGGCCGCCTGCCGTACGATGGCCCGCTTGGCCTCGGTGTGCAGCTGGGCCCGCTGGGCGAAGAGGGGGATCTCCTGCTGCTGTACGGCGCGGACACCGCCATAGACCTTCTCCACGGTACCGGTCTGTTCCAGGAAGGACACGTCTGCCCGAATGGTGTTCATGGATACATGAAAGGTCTCGCACAGCTCCGGCATGGTGACCGAACCCCGACGGGTGATGTAGGCGGCAATCTCTTTTCTGCGGCTGTCTCGCATGGCGGCACTCCTTTCAAATGGAACTGGCCCTTGATGCAGTCAGTATAACCCAAAACACCAAAACTGTCAACTCTATTGTTAAATTTGTTAAGTTAACAAAAAACAGCACAAAGAAATAACAAGAAAACAACAATATAAATTGACAAGTTAACAATGAAATGCTAAAATCTGCGTGAAAACAACCGGGACGTTTTTGCGCAGCCCCGGAAAACACCAAGAAAGCGAGGAAAGGATCATGGCAAAAGTAAAAGTCGGCGTAGCGGGCTACGGCACCATTGGCACAAGACTGGCTGATGGCGTGGCACTGCAGGAGGACATGGAGCTGGTCGGTATCGTGGGGCATTCTCCGTCCCTGGCCATCCGGGCTCTGGCGGAGAACAACATGATCGGTGTAAACGGCGTGGAGTACAAGCTCTATCTGGTGGATATGGAGCTGAAGCCCAAGTTCGATGCCCTCGGCATTCCGGTGGAGGGCAGCTTTGAGGAGCTTTGCGCCAAGGTGGATGTGATGCTGGACGCCTCTCCCGGCGGCACCGGTGCTGCCAACAAGGCAGTATACGAGCGCCTGGGTGTGAAGGCCATTTTCCAGGGCGGCGAGAAAAACAGTGTGGCCGATGTGTTCTTCCACGGCTATGCCAACTATGAGCTGGGCCTGGGCAAGCAGTTTTTGAAGCTGACCAGCTGCAACACCACAGGCCTCATCCGTGCGGTGGACTGCCTGGACAGAAAGTTCGGCATCGAAAAGGTGGCTATCACCATCATCCGCCGCGTGGCTGACCCCGGGGATTATCACAGGGGGCTCACAAACGCCCTGCAGATGGAGAAAGCCCCCAGCCACCAGGCCGTGGACCTGATGACCATCATGCCCCATATCGAGGCTACCGGTATCCTGGTACACACCCCCGTGACCCATGGCCACATCATCACCGTGCTGGCTACCGCCAAGGACGGCAGAAAAATCACCAGAGAGGAGGCCATCCAGGCCTTCCGCAGCCACCCCAGGATCCGCACTGTCACCATCGACGAGGGCTTCAAGGGCAACGCCAGCTTCTTCAAGTATGCCCGCGACCTTGGCAACCGCAGGGCTGACCTGTATGAGATCGGCCTCTGGGAGGACAGCGTGGTGGAGAGCGGCAACGACATCATGTTCGCCATCCACATCCCCCAGGAGAGCGTCACCATCCCGGAGACCATCGACGGCGTGCGCGCAGTGATGCAGCTGCAGCAAACCAGTGCCGAGGCTACCGAGGCCACCAACCGGAACCTGAACATCGGCCGCTTCAAGAGCTAAGGAGGGCGCCATGCGATTTGGGATCCGTACCCTGGACGAGGTTTCCGTGCGGGGGAAAACCGTTCTCTGCCGGGTGGACATCAACCAGCCCGTGGACCGGGCCACCGGCACCCTGAAAAGCATCAACCGTATCCGAGCCTGCGTGCCCACGGTGCGGGAGCTTGCGGACAAGGGAGCAAAGCTGGTGCTGCTGGCCCATCAGGGAAGCGACATCGAATATAAAAACTACTATAGCACCAAGCCCCATGCCTCTGTGCTGACTCAGTTGCTGGGCCGGGAAGTGAAGTGGATCGACGATGTGTGCGGTCCCGCTGCCCGGGAAGCCATCCGCGGCCTGAGGGAAGGGGAAATCCTGCTGCTGGACAACGTCCGTTTTATGGCGGAGGAGCAGACCCTCTTTGAACAGAAGCTGCGCCTGAGCCACGTTGAGCAGGCTAAGACCCAGCTGGTGGAAAAACTCGCTCCTCTGGCAGACCTCTATGTGTGTGACGCCTTTGCTGCCGCCCATCGGAATCAGCCAAGCCTCTGCGGCTTTGAGCAGGTGCTTCCCTCCGCCATGGGCCGGCTCTTTGAGCAGGAATACTGTGCGGTGTCCCAGGTGATGGAGCAGCCGGAGCGGCCCTGCGTGTTCGTGCTGGGCGGCGCCAAGATCGCCGACGCGTTCCAGATGATGGAGACGGTGCTCTCCCGGGGCGTAGCGGACACGATCCTCACAGGGGGCCTTGTGGGAAACATCTTCCTGGCCGCCGCCGGCAGCGGCATCGGCCAGGGCAGCCTGGACTTTATCTACAAATCCAATTACGGAGAATTCATCGAGAAGGCGAAGACCCTGTATGTGCGCTACGGCGACAAGATCCAGCTGCCCAAGGATCTGGCCTGGGTGAAGGACGGCAAACGCCAGGAGGCTCTGGTGGGCGAAATCCCGGCGGAAATCGCCGCGGTGGATGTGGGCTATTGGACGGCCAAAACCTACCGGGAGGCCATCCTCTCGGCGGGCACGGTATTCGTCAACGGCCCCATGGGCGTCTTTGAACAGGCGGCCAGCGAGTACGGTACCAAGGCCGTGTGGCAGGCTATTGCCGATACCAAGGGGTACACCGTTCTGGGAGGGGGCGACAGCATCACCGCCACGGAAAAGTACGAGCTGACGGAAAAGATGGGCTATATCTGCACCGGCGGCGGCGCGCTGATCCGCTTCTTGAGCGGAGAGGAGCTGCCCGTGGTGCGGGCGCTGCGCCATGGCTCCGCCATTCCCGAGAAGGGAGCATGAAATGGACGAGAACAGAAAACTGAAAGCCTTTGCCTGCCAGATTCGCATAGCCGCCATTGAAGCCATCCATGCCATCGGCTCGGGCCATATCGGCGGCGCGCTGAGCATTGCGGATGTACTGGCCGTGCTTTACGGCAGAGAAATGCGCTATGATCCCCAAGATCCCAAGTGGCCCGAGCGGGACAAGCTGGTTTGCTCCAAGGGCCATGCAGGACCTGCCGTGTACGGCACCCTGGCGCTGAAGGGCTTTTTCCCCTATGAGGAGCTGAAGACCCTGAACCGACCGGGTACCCGCCTGCCCAGCCACTGTGACCGCAATAAGACCCCCGGCGTTGATATGACCACCGGCTCCCTGGGCCAGGGTACGTCTCTTGCCTGCGGTATGGCCCTGGGAGACAAGCTCCGCGGCCGAGACAGCCGCGTTTTCCTCATCGTGGGCGACGGGGAGAGCAACGAGGGCCAGGTCTGGGAGGCCTTCGCCTTTGCCTCTGCAAAGAAGCTGGGAAATCTGGTCGTTCTGCTGGACTGGAACAAGCGGCAGCTGGACGGCTGGACCGAGGACGTTTACCCCATGGGGGACTATGTTCAGAAGCTGGAAGCCTTCGGCTTTGACACCGTGAAGGTAAACGGCAACAATATCGACGAGCTTATCCCTGCTCTGGAGCGCACCAGAGCGGGCGGTGAACGGCCCTATGCCATTGTGCTGGACACGGTGAAGGGCGCAGGTGTGCAGGAGGTGGCCGAAAAGGTCATGAACCACAGCCTGCCGGTGAGCGATGAGCAGTACGAGCGCTGGACCAAGGCGTTGGAGGCTGAAAAACAGGCCTGGGAGGTGGAAGCATGAAGATCGTATATGACGGCAGCATGGATCCCCGCCTCTGCAAGAGCGTGCTGGGGGAGACCATCCCTGCCTTGGCTGCGGAGGACCCTGACTTTATCTATCTGGATGCTGATCTGATGAACTGCATCGGCACCGCCAAGTGGGCCGCTGCCAATCCAGACCGCGCGATCAACTGCGGCATTGCTGAGGCCAACATGATCGGCGTGGCCTGCGGCCTGGCCGCTGCGGGCTTCAAGCCTATGGTGCATACCTTCGGACCCTTTGCCTCCCGCCGCTGCTACGACCAGCTGTTCCTTTCGGCTGGCTACGCGAAAAACGACATCACCGTAATCGGAACCGACCCAGGAGTCACCGCCGCCATGAACGGCGGAACACACATGCCCTTTGAGGACATGGCGCTTTACCGGGCCATTCCCGGCGCCACCGTGATCGACGTTACCGACCCCACCATGCTCATAAGCGTCCTGCGCCAGTGCAAGGATCGCCCGGGGGTGAAGTACATCCGCGTGGGACGCAAGAGCTATGCCAAGGTCTATGCGGAGGGAAGCGAGCTGCCCATTGGCAAGGCCGTGACGCTGCGGGAGGGCACGGATGTTGTGATCTTCGCCTGCGGCATTCTGGTCCATGAGGCCATGCAGGCCGCCAAAACCCTGGAGGAAGAGGGCATCAGCGCCGCGGTGGTGGACTGCTTTACCGTGAAACCCCTGGATGAGGAGACTGTGCTGGCCTGGGCTGGAAAGACCGGTGCCGTGGTCACAGCGGAAAATCACAACCGGATCGGCGGCCTTACTTCTGCTGTGAGCGAGCTGCTGGCCCGCCGCTGCCCCACACCGCTGGAGGCGGTGGCTGTGGAGGATTGCTTCGGCGAGGTGGGTCCCCAGGGCTATCTGCAGCAGCGCTTCGGCCTGACGGCGGAGCATGTGACCCGTGCCGCGCGGGAGGCCGTGAAGAGGAAACAGACGAAATGAAGCTGGAATTCGGAATGGGCAGCGGTGTGCAGACTGTGGAGCTGCCCGAGAAGAACCTGATGGGGGTGCTGCGGGCAAACGCGGCCCCCGCCATCGCCTCGGAGGAGGAAGAAGTGCGCCGGGCCTTGCGGGAGCCTGTGGGATCGCCGCGCCTGAGGGAGATCCTTCATCCCGGCCAGACTGTTGCCATCATCACCAGCGATCTGACCCGGCCCATGCCCACGGCCAAGGTGATGCCCCCGCTGCTGGATGAGCTCTATGCCGCGGGGATCCGACCGGAGGATATCACGCTGGTCTTTGCCCTGGGCAGCCACCGACGTCAGAGCGATGAGGAGAAGCGCCGCCTGGCGGGGGAGCGGGCCTGGCGGGAGATCCGCTGCGTAGACAGCGATCCGGCCGATTGCGTGCACCTGGGCGTCACCAAGGCGGGAACCCCGGTGGATATTACACGGGTTGTGGCCGAGGCGGATCGGAGGATCTGCCTGGGGAATGTGGAGTACCATTATTTCGCCGGCTATTCCGGCGGGGCCAAGGCGATCATGCCGGGCTGCTCCACAAGGGCGGCCATTCAGTCGAATCACTCCATGATGGTGCGCCCGGAGGCCTGCGCCGGAAATCTGGAAGGAAATCCCCTGCGTATGGACATCGAGGAGGCCGGGGCCATCTGCGGGATCGACTTTATCCTGAATGTGGTGCTGGGCGAGCACAAGGAGATCCTGTGCGCGGCTGCCGGAGATGTGACGGCAGCCCATCGGAAGCTCTGCGCTTTCCTGGACACCATCTATCTCAAGCGTCTTGAGGAGCCTGCGGATATCGTGATCGTAAGCCAGGGGGGAGCGCCAAAGGACCTGAACCTGTACCAGACCCAGAAGGCCCTGGACAATGCCCGCCACGCGGTGCGCCAGGGCGGCATCATCATCCTGATCGGCTCCTGCCGGGAGGGTCTGGGCGAGCGGGTGTTTGAGGAGTGGATGACCACATCCCCCTCACCGGAGGCCATGATCGAGCGCATCGGCAGGGATTTCCAGCTGGGCGGGCACAAGGCCGCGGCCATCGCCATGACCCTGCAGAAGGCCAAGGTCTTCCTGGTCTCAGACCTTGAAGAGGACTTCGTCCGTTCGATTTTCCTCAAGCCCATGCCCTCAGCCCAGCAGGCCCTGGACGCTGCCTTCCGGGAGCTTGGCACAGACGCCAGCGTTCTGGCCATGCCCTTTGGAGGTTCCACGCTGCCCAGGATCCGTAACTGAATCGAAAGAAGGAAATGCTATGAATATCGGCTATGAAGAAGAGGTGCGCCTGGTTCGCGGCATTCTCACCGCCTCGGACTTTCCGGAAGGGGACGCGGAGATCATTGCCAAGGTCATCGCCCACTCAGACTTTACCGGCGTGTATTCCCATGGCCTGTCCCGCCTGACCCGCTATCTGCGTCAGATCAAGGCAGGCTCCCTGAACAACAAACCCAGATTTGAAAAATTACTTGACACCGGCGCCGTTTTGGTGTTCGACTGTGATAACGGCTCCGGAATCGTTTCCGTAAACAAGGCCTATGACCTGGCGAAGGAGAAGGCCAGAGAATTCGGCATCGCCATGGCAGTGGGACGCCACAATGCCAACATCGGCTGCGGCTCCTATTACGGCTGGCGCGCCGCTGCGGACGATATGGTGGCGCTGGTCTGCTGCAACACCTATGCCTTCACCTCGCCTTTCGGAGGGGCGGATCGGCTCATCGGCACGAACCCCATCATCCTGGGGGTTCCGGCGGGGAAGGAGTATCCCATCGTGATGGACATCTCCACCACCTGCGTGGCCATGGGCAAAATCCAGGCGGCCGAGCGGGAGGGCCAGTCCATTCCCGCGGAGTGGGCCAAGGACTATGACGGCGCTCCCACCACGGACCCCGGAAAGGCCTTCTCCCTGTCTCCCATCGCGGGGCATAAGGGCTATGGTCTGGCTGTAATGGTGGACGTGCTCAGCACCATGTTCTCTGCCGCCTGCTTCGGCACGGATCTGGGCCTGTTCTCCAAGCTGGAAAAGGAAAACACCGGCTTTTGCGTGATCGTGATCGATCCCGGCAAATTCATGCCCATCGAGCAATTCAAGGACGAGGTGGACCGCTATGTGCGCATGATGAAGGACGGACGCAAGGCTCCCGGCGTGCAGGAGATCTTCCTGCCGGGCGAGATCGAATATCGGAAATTTGATGAGATGAAAAAGACGGGCTTTGCGGTGAGCGAGGCTCTGGCCCGGGAACTGACGGAGCTTTCCATCAGCCTGGGCGCGGTGGAGGAGGGGACCGACTTCGCCGGATTGGTTGCACATTTTAACGCTTGAAAAGGGAGGAAGAAAGGGATGTTTGACCCCAAAACTGTTTTTCTCGGCATTGCGCCCATCGGCTGGTGCAATGATGACATGCCCGAGCTGGGCGCGGAGAACACCTTCAAGCAGACGGTCAGCGAGATGGCCCTGGCGGGCTTCACCGGCTGTGAGATCGGCAACAAATACCCCAGCGATCCTGTGGAGCTGAAAAGGCAGCTGGACCTGCGCGGCATGCGCATCGCCAGCCGCTGGTTCTCCTCCTTTCTGCTGACCAAGCCCTATGAGGAGGTGGAGGCGGACTTCATCCGGGAGCTGGACTTCCTCACGGCTGTAGGCGCCAACCGCATCAATGTCAGCGAGCAGAGCTACTCGATCCAGGGGAAGACGGAGGTCCCCATTCTCACCGGCGGTCACAAATATGTGATGAACGATGCCGAGTGGGACCGCTTCTGCGACGGGCTGAACAAGCTGGGAAGGGTAGCCCGGGAGCGGGGCTTCAAGCTCTGCTTCCACCACCATATGGGCACTGTGGTGCAGACCTCGGAGGAGACCGACCGCATGATGGCCAACACCGACCCGGAGGCCGTGTTCCTCTGCTATGACACCGGCCACTTCACCTTTGCCGGCGAAGATCCCCTGGCCATGCTGAAAAAGTATGTGGACCGGGTGGGCCATGTGCATTTGAAGGACATGCGCCTCCGTGTGGTGGAGGAGGCCAGAAAGAACAACTGGAGCTTCCTCACCGCCGTGCGCAACGGCGCCTTCACCGTCCCCGGCGACGGCGATGTGAATTTCGATCCCGTGTTTCAGGTGCTGAGCGAGGCAGGCTATCCGGCCAAGGCCGATCCGCTGGAGTATGCCATCAAGGGGCGGCGCTATATCCGCGAGCATACCGGACTGTGAGGCAAGCATGACTTACCTGAATAAGAACACCGAGCTGCAGCGGGGCTACAATACCTATATCGACACCGCTGAGGACGACTATGGCACTATGATGGACGTGGGCCTGCTGCTCATGGAGGAAGGGGACAGCTTCACCATCTGCGAGGAAGAGAAGGAATGCGCCGTGCTGCTCTTCCAGGGCGCAGTAGAGATTGCCTGGAACGACAAGCGCGTTGAAGCCCAGCGCCCGGACTGCTTTTATCATGAGGCATACTGTCTGCTGGCTCCCCGCCGCACCGAAATCTGCCTTACCGCCCGCTGCCACAGCGAGATCTACATTCAGAAGACCCTGAACGAGCGGGACTATGAAGCTGTCCTGTACACCCCGGAGACCATGCAGACCCAGCACGCCGGCGCCAAGGGCGAGCTGATGGGCACAATGAAGAGGGAAATCAAGACCTTCTTCGATTATGAAAACGCTCCCTTCTCCAACATGGTGCTGGGGGAGGTGCTCAGCTACCCCGGCAAGTGGTCCAGCTACCCGCCCCACCACCATCCTCAGCCGGAGGTGTACTTTTACCGCTTTGACCATCCCCAGGGCTTCGGCGCGGGCTTTGCCAACGGCGAGATCTACAAAACCCAGCACAACGGCATGAGCGTCATCACATCGGGCTTCCACTCCCAGGTCACCGCACCCGGCTACGCCCTCTGCTACTCCTGGGGCATCCGCCACCTGGACGGAGATCCCTGGCTGAAGACCCGCATCGACGACCCCGAACACGCCTGGCTCTGGAAGCCGGATGCCAACGACCACATCTTCAAGGGATAAGGAGGAAGACGATGAAAACCGTACGTCTGACTATGGCGCAGGCCCTGGTCCGCTTCCTGGAAAACCAGTATATCGCCTATGACGGCATTGAGCATCCCTTTGTGGAGGGTGTGATCATGCTGCCCGGCCACGGCAATGTGGTGGGCCTGGGTCAGGCTCTGGGCCAGGAGGCCCACCGGATGCACGTCTGGCAGGGCAAGAACGAGCAGGGCATGGCCCATACCGCCGTGGCTTTCGCCCGCCAGTGCAAGCGCAAAAAGATCATTGCCGTCACCAGCTCCGTTGGCCCCGGCGCTGCCAACATGGTCACCGCCGCCGCCACCGCCACCGCCAACAACATCCCCGTGCTGATCCTGCCCGGCGATGTATATGCCTGCCGCCAGCCGGATCCGGTGCTGCAGCAGGTAGAGCAGATCCATGATCTGTCCCTCTCCACCAACGACGCCTTCCGCGCTGTCTGCCGCTATTGGGATCGCATCGTCCGGCCCGAGCAGCTGATGAGCGCCATGATCTCCGCCATGCGCGTGCTGACCGACCCCGCCAATACCGGCGCCGTCTGCCTTGCCATGCCGCAGGATGTGGAAGGCGAGGCCTATGATTACCCCGAGAGCTTCTTCCGCAAACGGGTCCATCGTCTGGCTCGCCGCCTGCCCGAGGAAGAGGCTCTCAAGGAGGCTGCCGCCCTCATTCGCGCCGCCAAGCGCCCCCTGATGATCTGCGGCGGCGGCGTTCGCTACAGCGAAGCCCACGAGCAGTTCCGCACCTTCGCGGAAGTCACCGGCATCCCCTTTGGCGAGACCCAGGCGGGCAAGAGCGCCGTGGTTTGGGATCACCCCCTGAACCTGGGCGGCATCGGCGTCACCGGCTGCTCCGCCGCCAATGAGATCGCCAAGGACGCAGACCTGATCATCGGCGTTGGCACCCGCTACACCGACTTTACCACCTCTTCCAAGTGGCTCTTCCGGGACGACGCCAAGTTCGTGAACATCAACGTCTCCGAGTTCCAGGCCCTGAAGATGGACGCTGCCGTTCCCCTGGTGGCGGATGCCAAGATGGCTCTGCCCGCCCTGCTCAGGGAACTGGAGGGCTACAAGGCCCCCTATACCACCGAGGTGGACGAGGCCATTGCCCGCTGGAAACAGGAGCTGAAGCGTCTTGATGGCATCACCTTCGGCCCGGATTACGTGCCCGAGGTCAAGGATGCCAATGCAAAATCCGCCTTCCGCTTTGCTGAGGATCTGGATGCTGAACTGACCCAGACCGCGGTCCTGGGCGTAATCAACGAATGCATCGACCCCGAGGACGTGGTCATCGGCGCCTCCGGCTCACTGCCGGGCGATATGCAGCGTATGTGGCGCCCCAAGGCTCTTGATACCTATCATATGGAGTACGGCTACTCCTGCATGGGCTATGAGATCTCCGGCGCCCTGGGCGTGAAGTACGCCATCGGCGACAGGGACGTCTACGCCATGGCCGGCGACGGCAGCTTCATCATGCTCCATTCCGAGATGCTCACCGCTCTCCAGGAGCATAAGAAGATCAACATCTGCCTGTTCAACAATGCAAGCTTCGGCTGCATCAACAACCTGCAGGTGGGCCACGGCAACGACACCCTCTGCACGGAGCTGCGCTTCCGGGGCGAGGATGGAAAGCACTCCGGCCCCTTCATGCCGGTGGATTTTGCCAAGATCGCCGAGGGCTACGGCTGCAAGGGCTACACCGTCCGCAGCCTGGAGCAGCTGCGCGCCGCCATCGCGGAGGCCAAATTCATCAAGGATGTGCCGGTGCTCTTCGATATCCGCGTACTGCCCAAGTCCATGACCGAGGGCTACGGTTCCTGGTGGCGCGTGGGCGACACCGAGGTCAGCGAGAATCCCCGGAATGTGGAAGCTTACCGGGATACGGCAGCCCATGTGGAGACTGCCAGAAAGTTTTAAGGAGGAGATAACATTGGATAAGGTTTTGAAAGTTGGCTTGATCGGCTGCGGAGCCATCGGCAAGGATCACTGCCGCCGCATCATCGAAAGGGTCCCCGGCGCCACTGTGGTGGCTGTGGCCTCCAACACTGCACGGAGCGCGGATGATCTGGCTGCCAAGTACGGCATCCGCTCCTTCGGCAGCGACTGCAATGGCCTGATCGCGGATCCCGAGGTGGAAGCAGTGGTCATCACCTCCATCGACTCCACCCATCATGACTATGTGATGGAGGTGCTCAAACACGAGAAGTGGTGCTTCTGTGAAAAGCCCCTGAGCCAGAACGCGGCGGACTGCGAGGAGATCATCGCCCGCGAGCTGGAGATCGGCAAGCGCCTGGTACAGGTGGGCTTCATGCGCCGCTATGACCGGGGCTATGCCGAGATGAAGCGTATCATCGACTCCGGCGAGCTGGGCGCGCCCCTGCTCATCAAGGCCTGCCACCGCAATGTCTCCCAGGGGCCGGGCTTCAAGACCGAAAACGGCATCACCAATGTGGCCATCCACGAGCTGGACATCTGCCGCTGGCTGCTGAGCGATGAGTACGAGGATGCCCAGTGCGTGCGCGTGCGCCAGAGCGCCAACTCCACCAAGGGCTATGACAACCCCCAGGTCGTTCTGCTGCGTACCAAGAAGGGCTGCTTCATCGACGTGGAAGTCCAGGTGGCCGACGGCTATGGCTATGACATCCAGTGCGAGGTCGTCTGCGAGAACGGTACCGTGAAGCTCCCCGATCCCTACGCCGTGGTCCGCCGCTCCCGCCCTGCCGGCTGGGACAGCCTGAACCCCGCCGAGTGCATGCCCATTATGACCGACTGGAAGGAGCGCTTCATCGAAGCCTATGACATCGAACTGAGCGCCTGGGCAGACTCTGTGAACAAGGGCAAACTCACCGGCCCCTCCGCCTGGGACGGCTATGTGGCCTGTGTTGCCGGCGACGCCCTGAATGCCTCCCGCGGAACCTCCCGGTTCCTGAAGGTGGATACCATCGAGAAACCGGAGCTCTACTGCTGAAACTACATAGACGATGATCGGATTCGGGACAGGAGTGGGAAGTGAA
>ONPF01000022.1 GCA_900319635.1 uncultured Eubacteriales bacterium | reverse complement strand
CCCTATTGGGAGAGATATATGCTGACGATCCGCGAAGCGGCAGAGTATTTTCACATCGGCGAAAAGAAGATGCGTCAGATCGTGGAGGACTACGAGGGCGCCGATTTCATTATCATGAACGGCAATCGGGCCATGATCAAGCGCAAGAGCTTTGAGCGGTTTTTGGACAGCGCGACCGCTGTCTGAGTTCTGCCATAGGATTTCGGTCACTTTATTTTTCAGTGGATTTATGGGCCTCGGTATGATATAGTTAGTATGTCATACTGAGGCTCTCTTTTTGTGAAAGGAGAGTTTACATGAGCGAAAAAAGACGCGACAATCGCGGTCGCGTACTGCGCTTTGGAGAGAGCCAAAGGCAAGATGGACGCTATGCGTTCAAGTATAAAGATAATGATGGCAGCGTCAAATTTGTGTACAGCTGGCGGCTGGACAAGAACGACCGCACCCCTGCCGGGAAGAAACGGGAGCTGTCTCTGCGTGAGAAAGAGAAGCAAATCGAGCATGATCTGTTTGATTACATCGTTTCCAACGGCGGGAATTATACCGTACTGGAACTGGTCAAAAAGTATGTGTCTCTGAAGACCGGCGTCCGCCACAATACCGAGGCGAATTACAACTTCGTGATCAACATCATTGCGAAGGCCGACTTCGGAAAGCTGCGGATTGACAAAGTGCACCTGTCGGATGCCAAGGGCTGGCTGATCAAGCTGCAAAAAGAAGGACGCGGCTACAGCACGATCCATTCTGTGCGCGGTGTACTTCGCCCCGCGTTTCAAATGGCTGTGGACGATGATCTGATCCGGAAGAATCCCTTCAACTTTGAGCTGGCTTCTGTAGTCGTTAACGACAGTGTTACCCGGGAGGCCATCACGAGGAAACAGGAGCGTGAATTCCTCAGCTTCATTCAGGCGGACGAGCACTTCAGCAGGTACTACGACGGGATCTACATTCTGTTCCATACCGGGCTTCGCATTTCTGAGTTTTGCGGTCTGACGATAGGCGATATCGACTTCAGGGAAATGCGGATCAACGTGGATCACCAGCTGCAGCGCAAACGGGACATGACTTATGTCGTCGAGCCAACCAAGACCACCAGCGGCACGCGGATGGTTCCCATGACCACGGAGGTAGCAGACTGCTTTCGGCGGATCCTTGCCAACCGGATCAAGCCGAAAGTGGAACCGATGATCGACGGTTATACCGGCTTTCTGTTTCTGGACAAGAATGAAATGCCGATGGTAGCTCTGCACTGGGAGAAGTACTTCAAGCACATTCTGGACAAGTATAACAGCATCTATAAAGTTCAGCTGCCGAAGATCACGCCCCATGTCTGCCGCCACACCTTCTGCTCCAACATGGCCAAGAGCGGAATGAATCCCAAGACTTTGCAATACATCATGGGCCACTCCGACATCAGCGTTACCCTCAACACCTACTCCCATGTGGGCTTTGAAGACGCAAAGGAAGAACTGAGCCGGGTCGCGGAGCACTGAAAAGGGCCGGTAGTAAACGCAAGGTTTTTACTACCAGTTTTACTACTTTTGGCGGTTACGCCAAAAGCCCGGAAAGCCTTGGGAAATCAAGAAAAACCACGATATTCGAGGTGAATTTACGATATGACAAAGATCCTGTTTGTCTGCCACGGCAATATCTGCCGCAGTCCGGCGGCGGAGTTTATCCTGCGCGCGCTGCTGCAGCGGGCGGGGCTGGGCGGGGAATACGAGCTCGCCTCCGCCGCCACCAGCAGCGAGGAGATCGGAAACCCGGTCTATCCCCCCATGCGCCGGGTGCTGGCCGAGCACGGTCTGGACTGCGCGGGCAAGACCGCCCGCAGGCTCCGGCGGCGGGACTATGAGGACTGGGACATGCTCATCGGCATGGACGAGGAAAATCTCTGGAACATGCGCCGCCTCTTCGGCGGAGACCCGGACAGCAAGCTCCATAACTTCATGGACTACGCGGGCTTTCCCGGCCAGGAGATCGCCGATCCCTGGTATACCCGGGATTTTGAGCGCGCCTATGAGGACATCGCCCTGGCCTGCGAGGGGCTGCTCTACCACCTGACCGGGATCGTATGCGTGGATTTCCGCCTCTGCCCGGACATTCCCTCTCTCTACCGGGAGCTGCGGGAGAAGCTGCAATGGGAGGACTGGTACGGGGAAAATCTGGACGCCCTCTACGACGTGCTGACCGGGCTCCCCCACCGGGGCGAGCGCTTTCTGCTGACCCTGCCCGGCGAGGACGCGCCAAAGGAGGCCCGGCTCTACGCCGCGCGCATCCGCCAGTGCTTTGAAGACGCCGGCGTCCTGGCCGGGGAACAATAAAACACGAAAATTCGCCCCGGCCGTATGGCCGGGGCGAATTGCGTTTTGGGTAGTGCTTCTGCCGGTACGCCGCTTACTTGAAGGCGACCATGGTGTTGGCGATGGTCATGGTGGTCATGAGCAGCGCGTTCAGGAAGGCGGGCAGCCAGATGTTGCCGGTCTTCTTGTAGAGGTTGCGGGAGATGATGGCGGCGATGGAGAGGGTGGGCACCATGGCCACCAGCACGATGCCGGACAGGGCGGAGCCGGGATGGGCCGCCACGCCGGTGGAGAACAGGGTGCCGTACTGGTTCAGGAGCCACAGGATGGCGCCGCCGGCGTTGAGGGCGATGGCCAGCAGGTAGCCCCAGAAGCCCTTGAGCTTCTCGGTGTTGGTGTTCACGGTGATGGCCGCGGTGGACACGATGTAGAACAGCAGGAAGGTGGGCAGGTAGCGCAGGATCACCGTGCAGATGTTGAAGTCAAAGGTCTTGAAGGCGAAGGTCCAGATACGGAAGTCGGCCTTGAAGAGCAGATCCATCAGGAACAGCACGCCGTAGGCGATGGCCCAGGTCAGGATCGCAACCACCAGGGACATGAGGATGGCCAGGGGCTTGAAGGTGACGCCGTAGCTCTTGAAGGTGGCGCCGGTCTTGACCTTGGAGCCCACATAGACCACGCTCATGGCCAGCAGGGAGATCAGCGCGCAGCCGATGGTCCAGTAGGCGATGCTGTTGACGCCCAGGGCGGACCAGTAGGCGCCGTCGGCGTACATGGGCGTGTGGGTGACGATGGCCAGGGCGGAGCCGGCGATCATGACGCAGATGCTGCCGATCAGCAGGCCCTTCTTATTCTCCTCTGCCTTCAGGCTGAAGAGCAGACCCAGCAGGCCGGAGAAGCCCAGGGCGCAGCTGATGTAGAACAGGCCCTTTACCATCTCGTCGCTGGGGCCGCCATCCATCAGGGGGCTGAAGAAGATGGCCGGGAGCAGGATCAGGCACAGCAGCAGCGCAACGCTGCCGAATTTGCCGGAGGCGCCGGTGACGGAGGGCGCGGGCTCCAGCTCGCCGGTCTTGGCCTTGTTCAGGCCGGGGATCTCGATGAGCAGGGAGGCCACGGCCAGGATCAGCAGCACGAAGCCCACCAGCGCAACGCACTCAAAGGCTTCCTTGAACTGCCAGATCTGGCTGGCGGGGTCGATGGGGTTGAGATCCTTGGCATAGTCCTGGAAGGCCGTCATGTAGAAATACACGGCATAGCCAGTGGTGGTGGCGGAGAAGTGGTTCCAGGGGTGCGTCTCGGCAGGCTGGAAGATGATGCGCTTGCCGCCGTCAGAGGTGTCATACCAGGTGTTGGGCTCGGCAGACTCCTGCTGCAGCCACAAAAGCGCCTCGGGCGTGGCCACGTAGTTCTTTTTGCGCACCGTGCCGCTGGGATCGTCCGGCGCGTTGAAGAAGAACTCATCATACTGCGCGGCGACCTTACCCATGATGCGTCCGCCGCCGGCCGCGTCCGCCGAGGCCACGTCCGCGCCTACAAAGGCGGAGTAGGAGAAGTCAGCGCCTTCGGTCAGGCCGGCGTAGATCTTGCGAACACCGGTGGCCGCAAACTCCTGCTCGTCCATCCACAGCGCAACCGTGCTGGAGAAGCCGCCCATGGAGTGGCCGGTGACGCCGATGATGCCGTTGCCGGCCTCATCCTTCAAAACGTAGGGCTGCTCATACATGTAGGCAACGGCGTCATGCTGAGACCACATCCAGAACGGCAGCCACATACCGAAGAAGTCCTCCCCGGTGTAGACGGCGTCGTCCAGGTCGGAGTGGCCGTGGTCATACTGATCCAGCGCCAGGACCACGAAGCCGCGGCGGCTGAGCTCGATGGCGTTGGCGTCCTGCATCTCCGCGGAGTTCAGGTAGCCGTGGGTCACCACGATGGCAGGGCGGGGATTCTCCTCCGAGGCGCCCTTGGGCATGTACAGCAGGCCGCTGAGCGTGCCGTGGCCGCCGTCAAAGCTGATGCGGGTGACGGAGACGGCGCCCTTGCCGCCGTTGAAGACGCCGGCCAGAATGCTGCCCATCAGGATCAGCACCAGCGCAACGGCCAGCAGGATCAGGGAACGTTTCTTTCCTTTCATGCGATGTCCTCCTTTTCAATCCTTTCGTATGTTTCCTATGGAAACTATGGCGATATTATAGCAAGTTAAAGCGAAAGAATCAACTGTTTTTTGTGCATTCCCACCAAAATTTCTTGCTTCTCCCGCGAAAAGCCATTATAATATGGCTGTCGGAGAGGAGGTGCCCGCCGTGAAGCTGAGCTGGATGGGAGAATATCGGGGACTGGTGGAGGCGCTGATCCACTACTGCAACATCTACAGCGGGGTCTATCTGAAGGAAAAAATGAGCTTTCAAGGGATCTCCTACTCCTATGCCCAGATCCAGGTGCTGGAGTACCTGCTGGAAAACGAGGAGCGGCAGGAGAACATGTCCCGCATCGCCGCCCGCCTGGGCATTACCCGCAGCAATTTCACCAAGATCGTCCACAGGCTGGCGTCCAAGGGGCTGGTGGACAAGACCCCCATGCCCGGCAGCCGCCGGGAGATCAATCTGAGCGTCAACGCTCTGGGCCGCGCGCTGTACGAGGACTACGCCCAGAAGATCCTCCGCCGGCACTTCGCGCCCATGTTCCGCGCGCTGGAGGGGCTCTCCCCCGCTCAACTGGCCTGTATGCGGGACGGTCTGCGCGCCGCCATGGCCGGCAGCGACTATATGGTCTCCCAGCACGAGGCGCCCACCGCGGGCAGCGCCGACGGGAACTGAGGGCAAAAACGTCATCGTCGCCCCACCGGGTGCAAAAAGAGACTGCAGCCTTTGCTTGCTGCAGTCTCTTTTTGCGTTTTTACTTGGCGTAGTCCACGGCCTTGGTCTCGCGGAGGACGTGCACCTTGATCTGACCGGGGTAGGTGAGCTCCTCCTCGATCTTCTTGGCGATGTCCCGGGCCAGGAGCACCATCTGATCCTCGCTGACCTCCTCGGGCTTGACCATGATGCGGATCTCGCGCCCCGCCTGGATGGCGTAGGAGCTGGCAATGCCGGGGAAGCTCTTGGAGACCTCCTCCAGCTTTTCCAGACGCTTGACGTAGTTCTCGATGTTCTCGCGCCGGGCGCCGGGACGGGAGGCGGAGATGGCGTCCGCCGCCTGCACCAGGCAGGCCACCACCGTGCGGGCTTCCACATCGCCGTGGTGAGCCTCGATGGCGTGGATGACCGCGTCGGACTCCTTGTACTTGCGGGCCAGATCCACGCCGATGGTGACGTGGCTGCCCTCCACCTCGTGGTCGATGGCCTTGCCGATGTCGTGCAGCAGGCCCGCGCGCTTGGCGGTGTTCACGTCCACGCCCAGCTCCGCGGCCATGAGGCCGGCGATGTGGGACACCTCGATGGAGTGGTTCAGCACGTTCTGGCCGTAGCTGGTGCGGTAGCGCATGCGGCCCAGGAGCTTGATGAGCTCCGGGTTCAGGCCGTGGATATTGGTCTCGAACACGGCGCGCTCGCCCTCGGCCTTGATGGTGGCGTTGACCTCGCGCTGGGCCTTGGCGACCATCTCCTCGATGCGGGCGGGGTGGATGCGGCCGTCCTGGATCAGCTTTTCCAGCGCCAGGCGGGCAACCTCCCGGCGAACCGGGTCGAAGCTGGAGACAGTGATGGTCTCGGGGGTATCGTCGATGATCAGGTCGCAGCCCGTCAGCGTCTCGATGCTGCGGATGTTGCGGCCCTCGCGGCCGATGATGCGGCCCTTCATCTCGTCGTTGGGGAGAGGGACGACGGAGACGGTGATCTCGCTGGTGTGATCCGCGGCACAGCGCTGGATGGCGGTGGCGATGATCTCTCTCGCCCGGTCGTCCGCCTCTTCCTTGAACTGCGCCTCGACTTCCTTGATCTTGACGGCCATCTCGTGGGTCACATCGTCCTTCACGTTGGCGATGATGTAGGCCTTGGCCTCCTCCACGGTGAAGCCGGAGATCTTCTCCAGCATTTCCAGCTGGCTCTTCTTGACCAGCGCCACTTCAGCCTGCTGGGCCTCCACGGCGGCGATCTTGTTGGACAGGGTGTCGCTCTTCTTTTCCAGGGCGTCGGTCTTGCGGTCCAGGGTCTCCTCCTTCTGCTGAAGGCGGCGCTCCTGCTTCTGCACCTCGGCTCTGCGCTGTTTTTCTTCCCGCTCATACTCGGAGCGGCGTCTGTGTATTTCTTCCTTTGCCTCTACGAGAGCTTCTCTCTTCTTGCTCTCGGCGCTCTTGATTGCGTCATTCAGGATCTGACGCGCCTCTTCCTCGGCATTGGCGATGTTGCGCTCCGCGTTCTTCTCCCGCAGGATGAAGAAGGCAGCCGCGCCGCCCGCGCCGACCAGAAGGCCGATCAGAAGCCATAAATACCATAAAGACATTGTTGGGAAACACACCTCCATTCTTTCAGAATTTTGCGGTGGTGTGGGAAAGAGATCATGAACCCTTGCCGGGTTTGCCGGGCAAAGCGCCTGTGCGCAGGCCGGGAGAAGGGGTTTTTTGTTCTGTTTGCTGCGGCCGGACCCGCGCCCGGCAGGAAAAAACGACAAAAAGCCGCGCTCACAGGCGGTAAGAGGTCATGAGCTCTTACCCGAAGCTTTTTCATTCTCTGGGAAAGGCGCGAAGCTGGCGGCCCCTGCCCTCCCTTTTCAAATCTAAAGCAAGACGGACCATCAAGCGCATCCGTCGGACATGAAACGTAATATCAATAGGAGCCTCCCCAGACTCCCACAATATTAATCCGATTCATTGTAGCCTTTTCGCGGTCAACTGTCAAGGGACAGTTTTCGGTTTTCCCCCTTTCCGTGTTCCGAACGGGGCGGGAAAAGGGGCGGCGGGGCTTGCGCGGCGGCGGCTTTGCTGATAAAATGAAAAAAAGCCCGCCCGCGGGAGAGCCCGGGGCGGAGATAGAAAGGCTTGCTTTGGAAGGAGGATCTGCCCATGAAAACCACGAGAAGACTGCTGTGTCTGCTGCTGGCGCTGGTCTTTGCCGCGGCGCTGCTGCCGGCGGCGGCCCTGGCCGAGGACGGACACACCCACGATTGGCAGGAGCGGAGCCGCACCGAGCCAACCTGCACGAAGGAGGGCTCCGTGACCTACACCTGCGCCTGCGGGGAGACGAAGACCGAGAGCCTCCCCGCCCTGGGCCACGACTGGGACGAGGGGAAGATCGTGGAGGATCCCCACAATCCCGGCGGGAAGCGGCTGCGCTTTCGCTGCAAGCGCTGCGACGCGCTGATGTTCCGGGCGCTGCCCGCAGAGGAGGCGGAGGACGAATACGGCTGGGAGCCGCCGGAGGAGCCCGAGGAACCGGAGATCCCGGACGGCGCCGTTTCCCCCGCCGGCGGGGAAGCGGAGGGCAAAGCGAGCATCGAGCTGAAACACAAATGTATAGTATTTGTCAATCCCATACGCCATCGGCCGGGCTGCCAAGTATGGCTCTGGTGGGACCTGATCAACACCGGAGACGTCACGGTCTACGATGTGGAATGTGAGCTATATCGCTGGAACAAGAGCGCCGGAGCCTTCGTCCCCTTCGATCCCGGCGACGCGCTTCACGGCAATGAGCACTACAAGCTTTATCCCTCTGCTCAAAAAGGGCCGGACCGTGTTTTCTATAGATTAGAACCGTATATCTTCAGCGAGGAGGACCTGGAAAACGCGAAGGACGGCTTCCTGGAGATCATGATCGTCGGCCGCGCCCATACGGAGAATGGCGTGGAGCTGGAGACGGAGCCGCTGATTTACCGCTTCCCCATCTTTGACCCCTCCATCGTCGTGGAGGCGGAGGACTGCTCCGCGGGCCAGGTCCCGGAGGGCGGGCATGTGAAGGTCGGGCTCACGGCGACCAGCACGGGAACCGAGACCTTCTCCTACAAAAATCTCGACAGCATCAGATATGATAAAGACGGCTTTTCCTTTTCCGCCGGATGGACGACGTTCCTTGACGGAGATCTGAGCTGGGTCGCGCCGGGGAAGCCCGGGGAAGCGGAGGTCTCGATCTATGTAACGGAGGACGACGTGGAGGCGGGCGAGGTCCGGCGGGATCTGACGCTCTATTTCATGCGAAGATACCGGACTGACGGAGGGACCGTGTTCCCCGACACGCCGGAGGATCAGGTCGTGAGTATAGAAGACGCGAGCTGGCTCGACGTGTACCCTTCCGACACGTGGTTTCCATTCATCAGTTATAAGGATGACGATTTCTCCGATTACCCCATCACCGTGGAGATCGTGGTCCCTCTGCTGGAGCCGCCGGAGGAGCCCGCTCCCGTGCCGGAGCGAGAGCCGCGGCCCTTCTGCGCGCCCGCCCTCACCGGTCTCGGCGAGGGGACGGCGGAGTGGACGCTGAATCGCTGCGATGCGCACGCGGCCCTGGCCCGGGAGGCGGAGGGCAAGACGCCGGAGGAGGCCCTGACCCTCTGGACGGAGGCCCTGGACGCCGAGTATGAGGCATGGCTCGCCGAAGCGGACGAGAGCCTGCGCCCCGCCATCGAGGCGGAGCGGGACGCCTTCCGGGAACAGCTGGAGGCCTATCGGGCGCTCTGGGCAGGCCTGGGCGGCGATGACCTGGGCGCGGAGAAGGCCGCGGAGCTGGCCATGCACAAGGTCAGCCTGCTGTGCTTTGCCCGCCATGCCGACAAGGCTGCCTGGGCGGCGGTGACAGCCGCTCCGGAAGCCCTGGACGCCGCCGAGAGCCCCGCCGCCTGCCAGCGGCAGAGCCGGGACAGCGTCACGGAGCTGCAGACCCGGGAGACGCTCTGTGAAGAGCACCGGGGCCTGGGGCTCACGGCGGAGGACGACGCGGGCTGGCGGCAGCTGAAGCGGGACTGGCTGCAGGCGCTGAACGGGGAGACGGACGCCTGGTATCTCCTTCTGGACGAGGAGGCCCGGCCTCTGCTCGCCGAGGAGCGGCAGAGCTTCGGCCGCTGGCTCAAAGCCGAGGAGGCGCTGCTGAGCCTGCAGTTCCCGGAGGATCCGGCTCTGGTGCAGCAGCTGCTGGCCCTGGCCTTCCGCAGCCGTGCGCTGGACTTCTGCGGCGCGTGAGTGCGGAGAGGCAGAGCGCGCGACGCGGGAAAACGATGTTCCTTTCTTTTGTCCGAAAGAAAGGAAGCGAACGAAAGCGACAATGAGAAGGAAAACCGTGCTTGCGCCGCCGATGGCGGATGAAGCAAGCACGGTTTTTCCCGCAAGGAGGGCGGCAAGGGCGCGGGGGCGCATCGTGATGCGCCCCTACGGGGGACGGGGGATACGAAGACCTCATCCGCCCCAGTGTGCGCACTGGGGCACCTTCCCCGTGCGCGGGGAAGGCTTTGCGGGCGGCCGCAAGGGCGGAGCGAAGCGGAGGGCGCCCCTACGGGGGAATGTCGGTCTGCGCCGTAGGGGCGGGGCCATGGGCTCCTCGGAGGCCCGAGACCCCGTCTCTCGACCCCTTCCGTCACGGCTGCGCTACGCTTGCCGCGACACCTCCCCCGGAGGGGGAGGCAAGAGCGGCGGGCGATTCGTGAATCGCCCCTGCGGGGAAATGTCGGTCTGCGCCGTAGGGGCGGGGCTTGACCCCGCCCGCTTGTTCGAGCTGCGCCTGTGTCGGCGGGCGGCCGCAAGGGCCGCCCCTACGGATTCACTCGTCACTCTTCACATCCAGCTCGATCTCCCCGTCCCGCACCAGGGCGGTGATGCAGTCTCCCGCCCGGGCCTTGCCGGAGAGCAGCAGCTCCGCCGCCCGATCCTCCAGGGCGCTCTGCACCGCCCGGCGCAGGGGGCGGGCGCCGGATTTGGGGTCGCTGCCGCGCTCCGCCAGAAAGCGCAGGGTCTCCTCCGGCGCCTCCAGCCGAAGCCCCAGCCCCTCAAAGCGCGCCCGCAGCTCCTCCAGCAGGTTCCGGGTGATCTGAAACAGCTCCTCCTGTCCCAGCCGGTGGAACACGATGGTCTCGTCCACCCGGTTGAGAAACTCCGGCCGGAAGGTGGCCCGCAGCTCCTCCAGCACCCGGCGGCGCATCTGCTCCTCGCTGTAGGGGCTGCCGGTGCCGAAGCCCAGGGGGCTCTTCTCCTCCACGATGGCCTTGGCGCCCACGTTGGAGGTCATGACCACGATACAGTTGCGAAAATCCACCTTCCGCCCGGTGGAATCGGTGAGATGCCCATCGTCCAGGATCTGCAGCAGCAGGCTCCACAGATCCTCGTGGGCCTTCTCGATCTCGTCAAAGAGCACCACCGACCAGGGCTTGCGCCGCACCTTCTCGGTGAGCTGTCCCCCGTCCTCGTAGCCCACATAGCCCGGGGGCGAGCCGATCAGGCGGCTGACGGCGTGCTTCTCCATATATTCGGACATGTCGATGCGCACGATGGCGTTCTCGTCCCGGAACACCGCCGCCGCTAAGGCGCGGCAGAGCTCGGTCTTGCCCACCCCCGTGGGGCCCAGGAAGAGAAAGCTCCCCACCGGGCGGCGGGGATCCCGCAGGCCCACCCGGCTGCGCCGGATGGCCCGGGCCACGGCGGAGACCGCCTCGTCCTGGCCGATGATCCGCTTTTTCAGCTGGCTCTCCAGCTCCCGCAGGGCCGCGCTCTCATCCTCGGTCAGCCCCGTGACGGGGATCCCCGTCCACTGGGAGACCACCCCGGCCACCTGGGCGGCGGTGACGGTCTGCCCGGCGCCCCGCGGCGCGATGCGCAGCCCCGCCGCCGCCTCGTCGATCAGGTCGATGGCCTTGTCCGGCAGGAAGCGGTCGTTGATATAGCGCAGGGAGAGGCTGTAGGCCGCCTCCAGCGCCTCGTCCGCGATCTCCACGCCGTGGTGCTTCTCCAGTCCCGGCCGCAGGGCGCGGAGCATGGCCAGGGTCTGCTCCTTCCCCGGCTCGGAGACCGTGACGGGCTGGAAGCGCCGCTCCAGGGCGGCGTCCTTCTCGATGTGGCGGCGGTACTCCTCCGGGGTGGTGGCGCCGATGATCTGCACCTCTCCCCGCCCCAGGGCGGGCTTGAGGATATTGGCCGCGTCGATGGCGCCCTCGGCGCTGCCCGCGCCGATGATGGTGTGCAGCTCGTCGATGAAGAGGATCACGTCCCCCGCCCGCTTCACGTCCTTCAGCACGGACTTGACCCGCTCCTCAAAATCGCCCCGATATTTGGTGCCGGCCAGCATGGCCGGAATGTCCAGAGAGACGATGCGCTTGCGGCGCAGGCTCTCCGGCGCGTCGCCCCGGGCCACCCGCAGCGCCAGCCCCTCCGCCACGGCGGTCTTGCCCACGCCGGGCTCCCCCACCAGGACGGGGTTGTTCTTGCTGCGCCGGGAGAGGATCTGCACCGCCCGGCGGATCTCCTCCCCCCGGCTGACCACCGGATCCAGGCCGCCCTCGGCTGCCAGGGCGGTCAGATCCCGGCTGTACTGATCCAGCACCCGGGTCTCCACCCGGCGCGCCGTCCGAAGGCTGCCCGTCTGCGCTCTGCCGCCGGAGACCGGGTGCCCGAAGATGGCGGCGATGTCGGTATAGATGTCGTTCAGATCCGCACCCTGCTCCCGCAGCACCCGGGCGCCGCCGCAGTCCGGCAGGCGCAGCACGCCCAGCAGCAGGTGTTCCGTGCCGATGAAGCCCTGGCGCAGCACCTCCGCCTCCGCAGCGGCGGTCTCCACCGCCCGGCGGGCATGCTCGCTGAGTCCCAGGACGGGGCCCCCGGGGGCGCCGGCGCCGTTCATCTCCTGCACCGCTCGGCGCAGAGCGCCCGGCTCCAGCCCGCGGCGCAGCAGGATCCGCGCGCCCAGCCCCTCCCGCTCGCTCAGGATGCCCAGCAGCAGGTGCTCCGTGCCCACGCTGCTGTGCCCCAGCTCCCGGGCGGATAGGCGGGCGTTCTCGATGGCCGTCTCCGCCCGCAGGGAAAACTTCTCGTTGCTCTTCATGTTGCGCCTCCTCCGGAAAAACGCGGGCGCCGCCCTGCGTTTGTCTGTTCATTATCCCGCGGCCTCCCCGCCAAACGGGGCGAAAGCCGCGGCGCGAAAAAATTATCTCCAGCTTGCCAAATAGTCCCTTGCGGACTTTTTGGCTGCGCTTCCCCGCCGAGCATTTTGGCCGTACACAAAATGCTGTTTTCGACACGACTTGTATAAACAAGGCGTGTCGAGCGGCGGGCTATTGGATTCGAGGCGGGTCTTTCTCGCTGCGGCTCGGTCACGCCGCGGCTCTGACATGCCACCGGCATGTCATTCACTACCGCGGCGCCGCTTCGCTGCCCCTCGAGCTCCCCCGCTGCTCTATCAACGAACAATTCAACCGTTCTTGCTTTACCAAGGAAAATTATCTCCATTTTTTTCTGCTTTTAACAGTTTGGCAAAAAGAATCTATTGATTTTTGAAAAAGATGTGCTACAATGATTCCACAAGTGACCGAAAAGGGTCAAATTCATACAAAAATGGAGGGAATTCCATGCCGTACGTTATTTCTGACGAGTGCCTGTCCTGCGGCTCCTGCGCTGCTCAGTGTCCTGCTGAGGCCATTGAAATGGGCGAACTGCACTACGAAATCGACCCCGAGAAGTGCCTGGAGTGCGGTGCCTGCGCCGCTCAGTGCCCTGCTGAGGCGATCGAGCTGGCCTAAAAGCCAAACATAAGAAAAAAGGCGAGCGTATGCTCGCCTTTTTCTTTTCACGGGAGGGAATGCGTATGACAAAGGAATCTGTCCTCTGGCCCGGCGGGCCGGTCTTTTGGCCGGACGCCTCCGCGCCCCTCGGCACCGACAGCGTGCTGCTGGCGGACTTCGTCCGACCTGCGGGGGCAAAACGCGGGATCGACCTGGGCTGCGCCTCGGGGATTTTGAGCCTACTGCTCCTGTGGCGCGCGCCGGCACTCCGCATGACGGGGCTGGAGCTGCGGGAGGACGCGGCGGCCCTGGCGCGGGAGAACATGGCGCGAAACGGCCTCGCCCCGCGCAGCGAGATGCTGGCCGGGGACATCCGGGCCCACCGGAGCCTGTTTGGCACCGGGAGCTTCGACCTGGCCGTGGCAAACCCGCCCTATTTCCCCCTGGGGAGCGGCGCCCTGTCCCCCGACCCGGCGCGGGCGGCTGCCCGGGGAGAGACGGACTGTACCCTGCAAGATCTCTGCGCGGCGGCGGGGTATCTTCTCCGCACCGGGGGGAGCTTCTGCCTGGTGCACCGGCCGGAGCGGCTCTCGGAGCTCTTCGTGTGCCTCTCCGCCCACGCTCTGGAGCCCAAGCGTCTGCGCCTGGTGTGCCCCCGGGAGGGCAGCGCCCCCAGCCTCGTCCTGGTGGAGGCCCGCCGGGGCGGCAAGCCCGGGCTTCAAATCGAGCCGACGCTCACGCTGACGGACCCCGACGGCAGCGAGAGCGCAGAGGTCAAGCGGATCTACCACCGGGGAGAATGAAGGCCGTAGGGGCGATTCATGAATCGCCCGCGCAGCCCTTACAGAGCCCTGACGGATAGGAGGCTTTGGACATGGATCTGCCTGAGCGAAAAGCTCTGCGCCTGCCAGAATATGACTATTCCGCCCCCGGCGCCTATTTTGTCACAGTCTGCACCCAGAATCGGCGCTGCATCCTCTCCAATATCACTGTAGGGGCCGACGCCCTCGGCGGCCCGAACCTTACCCTTACGGAAACGGGAAAAATAGTAGAGAAATATATTCTATCCACAAGCCGCATCGACGGGCTGCATGTTGACAAATATGTCATCATGCCAAATCACATCCATATGATTCTTCGGATCGACGGGGTGTTTGCCGAGGAGAACGGCGGGCCGCCTAGGGCGTCGGCCCCTACAGCCGCGACGATTCCCAGTGCGATCGGCGCACTTAAGCGACTTGTACACCGGGAGGCAGGACGGGTGGTCTTCCAGCGTTCCTATCACGAGCACGTGATCCGGAATGAACGCGATTATCTCGAAATATGGAACTACATCGACACGAACCCAGCCAAATGGGCGGAGGATCGGTATTATATGGCGTGAAAACGACAGGGAGCAAATCGCTCCCTGTCGATCTATGTTTATTTCTTTGTAAATGCAGTTTCTCCCTCTACAAGATCAGGATCCCATGCGGGCAAGTCTTTTTGCACAATAATTAGGGCAGTACCATCTTCGTTCAACTCAAAAATCGAGTGTCTGACAATGTTATAAAAATCAATGGTTATGACCAAGGCTTCGTCTTTCACTTCGTAGGTAAAAGAGTAGGAACTTGTATCTTTACTTGACCACGGGTCATCTTTGTAAAGTTTTATCTCATATTTTCCTGCTCCGCCTCTATTGATAATGAAGCGCATTATCCCAAACTCCCACGTTCCCAAATATGCGTCGATCGAATTTCTGTCCAGTTGAGGTTCCGCCTCCTGTGCAGGCTCCTCTGCGGGCTCGTCTTTCACGGCGGCATCCCCGCAGGCGCAAAGGGCAAGCACCATAGACAATGCCAATAATAATGCCAGAATCTTTCTCATTTTCCCGTTCCTCGCTTTCGCAGCTATTCTCTTTGCCTTGTGTGCGAACAGCGTGCAAGCCGCCGTTTCCAAAGGCTGCCTCTATAGTATAACAACCTCACATTGTTTTCAATAACTAATTTTGGGATTTTTATTAAACACCTCTCTGTTGTTAACATGAACGCAGAGGAGGTGTTTTCCGTGCTGGAGAGAATCAAACAATTGCGGGAGAAAGCGGGGCTTTCCCAGAAGGCGCTGGCCGAGCGGATCGGCGTGAGCCAACAGTCCATCAACAAATACGAAAATCATAACATCGAGCCGGACATTGAGACCCTGATCCTGATCGCAGATACCTTCGACACCTCCGTGGACTATCTGATCGGCCACAGCGCGCTGGACCACAGGATCGAAGCCCTGCGCGCCTGCGACCTGAACGAGGACGAGTATACGCTCCTGGAGCGATACAGGGCCTTGAGCAAGCGGCGGCGGCAGGGCGTACAGGCCCTGCTGGAGGCCTTTTCCGACGGGGACGCTGACACACGGGATCGAAATTAAAAAAGGAAGCCCCGGGCGATTTGCAGATCCTGCATAATCGCCCGGGGAAAAGTATAAAAAGAAATACGGATTGCCACGCCGTAGCGCCGACCATTGGTCGGCAAACACCCCTTCCGTCGCCTTTGGCGACACCCCCCCGGAGGGGGAGGCAAGACGGCCGATCGATGATCGGCCCTACAGCTCGCAATGACAGACCATAGGAGTTTGACTGCATAGTAAAACGAGCGGCTGTTCGCCGCTCGTTTTATCTTGTCAGCATCCGCCGCAGCTTTCGCAGATCCATGCCCTGCTGGTCGTAGCCAGCGGCGTCCCGGGGGGACAGGGCGGAGCGGATGATCCAAGTCTCCATTCCGACCGCTCTTGCGCCTTCCCCGTCGCAGCGGGGGTCGTTGCCGATCATGAGACAGTCCGCCGCCTCCAGCCCCTCCCGCTCCAGCAGAAGCCGGAAAAAGCGGGGGTCCGGCTTCTTATAGCCCGCCTCGGAGGAGATATAGATGCGGTCAAAGGCGCCGCAAAGCCCCAGCGCCTCCAGCTCCGGCCGGGTGAAGAGGCTCTGGGCGTTGGAGAGCAGGAACACCCGCCGCCCCGCGGCCCGCAGCGCCGTGAGCAGCTCCCGCGCCCCGGCGTAGAGCCGCAGGTGCGTGGTGGAGGCCTGGCGGAAAGCCCAGGCCGTCTCTGCAATCAGCGCGTCGCCTGCTTCCACGCCCTTTTCGGCGTAGAGCCCAGCGAAAACGGGCGCCAGGTCGATCTCCGGGCAGGCGCCGGGGATTCCCCGATCCCGGGCCTTGAGGCGCGCCTCCGCCGCCGCGGCCAGACGGAGATACGACTTTCTCATCTCCTCCGCCTCATAGTGCGCCCCCTGTGACGCAGCAAAACCAGCCATGCGCTGCCAGAGCGATGGCTGGTTTTCGTCTGTATGGATGTCCACAAGGGTTCCATACAAATCAAAGATACAGGCGCCGGTCTGCGTCAAACGGCGCCCCCTTGGGTTCTGCGCGCTCAAGTGCGGCCTCTCAGCTTCATGATGCAGTCGGCGCAGACATTGCGACCCTTGTAGCTGACCAGCTCCCGGGCGCTGTCGCAAAAGACGCAGCTCTGCTGATATTTGCGGAGAATAATGCTGTCATCCTCCACATATATCTCTAACGCATCCTTCTCTTCGATGTCCAGGGTACGGCGAAGCTCAATGGGAAGGACAATTCGCCCCAGTTCATCGACCTTGCGGACGATTCCGGTAGATTTCATACCGAAGCTCCTTTCCTGCGGGTTTCCCGAAAAGCAGGCTTCTCACCTGTTTTAATATAGTATACACATTCTTGTCGAGCTGTTCAACTGATATTTTAGAAAACCCTTGAAATGACTGACTTTTTTGGGAAAGAAGGCGTTTTGTGCTGCTGGGAATTCTCATCACGGCGATTTATCTGCTCTGCGTTTTGATCGCGCCGCTGACCGGCTCCGCCGAGGAGGCGGGCGCGGCGGTGATGGAGGGCGCCCAGGCGGCGGTGCCCTTTGTGCTGGAGATCACAGGGGGCATCTGCCTCTGGAGCGGCGTGCTGGAGCTGCTGGAGCGCAGCGGAGTCTCCGCCGCCTTGGCAAGGCTGCTGCGGCGGCCGCTGCGGCGGCTGTTTCCCCGCAGCTCGGGAGAGGAGCAGGTGCTGACCGCCCTGACGGAAAATCTCAGTGCCAATCTCCTGGGGCTGGGCAACGCCGCCACCCCCGCGGGCATCCGGGCGGCGAAGGGCATGGCGGCCCTGGGGCAGCGGGGAGCGGACGAGCTGTGCCTGCTGGTGGTGCTGAACACCGCCTCCCTCCAGCTGCTGCCCGCCATGATCGCCTCGGTGCGGGCGGCGGCGGGGGCGGCCTCGGCCTTTGACATTCTGCCGGCGGTGTGGCTCTCCTCCGTCTGCTCCGTGTGCTGCGGGCTGCTGGCCGCGGCTCTCTTCCGGCGGCTATGGCGCTGAAGAGCCTGGGGGCGCTGGTGGCGCCGCTGCTCCTCTGCTGCGCCCTGCTGACGGCGCTGCTGCGGGGGGTGGACGTGTACGACGCGCTGCTCACCGGGGCGCGGCGGGGGCTCAAAACGGCGGTGGACATCCTCCCGGCGCTGCTGGTGCTGTACCCGGCGATCTATTTGCTGCGGGCCTCCGGCCTGCCGGAGCTGCTGGGACGGGTGCTCTCGCCCCTGCTGGAGGCCCTGGGCGTCCCCACGGAGACAGGGCTTCTCATGCTGCTGCGCCCCCTCTCCGGCAGCGGTGCCATGTCGGTGGCCTCGGAGATCATCGCCCGCTGCGGGCCGGACTCTCTCCCCGGCCGGACGGCGGCGGTGATGCTGGGCTCCAGCGAGACAACCTTCTATGTGGTGGCGGTGTACTTCTCCGCCGCCGGCGTGAAGCACAGCCGCTGGGCCATCCCCGCCGCCCTCTGCGCGGATCTGGCCTGCTTCCTCTCCTCCGCCTGGGTCTGCCGTCTGCTGTGGGGCCCGTAGGGGCGGCTATCCGCCGCCCGCTTGCCCCGGCCTTTCCCGCATTCACGGGCGACCACAAGGGTCGCCCCTACACACGATAACGCCCCTACACACATTAACTCCCTCCGGCTTGGCAATCCGGCCATTCTGTGATATACTGAATAAAATATCACAAAACGGGGGCCAATACCAATGAAAAAAATTCTTGGCCCCGCCGGCTGGCGGGGCTTTCTGCTGGATCTGCTGTTTATTTTGCTGGGCACCGTGCTGGTGGGTCTGCCCATCGCGGTGTTCACCGTGCCGAACGACATCGCCCCCGGCGGGGTCTCGGGTCTCGCCACGGCGCTGGCGCATCTCACGCCCCACATCAGCGTGGGCGCCTGGGCGCTGCTGCTGAACGCGCCGCTGCTGCTGGCCTGCTGGAAGCAAATGGGTCTGCGCGCCCTGGTGCTGACGCTGCTGTCCTCGGTGCTGCTCTCCGGCTTTATCGACCTCTTCGGGATGCTGCTGCCGGGCTACACCAACAATCCCCTCCTGGCCGCGGTGGCCGGCGGCGCCATCAGCGGCTTCGGCATCGGGCTTTTGTTCCTGCGGGGCATCAGCACCGGCGGGACGGACCTGGCGGCGCTGCTGCTGAAGAAGCTGCTGCCCAACATTCCCTCCGGCACCATGCTGCTGGCGGTGGACGGGCTGGTGGTGGCCATTGCGGTGCTGGTGTTCAAGGACATTGAGGTAGCCCTCTACTCCACCATCGCCATCGTGGTCTCCTCCAAGGTCATCGACGCCCTGGCCCAGGGCGTGGACTACGCCAAGGTGGTCTACACCATCACCGAGAGGGGCGAGGAGGTCTCCCGGGCGCTGAACGAGCGCACCATCCGCGGCACCACTGTGATCCCCGCCATGGGCGGCTGGACCGGGGCGGAGAAGCAGATGGTGGTCACCGTCACCCGCCGCAACGTCCTGGCCCAGACCCTGCGCATCATCAAGGAGGCCGACCCCGCGGCCTTCACCTTCGTCACCGACTCCACCGAAGTCCACGGCGAGGGCTTTAAGAGTTTTGAGTTTTGAGTTTCCAGTTTTGAGCTTATCCATATGCTTGCGGCTCGGACGCCCTGCGTCCGAGCCGCATTTTCTCAAAACTCAACTCTCAAAACTCACGAAGCGGTGATGTTTTTCTTGATCTGCCGGATGGCGTTTTTCTCCAGCCTCGAGACCTGGGCCTGGGAGATGCCCACGGCCTTGGCCACCTCCATCTGGGTGCGCCCGTCGTAGTAGCGCAGGGCCAGGATCCGCTTCTCCCGGGGCGTCAGGCGCTTCACCGCGTCGGCCAGGGCGATCTGCTCCAGCCAGTGCTCGTCGGTATTGCGGGTGTCGCCGATCTGATCCATCACCGTGGCGCTCTCCCCCACATCGCTGTACACCGGCTCGTAGAGGCTCACCGGGTCGCAGATGGCGTCCAGGGCGAAGACCACCTCCTGCCGGGGGATGTCCAATGCCTTGGCGATGGTCTCCACATCCGGCTCCCGCCCGGTCTCGGCGGTGAGCTTCTCCTTCATCTGCAGCACCTTGTAGGCCGTGTCCCGCATGGAGCGGGAGACCCGCACCGCGCTGTGATCCCGCAAAAACCGCCGCAGCTCCCCGGCGATCATGGGAACGCCGTAGGTGGAAAACTGCACGTTCTGGCTGAGATCGAAAGCGTCCACGGCCTTGATGAGGCCGATGACCCCCACCTGGAACAGATCGTCCATGCTCTCGCCCCGGTTTGCAAACTTCTGCACCACCGAGAGCACCAGCCGGAGATTGCCGGAAATGAGCTGCTCCCGGGCGCCCCGGTCTCCCGCCCGCGCCCGCTCCAGCAGCGCACGGGTCTCCGCGCTCTTCAGCACGGGGAGCGTGGCGGTATTCACCCCGCAGATCTCCACTTTTCCCTGCATCAAAAAGCTCCACCTCCGAAAACGAAAGTGGAGTTAGTATTTCCCAGGGCGGGAAATTTGATACGGGGCGGGAAATCTCCCGCTCTTTCGCCGAAAGCGCTCTCGATCCTTGACGCCCGCTGTTTGCAGGCGGGCGGGGAGATTTTTTTATTGTCCCGGCTGCCAAAACATGGTATACTTGAAAAAATATTATGGCAGGGAAACTGCGCCGCGGCCTCCGGCGGAGGCGCGGCGGGAAGGAGCGAATATGGAGCAAGCGCAACTGTACCGAAAGGGAAGTCTGGAGCAGATCCAGTCTCCGGAGCAACTCAACGACTATCTGCGCGTCACCAACCCCAGCGTCTGGGTGCTGCTGACGGCGGTGATCCTGCTGCTGGTGGGGCTGCTGGTCTGGGGCTCGTTTACTTACATCGACAGCGTGGTGACCGGCAGCGCGGAGGTGTGCGACGGCACCATGACCCTGCGCTTTGACGATCCGCTCGCGGCGGAGAGCATCGAAGTGGGCATGACCGTCAACATCGGGGAGACCAGCGCGGAGATCCTCAGCCTCGGCGAGGATGAGCAGGGCTCCTTTGCCACAGCTCAGGTGGAGCTGCCCGACGGGCGCTATGAGGCCAGCATCCGCTACCGGCAGACCCAGATCCTGAAGCTGATGTTCCGGTGAGGGGCGCTGCCATGAGGAAAGCTTCGATCCAAAAGCCTGTGACCGGGGGCGTGGCCAAGGTTCCGGTGGTCATGCAGATGGAGGCGCTGGAATGCGGCGCCGCCTCCCTTGCGATGGTCATGGCTTACTACGACAAATGGGTTCCCCTGGAGCAGGTGCGCCTGGACTGCGGCGTCTCCCGGGACGGCTCCAACGCCCGAAACATGCTGCTGGCCGCCCGCAGCTACGGCTTTGAGGCCCAGGGCTTCCGCTGCGAGATCGACGCTTTGCGCCGGGAGATCTGCCTGCCCTGCATCATCCACTGGAACTTCGACCACTTTGTGGTGCTGCGGGGCTTTCGCGGCAAGTATGCCCTGCTGAACGACCCCGCCCGCGGGGAGGTGAAGGTCGGCATGGAGGAATTTGACCGGGCCTTCACCGGCATCTGCCTCCAGATCACCCCCGGGCCGGATTTCCGGCCCACGGGCAAGCGCAAGAGCACCCTGGCCTTTGCCCGCAAGCGCCTCACCGGCGCCGGCGCGGCGGTGGCCTTCGTCATGCTCTCCACCGCCATTGTCTCCCTCTTTGGGATCATTCGGCCCATTTTCTCCAGCTTTTTTATCGACAGGCTGCTCACCGGGGAGAACCGGGAGCTGCTGATGCCTTTTCTGATCCTGCTGGCGGTGCTGAGCGGGGCGCAGATCCTGGTCGCCTGGATCCAGGCGATCTACTCCCTGAAGATCGCCGGAAAGATGGCCCTGGTGGGCAGCAGCTCCTTCCTGTGGAAGCTCCTGCGGATGCCCATGGCCTTCTTCTCCCAGCGCCTGTCCGGGGATATTCTGCTGCGCCTGGGCACAAACAGCTCCATCGCCGGGACGCTGGTCAACACCTTTGCGCCCCTGCTGCTGAACACCGGGATGCTGATCTTCTACCTGGTGGTCATGCTGCGCTACAGCGTGCTGATGACCATCGTGGGGCTCGCCACCATCCTGCTGCAGCTCATCGTCTCCCGGATCATCGCCCGCAAACGGGTAAACATCACCCGCGTGCAGATGCGCGACAGCGGAAAGCTGGCCTCTTCCACCGTCTCCGGCATCCAGATGGTGGAGACCATCAAGGCCAGCGGCGCGGAAAACGGCTTCTTCCAGAAGTGGGCCGGCTACCAGGCCTCTGTCAACGCATCCCTGGTGCGCTTTGCCCGGCTGGATCAGTACCTGGGCATGATCCCGGCGCTGCTGAGCTCCTTTGCCGGCTCCGCCGTGCTGGTGCTGGGCGTATACCAGGCCATGCAGGGCCGCTTCACCATCGGCATGATTCTGACCTTCCAGGGCTTTCTGAGCGCCTTCATGTCCCCGGCCATGCTGCTCATCTCCGCGGGGCAATCCATCCAGGAGATGCGCACGGACATGGAGCGGGTGGAGGACGTGATGGAGTATCCCGCAGACCAGCGTTTTGCGGAGGAGTCCCCTCAGGCGGAGGGGAGCCTTGCCAAGCTCTCCGGCGAGGTGGAGCTGCGCAATGTCACCTTCGGCTACGCGCCGCTGGGAGAGCCTCTGATCCGGGACTTCTCCCTGCACATCAAGCCCGGCAGCCGGGTCGCCTTTGTGGGCGCCTCCGGCTGCGGCAAATCCACCCTCTCCAAGCTCATCTCCGGCCTGTATGAGCCCTGGAGCGGGGAGATCCTCTTTGACGGCAAGCCCCTCTCCCGGATCGACCGGGGTGTATTCACCGGCTCGGTTGCGGTGGTGGATCAGGACATCGTGCTCTTTGAGGACAGCATCGCCAACAACATCAAAATGTGGGACAGCTCCATCGAGGATTTTGAGATGATCCTCGCCGCCCGGGATGCCCAGATCTACAACGACATCATGGCCCGGGACGGCGGCTTCGCGGGCAAGCTCTCCGAAGGGGGGCGGGATCTCTCCGGCGGGCAGCGGCAGCGTCTGGAGATCGCCCGGGTGCTGGCCCAGGATCCGACGCTGATCATCCTGGACGAGGCCACCTCCGCCCTGGACGCCCTCACCGAGTATGAGCTGGTGAAGGCGATCCAGGACCGGGGCATCACCTGCATCGTCATTGCCCACCGGCTCAGCACCATCCGCGACTGCGACGAGATCATCGTGCTGGACAAGGGGCGGATGGCAGAGCGGGGAACGCACGAGGAGCTCTACGCCAGGGGCGGCATTTACGCCGACCTGATCGCCAGCGACTGAGGGGGTGGAACCATGAGCTGGTTTGATGACCAGATCCGGCTGCGCAAGCAGAAGGATCAGGAGGTCTTTGAAGACTCCATGTTCCGCATGGCCTCGGCGGTGCTGGGCAAGCGCGGCGCCGGCTCCCTGCGGGACGCGCACATCGTGACCAAGGCGGCCATCGATGAGATTCTGAAATACTACCATATCAAGCCCGCCGAGCTCCCGGACGAGCTCCGGGACACGGAAGAGCAGCTGGAATTTGCGCTGCGTCCCCACGGGATCATGCGGCGCAGGGTGCTGCTGGAGGAGGGCTGGTACCAAAACGCCTTCGGGCCCATGCTGGCCTTCTACGGCGAGGAGCAGCTGCCGGTTGCGCTGCTGCCCAAGTCCTTCCGGGGCTACTGCTTTCTGGACCCGGTCAGCGGCGAACGGAAGACGGTAGACCGGCGCACGGCCGCGGTCTTCGCCCCCGAGGGGATCTGCTTTTACCGGCCGCTGCCCCAGAAGAAGCTGGGGATCCCGGATCT
This sequence comes from uncultured Eubacteriales bacterium, assembly GCA_900319635.1. Lineage (GTDB taxonomy): Bacteria > Bacillota > Clostridia > Oscillospirales > Oscillospiraceae > Limivicinus. The sequence goes on along the minus strand of ONPF01000022.1, from coordinate 2,325 downwards.
GCTGCTGTATCTGAAAAGCTGCCTGAGCGCGGGGGATCTGCTGCTGCTGGCGGGGCTGACGCTGCTGGTGACCCTGGTGGGCATGCTCATGCCCCGGATCACCCGCACGCTGACCGGGCCGGTGCTGGAGCGGGGCAGCCTCATGATGCTGGCGGGGGTGGCGGCCTTCCTGGTCACCGCGCTGATCTCCTCCCAGCTGATCTCCTGCCTGCGGGAGCTGGTGATGGATCGGATCCGCATCAAGACCTCCCTGCCCGTGGAGGCGGCGGTGATGATGCGCATGATCGACCTGCCGGCGAACTTCTTCCGGCAGTACTCCTCCGGCGAGCTCTCCAGCCGCTTCGGTGCGGTGGGGCAGCTGTGCAAGCTGCTGGTGGGGAACGTCTTTTCCCTGGGGCTGAGCTCCCTGGTGTCCCTGCTGTACATCACCCAGATCTTCCGCTACGCCCCGGCGCTTGTAGCGCCGGCGCTGCTGATCATCCTGCTCACGGTGGGGATCGGCGTCGTCGCCGCGCTGATGCAGATGCGCGTCAGCCGGGAGTCCATGGAGCGGGGCGCCAAAAACGACGGTCTGAGCTTTGCCCTCATCAACGGCGTGCAGAAGATCAAGCTGGCCGGCGCAGAGAAGCGCGCCTTTGCCAAATGGGCCGACTCCTACGCCTCCGTGGCGGAGCTGAGCTTTGATCCGCCCCTGTTTTTGAAGGTCAGCGGCGTGATCACCACCGCCGTCTCCCTGGCCGGAACCATCGTGATGTATTATCTGGCGGTGAAAAGCGGGGTTTCCCCCTCAGCCTTTCTGGCCTTCAACGCGGCCTACGGCATGGTGTCCGGCGCCTTCTCCGCCCTCAGCGGAGTGGCGCTCACCGTGGCGCAGATCAAGCCCATCCTCTCCATGGCGGAGCCGATTCTGAAGGCCGAGCCGGAGTCGGCCGAGGTCAAGACCATGGTCACCCGTCTGAGCGGCGGAATCGAGCTTTCCAACGTCTGTTTCCGCTACGGGGAGGATCTGCCCTGGGTGGTGAACGGGATGAGCCTGAAGATCCGGCCGGGGGAGTATGTGGCCATCGTGGGGCGCACCGGCTGCGGCAAGAGCACCCTCATGCGCCTGCTGCTGGGCTATGAGAAGCCGGAGAAGGGCGCGATCTACTACGACGGCAGAGATATGAGCAAGCTGGATCTGCGCTCCCTGCGCCGCAGGATCGGCACCGTAATGCAGACCGGCAGCCTCTTCCAGGGGGATATCTATTCCAACATCGTCATCTCCGCGCCCCAGCTGGGCCTGGAGGAGGCCTGGGAGGCGGCGGAGCTGGCCGGGATCGCAGAGGACATCCGCGCCATGCCCATGGGGATGCAGACCCTGATCTCCGAGGGGCAGGGCGGCATCTCCGGCGGGCAGAAGCAGCGGCTGATGATCGCCCGGGCGGTGGCCCCCAAGCCAAAGATCCTGATGTTCGACGAGGCCACCTCCGCCCTGGACAACAAGACCCAGAAGAAGGTCTCCGACGCGCTGGACGGGCTGAACTGCACCCGCATCGTCATCGCCCACCGGCTCAGCACCATCCGCCACTGCGACAGGATCCTGGTTCTGGATCAGGGGCAGATCGCAGAGGACGGGACCTACGAGGAGCTGATTGCCAAAAACGGATTGTTTGCCGAGCTTGTGGCCAAGCAAAGACTTGACACCGACAGCGCGGCTGCTGTAAACTGAAAAGAGGGCGCAGAGCGGGACTCGCCCGGTCTGTCTCATGGAATCGGTCCCAAAAATATGGAAATAGAAAGGAAGAAGAACCATGATCGAGAAGCTGAACGACGAAATGCTGGAGAAGGTCTCCGGCGGCATGACGGCCAACCTCCGTGCGGCATATGCCTGCATCAACGGCGACTACGGCAACGGCGAGGCCCGCGTTGCGGCGCTGCGCAGAGCCGGCTTCGACCCCAAGGTGGTGCAGGGTCTGGTCAACGACCTGCTGAAGTATGAGAAGGTCGCGCAGGACGTCATCGACGGCAAGTACGGCAACGGCGAGGCCCGCCGCGTCGCCCTGACCCGCGCCGGCTATGACTACGATGTGATCCAGAATCTGGTCAACAACATGCTGCTGACCTGAGCAGCTCCGGAAAACCCCACGAACAAAACCTGGTTGAGCGGCTCGGGACGGGGCTTATACTAACACCTAATAGAAATCTTTGAATCTTTCCGGTCAGAATTGCGCCAACCTTCGTTGGCTTCCTTGACCGCGTCAAACGAAACTCGCTTCATTCCGCTTCCACGGTTGCGAAGAGCCGTGAAAGCTGCATATCCGCTCCTTCCGTTTTCCTTCCAAATTC
>ONPF01000025.1 GCA_900319635.1 uncultured Eubacteriales bacterium | reverse complement strand
AGCGCCTCGCCTGTCACAACAAGGTGAATTGCCGCGCAGCGGCAAGAGAGGGCGGCCTGGGCCGTTCTGCCTCGGAAATCTTTCTAAAGCTTTCTATCATGTATTAGTATGAGCTTTCATAAAGAAATTTCAGGCCGTCCCTGGAACGCAAAAAAGTCATGGCACCGAAATGCCATGACTTTTTTATTTGCTGTTTAGATTACTCGTTGATGGCGATGACAACACCGGAACCAACGGTACGGCCACCCTCACGGATAGCGAAACGCAGGCCGTTCTCGATGGCGATCGGGGTGATCAGCTCCACGTCCATGTCGACGTTGTCGCCGGGCATGCACATCTCAGTGCCTTCGGGCAGGGAGATGACGCCGGTAACGTCGGTGGTACGGAAGTAGAACTGGGGACGGTAGTTGTTGAAGAACGGGGTGTGACGGCCGCCCTCTTCCTTGGTCAGGACGTAAACCTGGCCCTTGAACTTGGTGTGGGGGTGGATGGAGTTGGGAGCGGACAGAACCTGGCCGCGCTCAACCTCTTTCTTGTCGATGCCGCGGAGCAGGCAGCCCACGTTGTCGCCAGCCTCGGCGTACTCCAGGGTCTTGTGGAACATCTCGGTGCCGGTGACGGTGGTGCTCTTCTTCTCGTCGCTCAGGCCAACGATCTCGACCTTGTCGCCAACCTTGACGCGGCCGCGCTCAACACGACCGGTAACGACAGTGCCGCGGCCGGAGATGGTGGGACTTGCGCTCGGGAGTGGGGATCCAGGTGTCGACAGCGTCCATGAGCTCCTTGATGCAGGCGTACTCGGGGGCGTTGGGATCGTTGGACTCGCAAACCAGAGCGTTAAGAGCGGAACCGCGGATGATGGGGGTGTCGTCGCCAGGGAAGCCGTAGAAGTCCAGCAGTTCGCGAACTTCCATCTCGACCAGCTCCAGCAGCTCCTCATCGTCGACCTGGTCGCACTTGTTCAGGAAGACCAGAACGGAAGGAACGTTAACCTGACGGGCCAGCAGCAGGTGCTCGCGGGTCTGAGCCATGGGGCCGTCGGAAGCAGCGATGACCAGGATAGCGCCGTCCATCTGAGCAGCGCCGGTAATCATGTTCTTGATATAGTCGGCGTGGCCCGGGCAGTCGACGTGAGCGTAGTGACGCTTCTCGGTCTCGTACTCGACGTGAGCGGTGTTGATGGTGATACCACGCTCGCGCTCCTCGGGAGCCTTGTCGATAGAGGAGTAATCGGTGTACTCAGCCTTGCCCTGGAGGGACAGGTACTTGGTGATGGCGGCGGTCAGAGTGGTCTTGCCATGGTCGATGTGGCCGATGGTGCCGATGTTGACATGGGGCTTAGCGCGATTGTACATCTGTTTTGCCATTGTAATATCCTCCTAATAATTTTAGAAACTGATTTTTTTGCGGAAACTTACCATTTAAAATTTGAGAAACCCATGCGGCTGTTCACAAGGGATTCCTGCAAATTCCGGGGCAGCTCGACGAAGTGGCTGGGCTCCATCACATAGGTGGCGCGGCCCTGGGTCTTGCTGCGCAGGTCGGTGGCATAGCCGAACATGGTGGAGAGCGGAACAAGGCTCTCGATGACGGCTGCGCCGTTTCGAATGTCGGAGCCCTGGATCTGACCGCGGCGGGCGTTGAGATCGCCCATCACGTCGCCCATATACTCCTCCGGTGCGGTGACGACCACCTTCATGATCGGCTCCAGCAGGGTGGGCTCCGCCTTCTGGCAGGCCTCCTTGAATGCCATGCTGCCGCAGATCTTGAAGGCCAGCTCGGAAGAGTCCACCTCGTGGAAGGACCCGTCCAGCAGCGTCGCCTTCACGTCCACTACCTGGTACCCTGCCAGGACGCCGGAGAGCATGGCTCCCTGGATGCCCTGATCCACGCAGGGGATGAATTCCTTGGGGATCGCGCCGCCGGTGACCTTGTTCACGAACTCATAGCCCTTGCCGGGCTCGTTGGGCTCGATCATCAGCTTCACATGGGCGAACTGACCCTTGCCGCCGGTCTGCCGGACATAGCGGGTGTCCACCGTGGCCGCCTTCTTCACGGTCTCCTTATAGGAAACCTGCGGCTTGCCTACGTTGGCCTCCACCTTGAACTCCCGCAGGAGCCTGTCCACGATGATCTCCAAATGGAGCTCACCCATGCCGGCGATAATGGTCTGTCCCGTCTCCTCGTCCGTATAGGTCTTGAAGGTGGGATCCTCATCCGCCAGCTTCTGCAGCGCGATGGCCATTTTCTCCTGACCGGCCTTGGTCTTGGGCTCGATGGCCACGCGGATGACCGGCTCGGGAAATTCCATGGATTCCAGGATGATGGGGTGCTTTTCATCACAGAGCGTGTCACCGGTAGTGGTGTTCTTGAGTCCAACCGCCGCGGCAATATCGCCGGAGTACACGTGCTCGATATCCTCTCTGTGATTTGCGTGCATCTGCAGGATGCGGCCCAGCCGCTCCCTGTGCCCCTTGGTGGAGTTCAACACGGTTTTACCGGTCTCCAGATTGCCGGAGTAGACCCGGAAGAAGCCGAGCTTGCCCACATAGGGGTCGGTCATGATCTTGAAGGCCAGGGCCGAGAAAGGCGCGTCATCGTCCGCCGCGCGGTGCTCCACCGCTTCGGTCTTGGGATGCTTGCCTTCCACCGGAGGCACGTCCAGCGGGGAGGGCATGTAGTCCACGATTGCGTCCAGCAGCTTTTGCACGCCTTTGTTTTTATAGGAAGTGCCGCAGGTCACGGGAACCATGTTCACCGCGACGGTGGCCTTCCGGATGGCCGCCTTGATTTTATCAGAGGGGACATCCTCGCCGTCGAGATACAATTCCATGATCTCGTCGTCGTAATCGGAAACAGCTTCCAGGAGCTTATCGCGGTATTCCTGGGCAAGATCCATCATATCCGCGGGGATTTCCTCCGTGGTCATGTCCTTGCCAAGATCATCGTGATAGATGCGCGCATTCATATCCACCAGATCGATGATCCCCACAAAGTCCTCTTCGCTGCCGATGGGGAGCTGAATGGGAACGGCGTTGCACTTGAGTCTGTCATGCACCATATCCAGCACATGATAGAAGTCCGCGCCCATGATGTCCATCTTATTCACATAGATCATCCGGGGCACATGATAGTGGTCCGCCTGTCTCCAGACTGTTTCAGACTGGGGTTCCACGCCGCCCTTGGCGCACAGCACGGTCACACAGCCGTCCAGCACACGCAGGGAGCGTTCCACCTCCACGGTAAAGTCCACATGACCCGGGGTGTCGATGATGTTGATGCGGGTGTCGCGCCAAAAACAGGTGGTGGCGGCGGAGGTGATGGTAATACCTCTCTCCTGCTCCTGCTCCATCCAGTCCATGGTGGCGGTACCCTCATGGGTCTCGCCGAGCTTGTAATTGACGCCGGTGTAGAACAGGATCCGTTCCGTGGTCGTGGTCTTGCCCGCGTCAATGTGGGCCATGATGCCGATATTTCTGGTTCTTTCGAGTGAATATTTTCTGGGCATTGGGATTTACTCCTGTTTGCCTTACCAGCGGAAGTGCGCGAAGGCCTTGTTGGCCTCGGCGTTCTTGTGCATATCCTCGCGCTTCTTGACGGAGTTACCGAGGTTATTGCATGCATCCATGATCTCGCCGGCCAGGCGCTCTTTCATGGTCTTTTCGCTGCGCTTGCGGCTGTAGTCAACCAGCCAGCGCAGAGCCAGGGTCTGGCGGCGGGCAGGGCGAACTTCGATAGGAACCTGATAGGTTGCACCACCGACACGGCGAGCCTTGACCTCCAGAGCGGGCATGATATTGTTCATGGCTTCGGTGAATGCATCAAGGGGCTCCTTGCCGGTCTTCTCCTTGATGATCTCAAAAGCGTCGTAGACGACCTTCTGAGCAACACCCTTTTTGCCGTCGAGCATAACGCCGTTGATGAGCTTGGTCACCAGAACGCTGTTATACATAGGATCCGGCAAGATTTCTCTTTTGGGAACATTACCTCTTCTGGGCACGTTGCTTCCCTCCTTCATTATAAAATGGAATCATCGGTACTCGAACGTATCATAAACGTCCGTTGCGCCCCGAGGTCTATCCAAGTATATAGATAAACGACAGGGCAGAATTTGCTGCCGTCGGAAATTACTTCTTCTTCGCAGCTTTGGGTCTCTTGGCGCCGTACTTGGAGCGAGCCTGCATACGACCGTTGACGCCCTGGGCATCCAGAGTGCCGCGGATGATGTGGTAACGAACACCAGGCAGGTCCTTGACACGACCGCCGCGAATCATGACGACGGAGTGCTCCTGCAGGTTGTGGCCGATACCGGGAATGTAGGCAGTGACCTCGTAACCATTGGTCAGACGCACACGCGCGATCTTACGCAGAGCGGAGTTAGGCTTCTTCGGAGTAGAGGTACGAACTGCGGTGCAGACGCCTCTCTTCTGGGGGGAGCTCAGGTTGGTCTCCTTGTTCTTCAGGGTGTTCAGGCCCTTCTGCATTGCGGGAGAAGTGGACTTGTAGGTGACCTTTTCTCTGCCTTTTCTGACGAGCTGGTTAAAAGTGGGCATTGTGTTCCTCCTTTCTTCCATGATACATTTTTCTGAAAAAGTCCGGACAAATCCAGGCTTTTTTCAGTTGCTTCGGGCAACTGGGCGCACTTTGGGCGCTGATTGCCACGAACTACTGAATATTAGCATAATACCCAAATTAAGTCAAGAATTTTTGTAGAAAAATTTTTGAAAATTCTTTCTATAACGCAAGATATTGAGGAATGAAGATAGTACAGCTATCCACTGTCACCGCCAGGTCAATGCAAACGGAAGCCGGTTACAGAAGGGTTCGTCTTGAGGATCCGTCACCCCGTTCACTCTTTTCACTTTTCCCTCCCCCGTCCCCTCCCAGTCAGAAAACCCGGGATTGCCATTTTGCCCGTTCTGTGCTATTCTTAACCCGAAAGGTGGTTAGAGATATGAAACTCATAAAGCAAGACGGGCTCACCTTCGTGGCCGTGGCCTACGGAGGGGCGGCGGAGCTGATGAATTTCGAGAAAGCCGATGCCTGGTGGATCTATTGTCTGGAGGGCGGTAAGGTCAAAAAGAAGCAGCTCATGAGCCTCTATCCCAAGGATTTTGAAGAGCGCATCGACGCCTTTGCCCATTCGGTGCTGGACGCGGTGATATGCCGCAATTACGGCCCCAAGGCCATGGCCAGACTGAAAGCGCTGGGGCTTGAGCTCTACACCTACAACGGCGGCATCGACGCGGCGATCAAGGCTTATCTGAATAATGAATTGACCACGCTGTAAAGCAAAACCAGCAGGAGATCCGGAGCTCTCCTGCTGGTTTTTCTATTGCTTTGGCTTAGAGCGCGTTGGTCTTGTTCACCAGAGCGGTCAGATCCACGTATTCCTCGGGCTCGGCCTCGATGGTCTCGTCGGTCTTTTCCTCAAACTCCCGGTAGACGGACAGGCCGGAGCCGGCGGGGATGAGCTTACCGATGATGACGTTCTCCTTCAGGCCGACCAGGTGATCCACCTTGCCCTTGATGGCAGCGTCGGTAAGCACCTTGGTGGTCTCCTGGAAGGAGGCGGCGGACATCCAGCTGTCGGTAGCCAGAGAGGCCTTGGTGATGCCCAGCAGCAGCTGGGTGTAGGTGGCCTTGTTGAGGCCCTCCTCCCCTGCCGCGATGCGCTGGTCGATCTTGCGGTTGGCGTCCTTCAGCAGGCCGATGTCCACGGTGGAACCGGAGAGCAGATCGGTGCTTCCCGCATCTTCCACCTTCACCTTGCGCATCATCTGGCGCACGATGACCTCGATGTGCTTGTCGTTGATGTCAACGCCCTGCTGACGGTAGACCTTCTGGACCTCACTGGTGATATAGCTGCGCACGCCCTGGCGGCCGAACTCGTCGTCGTTGACGCCGCGGATGCGGAGCACATCGTGAGGATTCAGCGCGCCGGAGGTCAGCTCCTGGCCGCGATCCACATGGTCGCCGTTGTGCACCAGGATGCCGGCGGAGTGGGGCACGGTGTAGACGTTGGTGCTGCCCTCCGCCTCGTTGGTGACGGTGATGGCGTACATGACGCCCTTCTTGGCCTCCTCGATGCTGACGGTGCCGGAGGTCTCGGAGAGGATCGCCATCTTCTTGGGCTTACGCGCCTCGAACAGCTCTTCGACACGGGGCAGACCCTGGGTGATGTCGTCGCCCGCAACGCCGCCGGTGTGGAAGGTACGCATGGTCAACTGAGTACCGGGCTCGCCGATGGACTGGGCAGCGATGACGCCAACCGCCTCGCCGGCGTTCACCGGGCGGCCGATGGCCAGGTTGATGCCGTAGCACCGGGCGCAGACGCCGATGCGCGCCTCGCAGGTCAGAACGCTGCGGATATAGGCCTTGTGGATGTTATGGGCTTCCAGCACCTTGGCGTCCTCGGGCATGAGCATGTGGTCGGTGCCGAAGAGCAGCTCGCCGGTCTCGGGATCGGTGATGGGAACCGCCGGGAAGCGGCCGTGGATAGCGGTGCCGAAGCTCTCCACCATCTGGCCTCTGTCGTACACGGCGGAGGCCCACACGCCATCGGTGGTGCCGCAGTCGGGCTCGCGGATGATGACGTCCTGGCAGACGTCGACCATGCGGCGGGTCAGGTAACCGGAGTCGGCGGTACGCAGAGCGGTATCGGCCATACCCTTGCGGGCGCCTCTGGTGGAGATGAAGTACTCCAGGACGCTCAGGCCTTCGCGGAAGTTGGACTTGATGGGGATCTCGATGGTCTTACCGGAGGTATTCGCCATCAGACCGCGCATACCGGCCAGCTGACGGATCTGGTTCATGGAGCCGCGGGCGCCGGAGTTTGCCATCATGTAGATGGGATTGTACTCATCCAGCACGTTGGTCAGAGCGTCGGTGACTTCCTTGGTGGTCTTTTCCCACTCGGAGACGACCAGGCGGTAGCGCTCGTCCTCGGTGATAAAGCCGCGCTTGAACTGCCGCTCGATGCGGACGACCTCCTGCTCGGTCTTGTGAATCATGTCGTACTTCGCGCTGGGCACGGTCATATCCGCAACGGAGATGGTGATGGCGCCCTTGGTGGAGTACTTGTAGCCCAGAGCCTTGATGCTGTCCAGCACCTCGGCGGAGATGGTGAAGCCGTACTTCTGGATGCAGCGGTCGATGATGTCGCCCAACTGCTTCTTGCCCACCTGGAAGCTGATCTCGTGATCGAACATGTGCTCGGGGTCGCTGCGATCCACATAGCCCAGATCCTGGGGAATGGGCTCGTTGAAGATGATGCGGCCCACGGTGGTCACGATGGTCTTCTTGACCTCCACGCCGTCAATGGTCTTGGTGACGCGCAGACGGATGGGGGCGTGCAGACCCAGGCTCCCCTCGTTGTAGGCCATGATGGCCTCGTTGGAGTCGCGGTACATGCGGGTGGGCTTGTAGCTTGCGGGCTTCTTGCCGCTGTTTTTCGCCTCCAGGTTCTTGGCATAGAGCTCGTCGCCGTCCACGATGGCGCCGGCTTCCAGGCCGGTGTCGCCCGGCTCGTCCACGATCAGGCGCTCGGCGCCCTTCTCGGCCTTGCCGATGCGGATCATGGTCAGATAGTAGGAGCCGAGGATCATGTCCTGGGTCGGAACCGTGACAGGGTGACCGTCCTGGGGGCGTAGCAGGTTATTGGCGGAGAGCATCAGGATGCGGGCTTCCGCCTGGGCCTCGGCGGACAGAGGCACGTGAATGGCCATCTGGTCGCCGTCGAAGTCAGCGTTGTAAGCGGTGCAGACCAGGGGGTGCAGCCGCAGGGCGCGGCCTTCCACCAGGATGGGCTCGAAAGCCTGGATGCCCAGACGGTGCAGGGTGGGAGCGCGGTTGAGCAGGACAGGATGCTCTTTGATCACGTCCTCCAGCGCATCCCAAACCTCGGTGCGCTGCTTGTCGACCATCTTCTTGGCGGACTTGATGTTGTTGGCAACGCCGTCCTCCACCAGCTTCTTCATGACGAAGGGGCGGAAGAGCTCGATGGCCATCTCCTTGGGCACGCCGCACTGGTAGAAGGTTCTGACGGAAGCGGCCCTGCTTGCCCTTGAGCATATCGCTGAGGGACTTGAGGGCGCGGGAGTTGGCGCCGGTGACGGCACGGCCGCGGCGGCCGTTGTCGATCAGGGCGTCCACCGCCTCCTGCAGCATGCGCTTCTCGTTGCGGACGATGATGTCCGGAGCGTTCAGCTGCTGCAGTCGCTTCAGGCGGTTGTTGCGGTTGATAACGCGGCGGTACAGGTCGTTCAGGTCGGAGGTGGCGAAGCGGCCGCCGTCCAGCTGCACCATGGGACGGATCTCGGGCGGGATCACCGGCAGAATGTCGATGATCATCCACTCGGGACGGTTGCCGCTGATGCGGAAGGCCTCAACGGCCTCCAGGCGCTTGACGATCTTGGCCTTCTTCTGACCGGAGGCGTTTTTCAGCTCCTCGCGAAGCTGTGCGGCCAGCTGCTCGCAGTCGATCTGCTGCAGCAGCTCCTTGATGGCCTCGGCGCCAATGCCGGCCTTGAAATCGTCCTCATACTTCTCGCGCATCTCCCGATATTCCCGCTCGGTGAGGATCTGGCATTTCTGCAGCGGGGTAAAGCCGGGGTCGATAACGATATAGTTGGCAAAGTACAGCACCTTCTCCAGGGTGCGGGGGGTCAGATCCAGCATCAGACCGATACGGCTGGGGATGCCCTTGAAGTACCAGATATGGCTCACGGGGGCGGCCAGCTCGATGTGGCCCATGCGCTCGCGGCGAACCTTGGCCTTGGTGACCTCAACGCCGCAGCGGTCGCAGATTTTGCCCTTGTAGCGGATCTTCTTATACTTGCCGCAGTGGCACTCCCAGTCCTTGGTGGGTCCGAAAATGCGTTCGCAGAACAGACCGTCCCGCTCGGGCTTCAGGGTGCGGTAGTTGATGGTCTCCGGCTTCTTCACTTCGCCGTAGGACCAGCTGAGGATCATTTCCGGAGAGGCAATGCCGATTTGAATGGCGTCAAAAGGTGTATAGCTCATCACAGATCCTCCTCATCATAGTCATTGTCCATGCCGAAGTCCGCGCCGAACTCGTCCTCGGGCACGTCCTCGATGCTGAAGCCGCCGGCTTCAATCTCGCTGTCGTCGGCCGCGTACAGCTCATCCTTCATATCGGGGATGAAATCGTCCTCATCGTCGTCCTTGAGCTCGATCTCGTCGCCCTGCTCGTCCAGCACGCGCACGTTCAGGCACAGGCTCTGCAGCTCCTTGACCAGAACCTTGAAGGATTCCGGCACACCGGGCTGCGGGATGTTGTTGCCCTTCACGATGGCCTCGTAGGTCTTCACACGGCCGGTCACGTCGTCGGACTTCACCGTCAGGATCTCCTGCAGGGTGTAGGCCGCGCCGTAGGCCTCCAGGGCCCAGACTTCCATTTCGCCGAAGCGCTGGCCGCCGAACTGGGCCTTGCCGCCCAGAGGCTGCTGGGTCACCAGGCTGTAGGGGCCGGTGGAACGGGCGTGGATCTTATCGTCCACCAGGTGGTGGAGCTTGAGGAAGTACACCCAGCCCACGGTGACATCGTTATCGAACTTCTCACCGGTGCGGCCGTCGTACATCTCGCTCTTGCCGTCCTCGCGGAGGCCGGCCAGCTTCAAAGTCTCGCGGATGGTGGTCTCGTTGGCGCCGTTGAAGGTGGGGGTGGCAACCTTCCAGCCCAGAGCCTGGGCAGCGTAGCCAAGGTGAACCTCCAGCACCTGCCCGATGTTCATACGGGAAGGCACGCCCAAGGGGTTCAGCACGATGTCCAGCGGGGTGCCGTCGGGCAGATAAGGCATATCCTCCCGCGGCAGGATGCGGGACACAACGCCCTTGTTGCCGTGGCGGCCGGCCATCTTATCACCCACGGAGATCTTGCGCTTCTGAGCGATATAGACGCGAACCACCTGGTTCACGCCGGGGTTCATCTCATCGCCGGCATCGCGGGTGAAGACCTTCACATCCACAATGATGCCGCTCTCGCCGTGAGGCACCTTCAGCGAGGTGTCGCGGACTTCGCGGGCCTTTTCACCGAAGATGGCGCGGAGCAGACGCTCCTCCGCGGTCAGATCGGTCTCGCCCTTGGGGGTGACCTTGCCCACCAGGATGTCGCCGGCGGTGACCTCGGCGCCCACCATGATGATGCCGCGCTCGTCCAGATACTTCAGCGCGTCGTCGCCCACACCGGGGATGTCCCGGGTGATCTCCTCGGGTCCCAGCTTGGTGTCGCGGGCGTCGCACTCATACTCCTCCACGTGGATGGAGGTGAAGACGTCCTCCATCACCAGACGCTCGTTGAGCAGGATGGCGTCCTCGTAGTTGTAGCCTTCCCAGTTCATGTAGCCGACCAGGATGTTCTTGCCCAGGGAGATCTCGCCGTTGGAGGTGCTGGGGCCGTCGGCCATGACGTCGCCCTTCTCCACGCGCTGACCGGCGTTGACGATGGGGCGCTGGTTGATGCAGGTGCCCTGGTTGGAGCGGGCAAACTTGATGAGCTTGTAGTCCTTCACAAGCCCGGAGTCGTAGCGCACGGTGATATAGTTGGCGTCCACACGGGTGACAATGCCGTCTTCCTCGGCCAGGACGCAGACGCCGGAGTCCACAGCGCACTTGTGCTCGATGCCGGTGGCGACGATGGGCGCCTGGGTGGTCATCAGAGGCACGGCCTGACGCTGCATGTTGGCGCCCATCAGAGCGCGGTTGGCGTCGTCGTTCTCCAGGAAGGGGATCATGGCCGTGGCGATGGAGATCATCATCTTGGGGCTGACGTCCACATAGTCCACGTCCTCCCGGTTCACTTCAACGGTATCGTTGCGGTGACGGCAGGTGATACGCTTGTTGATGAAGACGCCGTTCTCGTCCACAGGCTCGGAAGCCTGGGCGACGATATACTGATCCTCCTGATCGGCGGTCATATACTCGACCTCGTCGGTCAGGCGGCAGGTGCCCTTCTCCACCTTGCGGTAGGGTGCCACCAGGAAACCGTATTCATTGGCACGGGCATAGGAGGCCAGGTAGTTGATCAGACCGATGTTGGGACCTTCAGGGGTCTCAATGGGGCAGAGACGGCCGTAGTGGCTGTAATGCACGTCTCGCACGTCGAAGCTGGCGCGCTCACGGCTCAGACCGCCGGGGCCCAGAGCGGACATACGGCGCTTGTGGGTCAGCTCGGCCAGAGGGTTGGTCTGATCCATAAACTGAGAAAGCGGAGAGGAGCCGAAGAACTCCTTGATAGCCGCGGTAACGGGGCGAATGTTGATAAGGCTCTGGGGGGTGACGATGTCCAGATCCTGCAGGGTCATGCGCTCGCGGATCACGCGCTCCATACGGCTGAAGCCGATGCGGAACTGGTTCTGCAGCAGCTCGCCCACGCAGCGGACGCGGCGGTTGCCCAGGTGGTCGATGTCATCGGCCTCGCCGATGCCGTGAGCCAGGCAGTTGAGGTAGTTCACCGAGGAGAACATATCGTCCACCACGATGTGCTTGGGGATCAGAACGTCGATATTCTCGCGGATGGCGTCCTTGAGAGCCTCACCCTCAAACTGCTCGCAGAGCTTCGCCATGTAGCAGCCGTGCACCAGTTCCTTGACGCCCACCTCGGCGGGATCAAAGTCGATATAGCGGCGGATGTCCACCATGCCGTTGGAGAAGACCTTGACGTTCTTGCCGTCCACCTTCAGCGTGACGCCGTTCACGCCGGCGTCGGCGATCTGGCGGGCCTTTTCGCGGGTGATGACTTCGCCCGGCTCTGCCAGCAGCTCGCCGGTGAAGGGATCGGCCACCGCCTCGGCCAGCTCAAAGCCGGCGATACGGGGGTACAGGCTCAGCTTTTTATTGAACTTGTAGCGGCCGACATTGGAGATCTCATACCGGCGGCGGTCAAAGAACAGGCCGTCCAGCAGGGTCTCGGCGGACTCCACCGTGGGAGGATCGCCGGGGCGCAGCTTGCGGTAGATCTCCAACAGGCACTCCTCCCGGGAGGAGGTGGTGTCCTTGTCCAGCGTGGAGATCATGCGCTCATCCTCGCCGAAGATCTCTTTCAGGCGCTCGTTGGTGGTGGCGCCCACGAAGGGATCGTTCACGCAGCTGAGCCAGGTGGCGGGCTTTGCCTTGAGGAACCAGGTGATGGGCAGCTTGCGGTTCTTGTCGATGCGGACGTTGAACATGTCGTTGGCGTCCGTCTCGTACTCCAGCCAGGCGCCGTGATACGGGATCACGGTGGAGGCGTAAATGGCGATCATGGACTTGTCCAGCGTCTTGTCAAAGTACACGCCGGGAGAACGGACGATCTGGGAGACGATGACGCGCTCGGCGCCGTTGATGATGAAGGTGCCGCCATCGGTCATGATGGGGAAATCTCCCATGAAGATCTCCTGCTCCTTGATCTCCTCCGTCTCCTTGTTGCGCAGGCGAACCCGAACCTTCAGGGGCTTGGCATAGGTGGCGTCTCTGGCCTTGCACTCCTCCTCGTTGTACTTGGGCTTATCTTCCATGGAATAGTCGATAAAGCTCAGTTCCAGATTGCCGGAGTAGTCGGTGACGGAATCAACGTCCTTGAACACCTCGCGCAGGCCGGTCTCCAAAAACCATTTGTAGGAACTCTTCTGGATCTCCAGCAGGTTGGGCATCTCCTGGATCTCCGGGGTGCGGGCAAAGCTCTTGCGCAGAGTTTTGCCGTAGAGAACATCTTTTGGCATTGGTGCACTCTCCTTATCGTTTTTGCGAACGCCCGGGCATGTTGTCAAATTCAACCGCCCTGGCATTGATTTACATGCTTGATGCTGGTATACTACACACAGATGGAAGCTGGGGCAATGTGCCCGCTCCCCTGCACATAGAGCAAGATATTTTACCATTGTTGTCCTGCCCTTGTCAAGAACAAATTTGTAAAATGTGAATTTTTGCGGGAGCTTTGTCTCCCGCTTTGTTTTTGAGGTCAAATTATGGATGCGCTGGTGCTGTTTGCCTTTATTCTCCTGGGCGTTATCGCCCTGTGGCTCCTGTATGGCGAAGGGCTGATCCGCAAGCCCTGGGCCGCCGCCCTCTGTGCCATTCTGGTGGCGCTGACCCTTGCGCTGCGGGCCAGGGTCTTTGATGTGGAGACGGACGATTACCGCTGGTTCCTCTCCACCTGGTTTCAATATTATCGGGACAACGGCGGCTTTCGCGCCTTCGGAACGCTGCCGCCCTATTGCAACTACCATGTCCCCTACCTGTATCTTCTGGCGCTGTTTTCCTATCTGCCGGGCAAGGATCTCTATCTCATCAAGCTTTTGAGCGTGATCTTCGATCTGCTCCTGGCCTGGGGCTCCATGAAGCTGCTGGGTCGCATCACCCAGAACAAGGGGCTGCGGCTGGCTTTATTCTTCACCCTGCTCCTCTGGCCGACGGTGTTTCTCAACGGCGCCCTTTGGGGACAGTGCGACGGGATCTATGTCTCTCTGCTGGTGCTGGGGCTCTGGCTGGCGCTGGACGATCGTCCCATCCTCTCCATGGCGATGATGGCGCTTGCCTTCGCCTTTAAGCTACAGGCAGTCTTTGTGCTGCCCATCTGCGCGGTGCTCTGGTTCACCGGCAAATACCGGTGGCAGCACTTCCTGATCTTTCCGTTGGTCTATCTGCTGGCGATCCTGCCGGCTGTGCTGATGGGGCAGCCCTTCCTGGAAATGCTGCTCTTCCATTTCAAGCAAACGGACACCATCAACGCCTATCTCTCCGCCAATTCCCCCTCCGTCTTCGCCCTCTTCTGGCGCATCCAGGACGGTACAGAGCAGGCCAGGCACGCCGCAACCATGGGCATCGCCGCCGCCGGAGTCTACACGGTCTCGCTGCTGGCCCTGTCCTGGGTTCAGCGCAAGCGCCTCTCGGAGCGCTCCATTCTTGTTCTTTCCCTGCTCTTCGCCATCGGGATCCCCTTCCTGCTGCCCTATATGCACGACCGCTATTTCTATGCGGCGGACGTGCTGTCCCTGATCCTGGCCTTTGCCATTCCCTCGGTGTTTCTCACAGCGCCGCTGGTGGAGTTTGCCTCCTTCCTGGGCTACTTCGCCTATCTGAGCCGCTACCTCTCCCCCAAGGGCGCCCACTACCTTCTTTATATGTATTACGGCTCCTACGCGCTGCTTGCAGCGCTGGTGCTGGCCGTGTTCGGATATCTGATCAGCCTGAAACCGCGCTCCCGGCGCAGGGCGTAAAAACAAAGACAAAAAAAGGCGCGCTGCAAAATGCGCTCGTCATTGCGAGACCAGTTCGCAAACTGGTCGTGGCAATCCGTTATTCCCTCAAAAGAATTACGGATTCCCACACCAGTGACATCGGTCACTGGTTCGGAATGACAGGTTTACGCATTTTGCAGCGCGCTTTTTCTTTTCCGGCTCAGCCGCCGTAGAGATCGTTGGTGTCCATCAGCAGCACGTCAAACTCCAGGATCTCGCCGTTGCGCCAGATGGTGAAGTGCAGGCTGTCGCCCACGCCGTACTGGTTCTTGATATCGTTGACCTCCGTGGTGGTGGAGACGGGAATGTGGTTCACCTCGGTGAGGATGTCGCCGGGGCGAACGCCCTGCTTCCAGGCGTCGGAGCTCTCCAGGACGTCGGTGATATACAGGCCGCTGGGCAGCTTATACTGGGCCATGGCCTCAGGCGGGATGCCGCCCACGGTAACGCCGATGGAGGGACGGCCCCGCACCTCGCCATAGCGCACCATGCTGTTGACCACAGTCTCCACGGTACTGGTGGGGATGGCGAAGCCAATGCCCTCGATGCTGGAGAAAGAGGACATCATCTTCATGTTGGTGATGCCCACCACCTGGCCGTACATATTGAACAGAGCGCCGCCGGAGTTGCCCTCGTTCAGCGCGGTGTTGGTCTGCAGCAGGGTCATGGTGCGTCCCTTATAGCTGATGTCCCGGGAGATGGCGGAGATGATGCCATCCGTGAGGGTACTGCGGAAATTGTCGCCCAAGGGATTGCCGATGGCGGCCACCCGGTCACCCACCCGGAGGGATGCGCTCTCGCCAAACTCTGCCGGGGTGAGCCCCGTTGCCTCGATTTTCAGCACAGCAATGTCGCTGATGGTGTCGTAGCCGATGAGGCGGGCCTCAAACTCCCGGTCGTCGTAGAGGGTGACGGTCGCCCGGTCGCACGTGTCGATCACATGGGTGTTGGTGAGGATCAGCCCGTCGGCGGAAAGGATCACGCCGGTGCCCCAGTTGTAGCCGCTCTGCCCGTCGATATAGCCGGAGATGGCCACGATGGAGGGCGAGCACTTTTCATAGAGCTCCTGCAGGCTCAGCTCCTTGCCGGCAGCGGGCTTGATCTGGAGCTTGAAGGAGTCCGGCAGCTCCCCGCGTGCAATGTTCACCTCTGCTGACGCGGTGTCCACGTCCTGGTAATAGTTTGCAAAAAACTCATCCCAGTCTTCCGGCATCTCCCCGTCTTCCAGGCCGTCAGAGGGTCTCTGTGTCGCCTCGGGCTTGTCGGCGTCCCGCTCTCCGGAGGGGCGCTCCTGGGAAGGACGTTCCGGCGATGTGCTGCTCTTCGGCGCTTCGGAGGGGGGATTCTCCCGAGTCTTCAGAATGGCCGGCATGCACAGGCCGATGACGATGGCAAAGGTCAGCAGAAACGCGATCGCCGCCGCCCAAAACCCCTTTTTTGACTTTTTCTTCGGCAGTTCCGGTTCCTCCGCCGCCACGGGCTGAACCACCTTCGCAGGCTCTTCCCGCTTCAGCGGCGCATACCAGTCCTCTGTCGCGTACCAATTGTTGTTGCTCATAACTACACCCCTGATCCGTTTCGGATTTCTTTTGTTATCTTATGTCGAAAGCGGCAGCGTAAACACAAATTCTGTCTCGCCGTTCTCGCTTTTTACCGCAATGTCCTCGTCGTGGCTGTTTATGATGGTTTTCACCAGATACAGGCCAAGTCCCACGCCGTCCTTGTCCAGGCTGCGGGAGCGGTCGGACTTGTGGAAGCGGTCAAAGATGAAGGGCAGATCCTCGGGTGGGATCGTCTCCCCTTTATCCTTGACAGAGACGTAGGCTTTGCCGTTGTCCTTGTAGAGCCGCACCACGAGACAGCTCCCCTTTTCGGAAAACTTCACCGCGTTGTCCAGCAGATTGTAGATCACCTGGGTAATGGCGTCCTTGTCGGCGTGCACCATCAGATGATCGTCCGGCAGCTGGGGATCCACGTCCAGATTCTTCTTTGTCGCCCGGCTCTCAAAGCTCAGAAGCGTCTGCAGCATCAGCTCCGTCAGGTCAAAATTGCTGCGGGTTGCCGGATTTGCCGCCTTCGCCCTGGCCTGGGAAACGCTCAGCATCTCGCGCACAAGGCGGGAAAGACGCCTTGTCTCGTCCCGGATGGAACGGAGATACTTCTCCTGCTGATCCGCGGGGATGGTACCGTCCAGAATGCCGTCGGCAAAACCAGAGATGGTAGTCATGGGCGTACGCAGCTCGTGAGAAATGTTGGCGATGAACTCGCTTCTGCGTTTTTCCGCCTGCTCCAGGGAATCCGCCATTTTGTTGAAGGATTCGATCAGTGCGCCCATCTCGTCGGTGGGATCCTCCGTCTGTTTCACGCGAACGGAGAAGTCTCCCCGGGCAAATTTCCGGGAGGCGGCGGCCATTTCATCCAGAGGCCGCGCCATGTGCCGCGTATAGATCATGGTCACCCCAAGGGCCACGCAGAACACCACCACCGCGATCACCGCGGCAATGGTCAGGAAGGTCGACCAGGCGCCCAGCATGTTCCCGCTGGGATTGGAAACGAACACGTAGCCCACGGTCTCTCCCTTGGGGGAGAGGATGAGGCTGGCCTGTACATAGCGCTGGTTTTTGAAAACACCGCCTAAATCGCTTCGCATGCCGAGCTGGCCCTTTTCCGTCAGCTCCAGAATATTTCCGGGAATCACAAGGCCGATATGCTCGCAGACCGGATCTTTGTCCGAGCAGCAAAGCACCTTGCCGCTCTCATCTGTCACAAAGATCAGGTTCCCCGAAGCGTTCGCCACCGAGGAGACGTTCATGCGCAAGATCCAGCTGTCCAGAGATTCACTGTTGAAAACCGCCGCGGCCGTATGGGCGATCTCCTCAGCACTGCGCTCCATGGTTTTTCTGTACTCTTCGATCACATACTGCCGGCCGATTCCCACAAAGGACAGGGCAACGATCAGAAAACAGACTGCGACCAGCGCTGCGATGGCCACGAAGCTGCGAAGATAAATGCTTTTCATCCCTGCTCGTCCGTCGCCAGTTCAAACTTGTAGCCCACACCCCAGACGGTCTTCAAACTCCACTTGTCGGAGACGCCCTCCAGCTTTTCGCGCAGGCGTTTGATATGCACGTCTACGGTGCGGGAGTCCCCGAAATAGTCAAAGCCCCAGACCTCGTCCAGCAGCTGGTTGCGGGTAAAGACCCGATTGGGCGAGGCCGCCAGGTGGTAGAGAAGCTCCATCTCTTTTGGAGGCGTGTCCACTTTTTTCCCGTCGACGATCAGCTCATAGGAGTCCAGATTGATCACCAGCTTGTCGAAGCTCAGCTTTTTCTCGATCTGTCCCTCTCCTTCGGTGCGCCGCATCACGGCGTGGATACGCGCCAGCAGCTCCTTGACCTCAAAGGGCTTGGTCACATAGTCGTCCGCGCCCATCTCCAGGCCGCTGACCTTGTCCGCCGTCTCGCCCTTGGCTGTGAGCATGATAATGGGTACCGCAGATTTCTTGCGGATCTCCCGGCAGATCTGCCAGCCGTCCTTCCCGGGCAGCATAATGTCCAGCAGCACCAGATCCGGCGTAAAGAGATCAAAGCCGTCCTCCGCCTTGGCGCCGTCCGAGACGATCATGACCTCGAAGCCGTCTCTGCCCAGATACAGGCGCAGCAGCTCCGCGATATTGGCGTCATCTTCCACGATCAAAGCCCGCTTGCTCATTCTTCAGTCCCCCTGTCATGATGCATCCGTTTATCATCCTGTGATTATAGCTCAGTTTTAACAGCAGAAAGTGAATAATATGTAAAAAACGCGCTTTTGCTGTCTGGGTTAAGGAGCTGCAAAGACGGCCGCGCATCCGCGCTCTTCCTCTTTTGCGTTACAGGATTCTATCACATTTTTCCCGATTTCTCAAGTAGGACGAGCTCCGCAGATTGCCCCAAAGGCTAAAACCGCATCCCCCTCCGTCCTTGCATTTTGAATGCCTGTATGGTATGATTTTCCTATCAACACATCGCATTCTTGAAGGGGGATCCTTATGAACCATTCCTACACGCGTAAGGCTCTCTGTCTCGCCCTGCTGATTGTTCTCCTTGTTCTCGGCATGGCCGCCTCGGACGGATATGACTCCCGGACGGCATTCTCTCCCGACGCCGCCCTCGTATCCGGCCGGGAGGAAGGCAGTCCGGCTTCCTCATTCCTGTCCGATTCCGACAACGCGGAGGCTCTGACAGAATTTTCTCTCGGCGAGATCAGCGTTTCCTCCGACACGCGGGAGCTGACGCTCTCTGCGGGGAGCTTCGACTATGACGCGCTTCTATCCGCCCTGCCCATGCTCACAAGCCTTGAGACGCTGTATCTGCCGGAGACAGATCTGGAGCTAACTCAGATTCAGGCGCTCCGCGAGGCAACCGAAGGCGAAGTTCGCTATAGCGTTCTGATTGCCGGCCAAATCGCAGAAGAGGACGCGGAGTCGATCTCTCTCCCGGGACTTACCGGCGAACAGCTTCCTGAGCTGTGCTCCCGTCTTCCAGTTCTGGAACAGCTTCGCAGCATCCAGTTAGGGGAGCTGCAGTTGACTTCCGAAGAGCTGGAGGCGCTTGCTGCCGCCGCGCCCAAAGCGCAGCTTCTCTATCACGTGGAGCTCTGCGGGCAAAGCTATCCTCAGGATACCGTTTCCGTCGATCTCTCCGCACTGAACCGGGAAGAGCTCTCCCGGGCTGCCCAGGTGCTGCCGCTCCTGCCGGAGCTTCGGGAGGTAGAGCTGATGGACGCAGTCGGCGAGAGTTCCGCCGACAAAGCGGATGTCCGCATGCTGATGGATGCGCTGCCCCAGGCTGCCGTTCACTATGAATTCTCCCTCTTCGGTACCCGTGTCAGCACCCTGGATGAGCGTGTCGAGTGCAACGTCCCTGTTCTGCGGGATGAGGATGAGGAGGAGATCCGTGCCGCGCTGGACATTCTCCCCAATTGCAGCTACTTCAAGCTGGACGAGGACAGATTCGGGATCAGCAATGAGATCATGGCCTCTATCCGGGACGATTATCCCAACACCAAGGTCGTCTGGCGCGTTTTCCTCGACAAGGCCAATATGCTGACGGACGAGGAGATCCTTCGCATCGGCTACGTTGTCAACGATCGCAACACCGGCCCGCTCCGGTATTGTACCGATGTTGTCTATCTGGATTTCGGGCACAACAGTCCCCTGTCCGACCTCAGCTTTATTGCTTACATGCCCCGGCTGGAGTGTGTCATCCTCTCCGGCTCGAACATCCATGATCTGAGCGGCTTTGCCAATTGCCCGAATCTCACCTGGCTGGAAATGGCCTATTGCCCCCAGGTGACGGATCTGAGCCCTCTGTCCGGGCTGCAAAATCTGAAGTATCTGAACATTTCCATCACAAGCGTCACCGACCTCTCTCCGCTGGACACAGTTCCGCTGGAGCGTCTGATGGCTATGGACACGATGCTGCCAAAGGATCAGCGTGAGCACTTTGAGCAGGCGCACCCCGACTGTCTCTGCGGCTGGGGAGACGAATTCTGCTACGGCTATCCCTGGCGCTACAACGAGGGGACGCAGGGCGCGAACAACTACTTCCCTTACTATGCGCGGATGCGGGAGGTCTTCCTCTACGACAGTAAAGGCTACTGTAACCGCAAGAGCAGCCCCTTCGGCCCCGGATACCTGGCGCTGCGGGATCACAACATCGTCCCGGAGATCATAAAATGATGCCCGAAGCTTTGAGCTTAGCGAAAGCAGAAACGGCGGTGAGAGACATGCAGAATTTCAAACTGACACTCTGTTACGACGGTACACGCTACAAGGGCTGGCAGCGGCAGGGCAACACCGGAGGCACCATTCAGGAGAAGCTGGAGACCGTTCTCTCCCGCCTTCTGGAGCAGCCGGTGGAGCTGGCCGCCAGCGGGCGCACCGATGCGGGCGTCCACGCCCGCAGACAGGTGTGCTCCTTCCGGGCGAATACTTTGCTTGAACCGGATGACCTTTTGCGCAGGCTTCGCTCTTTTCTGCCGGAGGACATCGGCGCAGTGTCTCTGGAGCCGGCGCCGCCCCGCTTCCACGCCCGGCTGAGCTGCGTGGAGAAAACCTACGTTTATCGGATTTGGAACAGCGAGGCGCCAAATGTGTTTGAGCGGCGCTATGTTCTCCCCGTTCCGGAGTCCCTGGATCTGCCCGCCATGGAGAAGGCCGCTGCGCTTCTCTGCGGAGAACATGATTTTGCCGCCTTCTGCTCCGTGAAAAACAGCAAAAAATCCACCCTGCGCCATCTGCGCGACATCAGTCTGGAACAAATAGGAGCGGAGATTCGTCTATCCTTCACGGGTGACGGCTTTCTCTACAACATGGTGCGGATCCTGACCGGCACGCTGCTGGAAGTGGGTCTTGGTCAGCGTCAACCGGAGGAAATGGGAGAGATTCTCGCCTCTCGGGATCGTGCCAGAGCCGGCGCAACCGCGCCCGCCAAAGGGCTCACACTCTGGGATGTGCGCTATGAAAACTGACCAGAACGAACTGCTTACCTTATACTATTTTTAGACACAGTTTTTCCTTGACATCACTGGGGAAACTTGTTAGAATAAGTCGTCTCAATTGGATAGGGTCTATCCGAAGCAAGATAGCGACCGCCCTTCGGGGCCAAGGCCACACGGACAGCCGGGTCGGATGCCGACGGCTGACGAGGTTCGAACAAGGTTTGGATCCCGTCAACCGAATTCCGCAGGTGCGGCGGCAACTTCTGTTGCCTTATTGATTGCGTTCAAAGCGCAAATTTTATAAGTTGGTTACTATAAACCGGTGCTTTACCAAAGCATACAACTTGTGAAATGGTCAATAAGAGTAGTAAAAGTGTTTTGCTATATAGACTCTCAAACCCATTGTGACCCGGGCGCTCCCTGCAGGCTGCGCCGGTAATAGGTCGTATCATAAGACGTATGCTAAAAGCATGCGTCTTTTTTCTTTGCGGGGAGGAACAGGCATGGACAAAATTATCGAGCTGAAAAACATCACCAAGGCTTTTGATGGCGAGGTCGTGCTGGACAACATCAATCTGAACATCTACGACAATGAGTTTCTGACGCTTCTCGGCCCCTCCGGCTGCGGCAAGACCACAACGCTGCGCATCATCGGCGGCTTTGAGACGGCGGATGAGGGCGATGTGATCTTCATGGGCGATCGGATCAACGACGTGCCGCCCTACAAGCGCAACGTGAACACCGTCTTTCAGCGCTACGCTCTCTTCCCCCACCTGAACGTCTTTGAGAATGTAGCCTTCCCCCTGCGGGAAAAACGGGTACCCAGGGCGGAGATCAACGAGCGGGTCACCGAGATGCTGAAGCTGGTGGCGCTGGCCGGCTTTGAAAAGCGCAGCGTGAACTCCCTCTCCGGCGGGCAGCAGCAGCGCGTGGCCATCGCCCGCGCCCTGGTCTCCAAGCCCAAGGTGCTGCTGCTGGACGAGCCGCTGGCCGCCCTGGATCTGAAGCTGCGCAAGGATATGCAGCAGGAGCTCAAGAAGATCCAGAAGGCCACGGGCATCACTTTCGTCTTCGTTACCCACGACCAGGAGGAGGCCCTCTCCATGTCCGACACCGTGGTGGTCATGTCCGAAGGCCGCATCCAACAGATCGGCACCCCGGTGGATATTTACAACGAGCCCACCAACGCCTTCGTGGCGGACTTCATTGGTGAGAGTAATATTCTGGACGGCGTGATGCTGAAGGATAAACGCGTCGTCTTCGCCGGCCACGTGTTCGACTGTGTGGACAGTGGCTTTGAGCTCAAGGAGCCGGTGGACGTGGTGGTGCGGCCCGAGGACGTGGACATCGTCCCCGAGGAAAAGGGTATGCTGAAGGGCGTGGTCACCTCTGTCACCTTCCTGGGCGTGCATTACGAGATCATTGTGGACATCGACGGCTTCAAGTGGATGATCCAGACCACGGACTTCGTGGACGTGGACGAGCACATCGGCCTGTACATTGAGCCCGACGCCATCCACATCATGAAAAAGTCCGAGTATTCCGGCATGTTCGGCGATTACTCCAGCTTCTCCATGGAGCTGGACGAGATCGGCGAGCTGCCGGAGGAAAACCTGGAGGAGCTGGGCGAGCTCACCGATCCGGAGGCGTCCGAGGACGCGGAAAGTGAGCGCGGCGAATGAAGAACAGGAATGCCGCTCTTCGCCGGGGCAGTCTTGTCCAGAGGCTTGCTCTCGCGCCATATTCCTTCTGGGCTGTGCTGTTCATTGTAGTGCCTCTCTTTTTCATCGCCTTCTATGCTTTCACCGATGAAGAGCTGCACTTTACCACCGAGAACATGCGTTATATCTTCACCTACAAAACGGACGAGAATGCCTCTCTCCCGTTTTATGTGACGATTTTTTTCCGATCCTTCAAGCTCTCTGCCATTTCCACGGTGATCTGCCTGCTGCTGGGCTATCCCCTCGCCTACCGGATCGCCCATGCCTCTCCCCGGATGCAGAGCATTCTGATCACCGTCATCATGATCCCCATGTGGATGAACTTTCTGCTCCGCACCTATACCTGGCGCATGATCATGCTGGACAAGGGCATCCTCAACACCTACCTGGGAAAACTCAGTCTCGGCCCCATCCACCTCATCAACACCGAAGCCGCCGTCATTATCGGCATGGTCTATGACTATCTGCCCTATATGATCCTGCCGATCTATTCCGTGATGGCCAAGATGGACCCCAAGCTTCTGGAAGCCGCCAGGGACCTGGGCTGCAACGGCTTTGGCGTGCTGCGGCGTGTCATCTGGCCCTTGAGTCTCCCGGGCGTCATCTCCGGGATCAACATGGTGCTTATCCCCTCCGTCAGCACCTTCTATATCTCTCAAAAGCTGGGCGGCAAGAGCAACCGTCTGATCGGCGACGAGATCGAGGATCTGATCTATTACAACAGGAATCTGAACCGAGCAGCCGCCATTGCCTTTGTGATGATGGTTCTATTGCTGATCTTCATGGCTATCCTGCAGCATAGAGCCAACAAACGGGCCGTAGCGTAAGGAGGGCAGGGTATGAAAGTTCTCTCCAAAATCTATACGGGTCTGATCCTCCTGTTCCTCTTCGCGCCCATCGCCATCATGATCGTCTTTTCCTTCAACGGTCAGCAAAGCACCGCGGTCATGTCCGGCTTTTCCTTCCGCTGGTATGAGGCGCTGGCCGATAACGCCCGCCTGCTGGAATCTCTGCGCAACACGCTGATTCTGGCCTTCAGCGCGGCGATCGTCTCCACGATCATGGGTACCGCCGCCGCCGTCGGCATCTTCCGGCTCCGGAAAAAATATCTGCGCGTGGCTCTGGATACCGTGACGAACATCCCCATGATCAACCCCGACATCATCACCGGTATTTCCCTGATGCTGATGTTCGTCTTTGTGGGCCGTCTCTTCGGTCTGGCCAACAAGCTCAGCTTCTGGACGATGCTGATCGCCCACATCACCTTCTGCCTGCCCTATGTGATCCTGCAGGTCCTGCCCAAGCTGCAGCAGATGGACAAATCTCTGCCGGAGGCCGCCATGGATCTGGGCTGCACGCCTCTGCGGGCCTTTTTCAAGGTGGAGCTGCCCGAGCTGATGCCCGGCATCCTCACCGGCATGATCATGGCCTTCACCCTTTCGCTGGACGATTTTGTCATCAGCTACTTTACCATGGGCGAAGATTTCCAGACGCTGCCCATTTTCATCTTCAACATGACGAAGCGGGACGTGAAGCCCACCGTGTATGCGCTGGCTACGGTCATCTTCTTTGTCATTCTGGCGCTGCTGATGCTCTCCAATCTCTTTGACAGCGAGACCAGCAAAAGCCTGAAGGAAGCCAAGAAAAAGAAAAAAGCAAAAAAACAAGCAATATAGGGAGGTTTCATCATGAAAAAGTTTCTTTCCGTTCTTCTCTCCGTATGCATGCTTCTGAGTGTCTGCGCGGCGCTGGCCGGCTGCGGCTCCGCGGAGGAGCAGGAGAACAAGCCCGCTGTCAATGCCGTACCGGATGAGGAGAATCCTTTCCTGGGCACCGGCACGCTGACGCTGAACGTGTACAACTGGGGCGAGTATATCTCGGACGGCTTTGAAGGCAGTCTTGATACCGTCGCCGCCTTTGAGGAATGGTTCGAGGCAACCTATGGGCGCAAAGTCAAGGTCAACTACAGCACCTTCGCCAGCAACGAGGACATGTACAGCAAGCTCTCCAGCGACGCTGTCAGCTACGATGTGATCATCCCCTCCGACTACATGATCGCCAAGATGATCAGCGATGATATGCTCCTGCCTCTGAACTACGAAAACATCCCCAACTACCAGTATATCAACGAGAGCTTCCGCGGCCTGTACTACGACCCCGACAACCTGTACACCGTCCCCTACACCTATGGCGTGGTCGGCATCATCTATGACGCCAACGTGGTGGATCCGGAGGATGTGGGCGACTGGGATCTGCTGTGGAATGAAAAGTACAGCGGCAAGATCCTGCAGTTCAACAACTCCCGCGACGCCTTCGGCACCGCCCAGTACAAGCTGGGTCTGGACGTGAACACTACCGACCGTGCCAGCTGGGATCTGGCGCTGCAGGAGCTGCAGAAGCAGGAGCCGTTGGTTCAGAACTACGTCATGGACGAGGTCTACAACATGATGGAGATCGGCGAGGCCTCCATTGCCGCCTACTACGCCGGCGACTATTTCACCATGCTGGACGCCCAGGCCGATGATGTGGATCTGCGCTTCTATTACCCCGAGCGCACCAACTACTTTGTGGACGCCATGTGCATCCCCAAGGGCTGCCAGAATCAGCGTCTGGCTGAGGAGTTTATCAACTTCATGCTCTCCGAGGAAGTCGCTATTGCCAACGCCGAGTTTATCTACTATGCCTCTCCGAATTCCCTTGTCTATGAGAACGAAGGGTATCGGGAGGATATGGGCGAAGAGGCCATGGAGATCCTCTACCCCGGCATTGAGAACTTCAGCGAGCTGTACAATGCGTACGCCTTCCGCAATCTGGATCAGGACACACTCGATTATATCTCTGATCTCTGGCGCACGCTGAGAAGCTGATTTTTCCTATACCGAAAACCGCTGCGAACGATCGCAGCGGTTTTTTATGCGTAAAAAGCGCGGAGCAGGGCAAACTAAAGCCATCCTAACGTAAAAGAGGATTGCTATGACAAAACGAGTGGGAAAACAGACCCTGTACCTTCCCTCCGCGCCGGCGGTGCTGGGATACGCGGCGGTGGCCGGCAAAAAAGAGGGCGAAGGGCCGCTGCGAGAGCGCTTCGACTATATCGGAGAGGACAGCTATTTCGGAGAAAAGAGCTGGGAAAAGGCGGAGAGCCACATGCTCAAGCAGTGCTTTGAGCTGGCCTGCGACAAGGCAAAGCTCCCACCCTCAGAGCTTGACTACGTCCTGGCAGGGGATCTGCTGAATCAATGCGTCAGCTCCGCCTTCGCTATGCGGGACTGCAGCGTCCCCTACCTGGGGCTCTACGGCGCCTGCTCCACCATGGCGGAGGGCTTGAGTCTGGCAGCGCTGCTGGTGGACGGGGGCTACGCCGATCAGGCATGCGCCCTCACCGGCTCCCATTTCTGCACCGCAGAGCGGCAGTACCGCTTCCCCCTGGAATACGGCGGTCAGCGCACCCCCAGCTCCCAGTGGACGGTGACCGGCGCAGGCGCCGTGATCCTGGGCGGGCAGGGTTCCATCCGCGTCACCCATGTGACCCACGGAAAGATCGTAGATGCGGGCATCAAGGACCCTAACAACATGGGAAGCGCCATGGCGCCTGCGGCCTTCGATACCATCCGCGCGCACTTCCGGGACACCGGGCGAAGCCCGGCGGATTATGACGCCATCATCACCGGCGATTTGGGCGCCCTGGGACACGACATTCTCGCCGCGCTCTTCAAGGCGGACGGGGTAGAACTCGGCCCCTGCTATATGGACTGCGGCGTGCTGATCTATGATCTCAACACCCAGAATGTGAACGCCGGAGGCTCAGGCTGCGGCTGCAGCGCTTCCGTCCTGAGCGGGCACATTCTGAAGGCCATGGAGGATGGTGTCTGGCGGCGGGTGCTCTTTGCGGCCACCGGGGCGCTCATGTCCCCTACCAGCTCCCAGCAGGGCGAGAGCATCCCGGGCATCTGCCATGCCCTGGTGCTGGAACGGGAGGCGTAAAAATGGAGCTGCTTTGGGAATACGGAAAAGCCTTTCTGGTGGGCGGCGCTCTGTGCGTACTCGGCCAGCTGCTCATCGACTATACTCGCCTCACCCCCGCCCGCATTCTGTCCTGTTATGTTGTGGCAGGTGTTCTGCTCGGCGCTGTCGGACTCTATCAGCCCCTGGCAGACTGGGCTGGCGCCGGAGCCACGGTTCCTCTCACCGGCTTTGGGTGGAATCTGGCGAAGGGCGTCAAGGAAGCCGTGGAAGAACAGGGGCTGCTGGGGATTTTTACCGGCGGCTTCACCGCAGCGGCAGGCGGGCTCTGCGCCGCGCTGCTCTTTGGCTTCCTCATCGCCCTGGTCGGAAAGCCGAAAGACAAGAATTAACGCAAAAGGCGAGCGCTTTCATGCTCGCCTTTTATGCTTTATTCTTCCTGCTGTCCCAGTCGGTTTGCTACAACTTCATACAGGCTTCTTCCGCAGGAACAAGTTTTGATCCTGTTGGGGTTTATTGCGCCGCAGTCGCACTGCCAGGTTTTTTCCCCCTCATCGGAAGAAAATCGGCGTCCTTCCCTCTCCGGCTTCTCCGGGCGCACCGCAGGGGTAGCAGGCTCCTCCGGTTCAAAATCTCCATTTTCAAGTCTAAACAAAGAATCTCGGATCTCTTGGGAATTATCGACCAGGCTGCCCAATGAATACAGCAGCAGGCCAGTAACATAGGCGACGAGGACGCCGCCCAGGATAACCCCCACGCTTATTAGAACATCCGTTCCTGCCAGCAGCACTCCTATCACGAGCGATGCGCCGCCCAGCAATACGCTGAGAACGGATGCCAGAGTCTGAACTTTTTTCCCCGGATGGTCAAACATCTCAATTACTCCTCTCAATAATGTATTTTTTCATCTAGTCAGCTAAGATCTCAAAGATTCAGCAGCGCTGCGGCGGCGGAGCCGGAGAGCGTGGATTCGTTCCCGATGGTATAGCTCACGTCGAAGCCCAGCTTCTCCCGGATCTCCCCTTGGATCAGCGCCTCCAGCGTCGGCCTGTAGACCCGCCCCTTCTGCACCAGGGAGCCCTCCGCGCAGACCCGGAGACAGTTCTCTCCGCTCAGCAGCAGGATCGCCGCCAGGTTCGTGCACATGCAGCGGGCAGATCGTTCAAACATAGCTGTACAGATCGTCTGCACGAAGGCGGCGTCCTCTTGCCCCACAGCGATTTCGTCCAGTCTCTCTCCCATGGCCCAGGCGTCGATCACGGCAGAGTCGATCCAGCCCAGGGCGGAGACTTTTTCCGCACTCTCCTGGTTCAGGCAGCCCTCCCGTGCCGCGGCCTGAAGAATCCGATGGCAAAGCTCCCCCAAGTAGACCCCTGCCGTCATCTTCTCAAAGAGCTTCTGTCCCGGATTATGGCTTTCCGCGTCCAGTTCCCGGTCAAAATCGCCCCGGGGGATGCCGTCGTACATGCCGGACTCCAGATTCACGATCATGCGCCGCTCTCCGCTGCTGCCCAGCTTGCCGATGCGGCGTTCGGGCAGCGAGCAGCAGGTGTTGGTGCCGGTCCCGCTCACCTGGCCTGCCATGCAGCCTGTCTGGGCTCCCATAGCCGCCAGACCGCCCAGCAGCACCGCCACGGTGTCGTTCAGGATCACGATCTTTTTCCCGGTGACGCCCCGGCGCCCCAGCGCCCGCAGCAGAGAAGCTCCCACCAGCTGCCCTTCACAGCCGTTGATGACGACCTCTTTATCGATACGAACGACCCGGCCGTCCATTTCCGGGGTAATATCCGCCGTATAGGAAAAGCAGAAGCCGATCTTATCTGTCCGATCCATCAGCGGCAGAATGGCGTCTGCCGCAAAGTCCATGAACTCCTCCCAGGTGGCGGGGGCGCCGATTCCCGGCATTTTCCACTTACGCAGCTCCTCCACCCGGCAGCCCTGCTCCGCGAAGGTCACCAGGCCGCAGCGGAAATTGGTGCCCCCGGCGTCGATCACCGCGACCGGCTCGCCCACCGGGATCTCTCCCCCGTCGCTGAGATAGGTAGGGATCATCGGCAGAGACCCTCCCTTGCCGGCGAGCCCCAGCTCCATCTCCGCAGCCATTTTACCCGCATCCCGGGCGGGCTCAATCGTCTCTGGACTCATTCCGTGACGCTTTAGAAAAACAAGGGCTTTTTCACTGTTCATTTCCGCTTCTCTCCTCGCTTTGAATTCGACTTTAGATTTTCATTATAACACAAAACTTTGTATTGAAAAGAAAAAAGATAAAAAATGAGAGGGTACGTCTGTACCCTCCCAAATGACATTTCGATCTTTACTTGTCCTTGCTGGCCTCGATGATGCCGGTGGCCAGACCCGCCAGGCCCTGGATCTCGCTGGGGATGATGATCTTGGTGGCCTGACCCTGAGACGCGGCGGTAAAGGCCTCCAGCGCCTTAATGCGCAGCACCGCGTCGGTGGGCGAAGCCTCGTTGATGAGACGGATACCTTCGGCGGTAGCCTGCTGCACCTTCAGGATGGCCTCCGCCTCGCCTTCGGCCTCCAGGATCTGCTGCTGCTTCTTGGCGTCGGCCCGCAGGATAGCGGATTCCTTCTCGCCTTCGGCCTCCAGAATGGCGGCGCGCTTTTCGCCTTCGGCGCGGAGGATGGCTTCGCGGCGTTCGCGCTCGGCCTTCATCTGCTTCTCCATGGCGTTCTGGATCTCTCTGGGCGGCAGGATGTTCTTCAGCTCCACGCGGTTGACCTTGATGCCCCAGGGGTCGGTGGCCTCGTCCAGGATGGAGCGCATCTTGGTGTTGATGATGTCGCGGCTGGTCAGGCACTGGTCCAGCTCCAGGTCGCCGATGATGTTACGCAGAGTGGTGGCGGCCAGATTCTCGATGGCCACCATGGGCTGCTCAATGCCGTAGGTGTAGAGCTTGGGGTCAGTGATCTGGAAGTAGACCACGGTGTCGATCTGCATGGTGACGTTATCCTTGGTGATAACCGGCTGAGGCGGGAAGTCCGCCACCTGCTCCTTCAGGGACACAACCTTGGCAACCTTCTCGATGAAGGGCACCTTGAAGTGCAGACCCACATTCCAGGTGGTCTTGTACGCGCCCAAGCGCTCAATGACATAAGCCCTCGCCTGCTGCACGATGCGGATGTTGCGGATAAAGATAACTACGATGACTAACGCGGCAAGAATGCCGGCAATCAGGCCGATATTGCCTTCCATTTTTTGATCCTCCCTTAATTATTTATTTCTTTTCTGTTACGATCAGGCGAACGCCTTCAATGCGCAGTGCCTTCACAACTGCACCTTTTGGAGCCTTGCCGTCCGGCGTTTCCATCCGCGCCGACCAGACCTTCCCGTCAACCGAGACGGCACCGGTACCGCGCAGATTGTCGATCTCCTCCGTTACAACGCAGTCCGCCCCGATGAGCCGATCCGCGTTTGTGGGTGTGGTGTGGGCGTTCACATACTTCTTTGCAAGGGGGCGTGTCAGCGCAAGAAGCACAAGAGACACCACCAGGAAGCAGGTGAACTGCAGCCATAGATCCACCCCGATCAGAGACAGCAGCAGCGCAAGCAGCGCGCCTGCAGCAAACCATATCGAAACAAGCCCGGGAACGATTGCCTCTATTACGAGAAGGGCAACCATGGCAATCAGCCACACAAAAGTCATGTTCAGCTCAAAGCCTCCCATAATATCACTCCTTTCTTGTACTATTATAAACGCTGTTTCTTTTCTTCGCAAGACCTTTTCAAAATACCCACATCAGAAAATTAAAATAAATAAGTATTACCGATT
This sequence comes from uncultured Eubacteriales bacterium, assembly GCA_900319635.1. Lineage (GTDB taxonomy): Bacteria > Bacillota > Clostridia > Oscillospirales > Oscillospiraceae > Limivicinus. The sequence continues at coordinate 4,169 of ONPF01000025.1, read as the reverse complement.
TTTCCCAATAAAGCCTTTACAATTTCTCAGTTTTGCGGTAACATAAGACAGGAATCGTTCTTTCTGCACTATATGATTTGGAGGTTGACATGAATAAACTCCTGAAAAAGCCGAGAAACGACAAGCTGTATGAGGCCATCCTCTCTCTGAAAGACGTGGAGGAATGCAAGCAGTTCTTTGAAGATCTGTGCTCGATCTCCGAACTGATGGCAATGGAGCAGCGCTATCAGGTGGCATCCTGCCTCCACAAAGGGATGATCTATAACGACATTCTTGCCGAAACCGGTGCGTCCAGCGCTACGATCAGCAGAGTCAATCGCTCCCTGCAGTACGGCAAGGGTGGATATGAGATCGTTTTCCAGCGCGTGGGAGAGCAGGACACGTGAGCAGCTATTCTTCCCTTGCCGCCTGGTATGACCAGTTGACCGGCGACGTTCCCTATCAATCCTTTGCAGATTTTTACGAGACGGAATTCGCCCACGTCGGCGGCGAATTCCGTCTTCTTTTGGATTTCTGCTGCGGGACGGGGACACTCACCGCAGAACTGACACGGCGCGGCTATGAAATGATCGGGGTCGACGCCTCTGTGGATATGCTGATGCAGGCGCAGGACAAGTGCGCTTCCCTTCCCACGCCTCCGCTCTTTCTGCACCAGCGGGCGGAAGAGCTGGATCTCTACGGCACGGTGGATGCGGCGATCTGCTCTCTGGACGGGATGAACTATCTGGCACCGGAGCTGCTGCCGGAGGTCTTTCGGCGGCTGCATCTCTTTGTGCGTCCCGGCGGCCTCGTCTTATTTGACGTCCGTTTGCCAAAATGGTTCCGCGATTTGGACGGTCAAATTTTTCTGGACGAGAAGGACGACGTGTTCTGTGTCTGGCGTGCGGATTTCCAAGAGGCGCAGAACGCCATCGTATACGGCATGGATCTGTTCGAGCGCCGCGGCCGCCTCTGGCAGCGCAGCGGCGAAGAGCATATCGAGTATGCCCACGATCCGGAGCAGCTGCGCACGATCATGGAAAACGCCGGATTTTGTAACGTCGTGCTGCATGGCGACTGTCCCCAAAACGATCAGGGGCGCCTGTTCATCAGCGCAATACGAGGAGAATAAAGTATGGATAAAATCATTCGAGCCACGGCGGCCGAGGGCTCTATCAAAATGGCCGTGATCACCGCGCGGGATACCGTGGAGCGCGCCCGGGAGATCCATGGCTGCTCCCCCACCGCTTCCGCCGCTCTGGGACGCACGCTCTGTGCCGCGTCCCTGCTGGGCGAGAGCATGAAGGAGGAAAATGCCAGCCTCACCATTCGCATCAATGGCGGCGGCCCCATCGGGAGCGTTGTAGCCGTGTCGGACTGCGAGGGCTATGTGCGCGGCTATGTGGAGAATCCCGGCGTCCATCTTCCCCTCCGCGCTGACGGAAAGCTGAATGTGGGCGGCGCCATAGGGCGCGACGGTACCCTGACCGTCAGCCGGGACATCGGACTCAAGGAGCCCTATATCGGCTCCACCGCCCTTGTCAGCGGCGAGATTGCCGAGGATCTGACTGCCTATCTGCTTTCCAGCGAGCAGGTGCCCTCCGCCTGCGCCCTGGGCGTTCTGGTTGATACCGATCGCAGCATCAAGGCCGCCGGCGGTTTTCTGGTGCAGCTCATGCCCGGCGCCGATGAAAAGCTCATCGACCAACTGGAGGAGAACATTTTCCTCATGGATCAGCTCACCACCGTTCTGGACGAGGACGGCACCGACGCCGTATTTGCCCAGGTGCTCAAGGGCATGGAGTACCATATCGTGGCGGAGGCTCCGGTAGGCTACCGCTGTCCCTGCAGCCGTGATCGGGTGGAGGAGGCGCTGGCCACGCTCGAGGAGAGCGATCTCAATGAGATGATCGACTCCGGCGAGACCATCCGCGTGAGCTGTGAATTCTGCGGCACAGACTACGCCTTCTCCCCCGAGGAGCTGCTTGCGCTGCGGCAAAAAGAAAAATAATCCAAAAAATCGAAATTAACGCTTGACAAACCGCAAAAGATTTAGTAGTATATACAAGCTGTCAGCGCGGGAGCATAGCTCAGCTGGTTAGAGCACCTGCCTTACAAGCAGGGGGTCACTGGTTCGAGTCCAGTTGTTCCCACCAAAAACACTTGTATATGCCTCTGTAGCTCAGTAGGTAGAGCAGCGGACTGAAAATCCGCGTGTCGTTGGTTCAACTCCGACCGGAGGCACCACCCCGCTTTTAGCGGGGCGTATGCGGGCATAGCTCATCCGGTAGAGCGCCACCTTGCCAAGGTGGAGGTAGCGAGTTCGAGCCTCGTTGCCCGCTCCAGAAAATGCATATGCGGGCCTCTCGCCCGCATATGTTATATGGCGCCATAGCCAAGTGGTAAGGCAGAGGACTGCAAATCCTCGATTCCCCAGTTCAAATCTGGGTGGCGCCTCCATCTGAAAACCTCTTTTGTCTTCTGAGACAAGAGAGGTTTTCTGTTGTATCGCGCCGCATGTCGTGGTATCATCATCTCAGGCCGGGATGTCGATTGGGTGGTTGACGGCAGCCGGTCGGAAGCTGCTGAACGAACAGTTTTAGCAGGCAGAAATGAGGCTATTATGCAAATCACAAAATTTCAGCTTGACAGGGATCTGGGTCGTCTTGAAGCTTATCAGATGGAGCGCGCTTCGGATGGGGTTTCACCCTGAGTTTGAGTCTCAGGATTACAGAGCCAGCATGAACCCCTATCGTGAGCGCAAAAAATCGTCGCTCTATCCCGATAGCTTTGAATGCCTGGTGGTGGAGCAAAACTCTCCTGAGAAGAACAATGTCTGCTCCTATTGCTTTGTTTACGTTGATAAGGCGACAAAGACAGCTCTGATCGAACCGGTCAGCACCAGGGAAAGATACCGGCACAAGGGATTGGGAACCGCCATGATGCATGGCGTCCTGCAGCGCTGCCAAACACGCGGCATTGAGAGATGCTATGTGGATTCGTTTGGCTGGAGGAAAGATTTCTATTCCGCCGCCGGCTTCTTCCCGGAAAGCAGCATCTCTTTCTGGTATAAAACACTATCCTACATTTTTAGCGGCACGATGCTCCACCGAATTACTTCGGCGGAGCATCATTGCGTGAAAGATTTTTCATCCGTCTCCCCTTTCGGGATCCCTTCTCGCTTGTCCGAAAGGCAGATTTTTACTTCTTCAGCTTTTTTATATTGTTCACGATCTGCAGGCCATCTGTTTCCATTCCTTTTATTTCGCCTAGAAGATAGTGCATGGGGATCAAGGAGGAGGCCAGAATAAAAGTGTTGATATACACAGCCAGACTGACTACAGGCTCTACCGAGATTATTGAGGTCTGAATCTCGATCCCGCTAAACCAGAAAGCAAGAAGCGCCGCGAGCAAAATCAGAGACGCCAGGGGGCCGCCCACAAGCATGGTGATTCGTTTCGCCGGGGTATCCATCTTGTCGTCAAGCGGGCAGAAAAAACCGTCGATCACGAAGAGCTTCACCGTAAATTTCCTTGTATGAATATGCCTTTTGCCGCTCCCGATCCGAATCTGCCAATGAGAATCTCCCGTAGCGATCTTATAGCCGGCAGCATGGCCAAGCTCATGCAGCAGCGCAGAGAAGAAGGACAAAAGCCAGAACAACAAAAGAAAAATGAGTATTTCCAGCGGGTACGCAAGAGTATCCGGCATAAACATCGCCCCCATTCTTGTAAATCATTATAGACTACTTCCAACTGCTCTTCAATCGTCAGTTAAGGCATATCACTATGCTTCACCAAAAAATATAGAAAGGGAGTTGCTTGCATTTTTTCGCAGGAAGGGTTTTCTCCTTTATCTGCCCGGCACCGTGCGAAAAAATCAAGGAATTCACCAGTGTTCGCACTGGCTCATGCACATGCCGCCGGCATGTGCGTACATGATTCAACTCCCCCCCTTTTTCTCCACCACATAGAAAAGCCCGCCAAAAGGCGGGCTTTTCTATGTGCGTTAGGACACCAGTAATCATACAATTCGGCGTTTCTTACCTCCAAGCGGGGGTGGGTGCAAAGTGGGTTCAGATTATGTAAACTGCATGTGCCCATCTTTTTTTGCCGAATACATCCAGTTGGACGTTGTGAGCAAAATACAGCCTTAGTATAATAACGATTGAACGATTAGCGTGTCCGTCG
>ONPF01000004.1 GCA_900319635.1 uncultured Eubacteriales bacterium | reverse complement strand
TGGTCGCGATCGTCTTCTCAATGTAGGTCTGCACCGAGTAGACATAGCCTTCCGTCACGTCCTCGCCGGTGGTGTGGTTGAAGAGCTTGTACACTTCGTCCGCACCGTTGAACACCTTCAGCGTCACTTCGTCGTTCATCTGCTTGGCGTTCATCTTCACCGTGAACTGGTACAGCGTATCCTCGCCGACCTTCCGGGTCGTAGCGTCCTTGATCAGGAACTTCTCCGTGCCGATCGTCACATAGGCGCCCTCGTCTTCCTTCAGCTCATTGGGGATGATCAGGAAGAAGTTCAGCGCGATGTCGCCCTTCAGGCTCACGCTGCTGCCGTAGACCTCCGCGCCCGTCAGAGCAGCGTCGATCCACATGTAGCCGCCAAACTGGCTCCAGTTGCCGTCATAGCTGGTCTTGAAGTAGATGGTCTTGCGGCCGGAGTGGGCAGTATCCACAATGTACTGGTTGTCCATGCCGTCGGGATACCAGGCGGTGATCTCGCCGTTCGTCACCTGCACCACCTTGATGCCGTCGCCCACATTCAGGAAGGTCTCCAGCAGGTACTCGCCAGCGTTATTGGGATTCGGCTCGAACTTCTGCTCCGGATCGATGTCGTCCACCGTCCAGCCCTTCTGGCCGATCAGGTAGTAGCCGTCCTCCAGGGTCTCCTTGATCACCGTCACCTTGCCGGGGACGATCTCAAAGCTCACCGGATTGCCGGACTCGTCTGCTACGTCGCTTTCAGCGTACCGAACCGTCACAGCCGTATCGCCCGCAGGAGCGTCCTCCTTCACCTTGAAGGTCAGCGTGCAGAACACGCCGTCCTCCTCGTGGCGGTCAAAGGACATCCATGTCACTGCCACGCCGGGCTTCGCGTCCCACATGCCGTCGTCGTATACGCCCTTTGCCACTGCAGTCCATTCCAGAACATTCTCATCGTACTCAACATCCAGGTTTACAAGGGCAACACCGGGGTTGTTCTGGAGGCTCACAGTCACCTGTACCTCTTCTCCCGGAGCTGCCTCGGCAGAGGAGACCACAAAGGATGGGGCCCCCTCCGCGCTGGCAAATGCGGTCATACCGGCCAGCATTGTCAGCACCAAGACAAAACAAATCAGTTTTTTCATTGCAATGCTCCTTCGCCTTGTTTTCTTTCGCTCAGTGGATTTCCACATCGTGATACTTGACGTAGCGCATCAGCTGCTGGGCGTCGATCAGGTTCACCTTACCGTCGCCGGTGATATCCACGTTGGCTTCCACGACCGCGACGTCGTTGTACTTGACGTAGCGCATCAGCTGCTGGGCGTCGATCAGGTTCACCTTGCCGTCGCCGTTCACGTCACCGGGCAGGCGCCAGTGAGCGTAAACCGTGGTGTCTTCCTCGATGACGGTCTCAGCGGTCACCTCGGTGCCCTGACCGGCCGCCAGATAGGAGGCCGCGGGTTCGGTGAACCAGCCGATGAACACCCAGCCGTCCTCGCGGGTGGGAACAGGCAGCTCGCCGATGGCCTCGCCGGGAGTGACTTCCTTCGTCGCGGGATCCACAGTGCCCTCACCGGCATTGAAGGTCACGGTGACACCAATGGAAACCGTCTCGGTGGCGGTGTAGGTCTCGCCGTCCAGTTCAACAGTCGCAGTGTAGACCTTCTCGTGGCCAACGACCTCGGAGGTGACGGTGGCGGTCAGAGTCTTGACATGAGTCTCATCATTGGCGCACACGAAGGCGGCGGTGGCGGTGCTGAAGTCCTCCGCCCAGGTCCAGGTGGGCTCGCCCCAGTCGTGGCCGATGGCCTCGATGGTCACTTCCTTGGTGTCGGTAAAGGTCTTGCTGTCAAAGGTAACGGTAGCGGTGAAGACCGTCTTACCGGCCTCCTCGCAGGTGGCCTCGGTGGTCTTGCTGGTGATCGTGGCGTTCACAGTCTCGGTGTGGCTCTCGTCATTCTGGCACACGAAGGCGGCGGTGGCGCTGCTGTAGTCCTCCGCCCACTTCCAGGTGGGTTTGCCCCAATCGTGGCCGGTGCCGGACACGTCGAACAGTTTGCTTTCGCCCAGGGCAAACTCATCGTTGCGCTCCAGCGTCATGATCTCGCACTGGCCGTCCTCGCAGCTGACTGTGAAGTGGATGGTGACGATGGGCTCATTGATGTCAATGTAGTCATCCCCCTCTTCGGAGGTGCCGCGCACATTGAGGATCGGCAGCGCCGATTTGCCCTTATGGGCGTACCCGACGGTGATGACGCCCTTGTCCTTGTCCACATGGACGGAGGTGATGGTGATGGCCTCGTTGGCCTCGTAGCTGGCAAAGACCAGCGCGTCGGTGTCATAGGCCAGGGCGATCAGGCCGTTGTGGCTCTCCTCGTCCTCGTAGATATCCAGGACAAGATCGGTGGGCTCGTCGCCTTCGCCGGTTTCGACAACAGCCGTCTCGGGATCCACCGTGGGCACCACAGCGGGAGCGTAGCTGCCGCGGAAGGCCATCAGGCTGCCGGTATAGGCATTGCCCTCGTCTCCCTCAGCAGGCGCGGGCTCCTCGATGGGCTCCTCAACAGGCTCTTCGGTGGGCGCGGGCTCCTCGATGGGCTCTTCAACGGGCTCCTCGTCCTCAAGGTACTCGGGATTCTCGTCCATGCCGTTCTCAAGCCAAGCGAACTGGAAACCAAGGGCGGTCATCCGTTCGATGATATCCTCAGTCAGCAGCTGCTCGCGGGTGGCAACAGGACGGAGGTTCAGGGGCTCGAGCGCAAGTTCGCCCTCGATTTCGTCGCCCACGCTGTTGGCGCCGGTGGTGCCGGGAGCGGCAATGCCGTCGACATACATGCCGGCCACAGGCCACACGCCCTCGCCGAAGTTGCCGGCGTTGTAGAGCTTGCCGGTGCTGGGCACGTAGATGATCAGCTGGCAATCCTCATCGGTGGTGTGCGTCCAGAAGATACGGGTTCCGTCATAGTAGAGGGACTGGTACTGGAGGCTGGTGCCGATGCCGGTGTCGACCACAAGGGTCGGCGCACTGAATTTGAAGCCGCTGCTGTATCTTGCTGTGGTCTCCCAGATCTTGCCGGTCTCATCCAGGAAGTAGTAGCTGGCGGACTGGGTGCCAACCGCTTTGGCGCAGACAGCAGCCACATAGGCATCGCCCACATCGGTTGTGGTCAGATCCAGCAGAGCGTAAGGCAGTCCGGAGTACAGTGCGCTGGTGTTATCGTCGGGATCTTCGTGATCAGGAGTCAGGTTGCCCATGATCAGATACTTGGCAAAGCCGTAGACAATGAAGTCCAAACCATAGCTCGCAGAGAAGCCTGTCATGCCTCTTGCCATACCGAAAGCAGGCACGTAGTTGGTTCCGAACTCCGTCAGGGCATAGGTGCTGCGGTTGACGGTGTAGAGCACAGAGGTGTCGCTGGTGTCGCAGGTGCTGGCATACAGGGTGCTGGCGTTGAACATAAAGGCGTTGGTCAGGTAGGTGCCGACTTCGTTGTTGGTGGACTTTGTCCAGGTGGGCAGGTTGTTGGCGTTGAAGCTGGAAGCCCAGACCTTGCCCTCCTCGTCCCAAGCGAAGGCGTTGAGCGTCTTGTTGATCGCTTCGACATCCACGGTGCACTCGGCATACTTGGTGTTGTCGCCGTTGGCAGTGGCGCGAATAGTGGTGGTGCCCTTCGCAACCGCGGTCACGTGGCCGAACTCGTCCACCGTGGCCACAGCGGGATTGGCGCTGGTCCAGGTTACCGTGCGGTCAGCGGCGGTCAGAGGCAGAACCTTGGCGGTCAGATCCGCGGTGTTGCCCTTGTAGAGATTCAGGCTTTCGGGCATAATGGTGACTTCCGTGACGCCATAAGGATCGATCTCGGTGCGGATCACGGTCTTCTGATACAGGTAAACGTTCGTTGTTGCCGTTCCGATGGTAAAGGCGCTTCCGTTGTAATACAGATAACGAGTCGAGGTGCCGGACTTCAAGCGGCTGTTGGCGTACGACCAGTTCCTGTCGCTGGGATTCGTGTTGATCGTTAATGCATTTCTATTGCTGCGGCCAACATACCAGGTCTTAGAGCCGTTTACATTGGAGAGGGTCACGCCGTTGCCGGCCGTCCAGACAGCGTTGGTAGAGACGTCCTTGCTGTCAATGTACACGACGCCGTTGGTATCTGCGTTGCCTGCCAAGACAGTGAGGGAGTTGGTGGCAGCCGTCGCTGTAGTCGCATTGGTGGACGTGGGCGTCACGTAGCTCAATGCATAGCCCGTACCGGTACTGTTGCGGTTGACGATCAGGTAATCTTCACCGGCGGTCAAGGTGTCGGTAAGAACATAAATCGTCTTTTCCTCGAAGCAGTCGTCATTGACCTTGACGGCCATGGCAGTCTCGTTGCCCGCGTAGTCGCCGGCAAAGACGGCCACATAATCCTTGGCGTTGGCAACCGCATCAGAGGCGTCCAGCTCGATGGTGTAGCTGCCGGTGCCAGGGGTCGCTTCGGCATAGATCACCGTGCCGTCCAGGGACATGACCGCCACATAGGCCAGAGCCTGGTTATCGGTGGCGGTGACGGTCAGGTCAGTGCCCTCCAGGTTGGCGCCGATGATCTGAGGATCAGTGTTGTCCACCACGAAGTCATAGCCCACATAGGCGCCCTCGCCCAGGACGTTGCTCTTGAGCAGGGTATCGAAGCCGGTTTTGCCCAGCATGCCGGCCTCGGCGCTGGTGTAGTCGTCATTGACGAGCATGGCGTTATACTCGGGGATGGCGTAGAAGCCCACGCGGAAGCGGTCGCCCTCAACCAGGCCGTAAGCGCTGGGCGCCTTGTTCACGTTGTACAGCTTCATGGTCGTACCCTGCCATGTGCCGCCGTTCACGTAGTACCAAAGGCCGGTGATCTCGTTGCCGGTGACGGCAGAGCTGATCACATCGGTGACCTGATGTTCCCCATCCAGCTTGGTCACGGCAAAGCCGGTGGTGCCGGCGGAGCGGACCAGGTTATAGGCGATGTTCAGCATGGTGGTGTTGCTGTTGATGGCAAGCCGATCGGCGGGGAACTCATTCTCCACCATGTAGGGGTTGCCGCTGAACTTCACGGTAGCGCCGTTCATCTGCATGGTCAGATAGTTGGTGGTGGCGTTGCCGGAGTAGTTCTCCTGGTTGCTGCCGTAGAGCTTCTCGGTGTAAGAAGCGGTATCAAACATGGTGGCGTCGGTCCAGGAGCCGTAGAAGCCCAGGATGGGGATGGAGTGAGCATCCTCGTACACTGCGCCGTCCTCGGTGGTGGTGTCGCAGGTCACGAAGGTGTAGCCCTCCAGGTAAGCGCCGCCCTCAAAGTAGAGATCCAGATCTTCCTTCTCGCTGTCGGGCAGGGTGATGCGCACCGCGCAGTAGCGGCTGCCGTGGGCAGGAACCACGCCGTTGGCATAGCCCGTGCCCTCTTCGGACTCGAAGCCCAGGAGCAGGTAAGCGTCCAGAGTGGTGATCTCGCCGTCCCCGTCCAGGTCGGCCACATCCAGATCCACCTCGGACTCTTCCTTCTCGTCGGTCAGGTAGTCCAGGATGGCCTGGGCGTCGTCCTTGTCGGTGTCGCCGTCGCGGTCAACGTCGTGCCCCTCAGCGGGAACGCTGCCGTCGATGGGCTCCCACCAGCAGGTGGCGCTGGCGTTGAGGCCGATGGTGCCGCGGTCCATGAGCAGCTCGCCGCTGCCATCTTCCCCGATTCCCTGGGTGAACATATCTGTGTTCACATTGAAGTGCAGATCATCGTCGGTCAGGTTGTAGACGGTGAAGCCGAAGCTGTAGTCGCCCAAACGGCCGGGATCGTCGCCCAGCTCGACCTTGACCTTACCGTCGGCGGCAGCGCCGGTCTTGCCGGTGAGGCCGCTGTTGGCAGGATCCATCATGATGATGGAGTTGGAGGTGACAGCCTTGCTCACGTCCACAAGGCCGGCGCCCTGCTGCAGGATGGACAGATAGCTGCCTTCCGGCTTCATGGGTGTGGCGGTGGACATCATCAGGCTCTGGGCGATGGCGCGGGTGCTGTAGCCGGAAAGGCCCGCGTTCATGGCGACCAGGTCGTTCTCCCGCTGATACTCGGCCAGCACGGCGGTGAGGCCCGCGATATGGGGCGCCGCCATGGAGGTGCCGCTGAAGCTCACATACTCAGCGGAGCCGCCCTCGGTGCCGCCGGAGGTCTTGTTGGCCGTACCGTAGACCGAGTAGATGTCGCCGCCGGGGGCAGTGATCTCCGGCTTCATGATCAGAGAGCCGGGAACACCCCAGGAGCTGAAGTCGGTGATGGTGGCCTGGTCGCGGTCGATCACCACTTCCTTCTCCACATCGGTGACCTGAACGCTGCCGGTATAGTAGGTGATGCCGTTGGCGGTGTGGGCGGTGCCGCCAGCTTTGATCTGCTTGGCGTCCTTCAGGGTGATGGTCACCATGGGGAAGGTGCCGGTGAAGTCCGTCAGATCCATGTAGATGGTGCCGTCCTGATTGTTGGCGATGATGACCGCCTTGGGGTTGTAGCTCTTGGCGTTCTCGCCCTTCTCCACGAAGGAGAGGTCGCCGCGGTTGACGATGACGACCTTGCCGGAGAGGCTGACGGCGCTGTTGACGGCGCTGTAGTCATCCGCGGTACCGGTGGCGTCGATGTACACATAATTGTAGCTGCCGACGATGGTGGTCAGGGCAGGATTGGTGTAGGTAGTGCCCTCTTCTTCGTTGCCGGTGGACTCGTAGTAGTACACGTCCTGGGTGCCGTTGAAGAGCATGGGCGTGCCCTTCTGCAGGGTGTTCTGGGCAGCGGCCACGCCGAGGCTGTTGAGGTAGGAGCCGGGGCTGCCGCCGGTGTGCATGGAGACGTCCTCCAGGTACAGGTACTTGTTGGGAAGGAAGGAGGCCAGGTCGTAGGAGTTGCCGGCGGAGATGGACAGCACCATCTTGTTGTTGTGGCTGTCTGCCCAGCCCAGGATCAGATCCTGGTACTCGTTGTCAAAGGTCCAGCCGGGAGCGCCGGAGCCCAGAGAGAGGTTGGCAACATCTGCGCCCAGGACGATGGCGTCCTCGATGGCGACCATGTAGTCGGAGTCGTAAGCGCCGCCGTTGGAGCCAAAGACCTTCATGATCAGCAGCTGCGCATCGGGCGCCATACCCACGGCGCCGACAGTGGAGGCGGCGTCGTTATGGGCGGTGCCAATGTAGCGGTTGGCCGCGGCGATACCGGCAACGTGAGAGCCGTGGTCGCCTTCGGTGTCATGTACGTGGTCGATGGTCAGGTTGCCATCCACATAGTTGAAGCCGTAGGGGATCTTGCTGTTGACGGCGTTTCCACCGCCGCCGCTGCGGTTGAGCTGCTGCGCCGTGACGCCGCTCATCTTCTGACTGGCGTTCAGCTGGCTCAGAACCCGGCTGATGTCCGCCTCGGTCATCAGCTCGTCCGTTGCATCCGCCAGACCGACGGAATAGAGGAAGGGCTCCTCCGCAAAGGACTGGTGGGTGGTGTCAATACCGGTGTCGATGATGGCGATGCGGCTGCCGGCGCCGGTGTAGCCGGCGGCCCAGGCGGCGGTGGCGCCCACCATGTTCTCACTGGTGTTGGCGGTGTTGGGGTCGGCAGTCTCGCCTTCCATCGGGAGATACAGGTTCTCACGCTGGACGCTCTTGACGCCGGGGATGCTCTCGATCTTCACGATGTCGCCCAGGGTGACATACGCGGAGATGGCGTTGACCGCCAGGGTCAGGTTCCACTGCACGTCCAGAGAATGACCGATCACGCTCTCGATCTGCGCGGTCATCTCAGCCTGCTGGGTTTTCAGTCCCTCGCGGTAGGCAATGGCAGCCGAGTTGGTGCCGATTCCTTCGGTGGAAAAGCCAGCGCCGATCGTAGAGGGCGCCTCCAGGAAAATGGAAACGCGGACGACCTGATTCAGATCTTCCTCGTCCATGGGGATCAGCTCTTCGCTGTCCTCCTCGCCCTCCTCCAGACCAAGCTTCGGAACATTCAGCTTGTCCGGGCTGATCTCTGTCATTTCCAGTTCTCCGTTGTCCTCTACCGCTTCCTCCTCCGGCGCGAGAACTTCGTTCTCCTCCGGGGTCTCCGCGGTAGTCTCCTCCTCGCCGTCGTCAGCGAAGCCTGTCACACCGAGGGACAGCATCATCACGACTGCGAGCAGAAGCGACAACAGACGCTTCCATGTCTTGCTCATAGTGTTCCTCCCTTACCGAGCCAGATCATTCCGGCCCCAAACATTGTGGGCATCGGGAGCGCGCTCTTTATTTCGCTGCTGCAAGAAAGCGCAGATCCCAATAACATCCCTTATCTTAGAATTATAACCATCCGCGCTTTATTTCGCAACAGTTTTTTTGCTTCAATTTCGTATAAAGTGTTTTCAATTCAGTCGCATTTTTCGTCGACTATCCCGGTTTTTCCGCTCCCCACCACCTTTCGGGCTACAAATACGGGAAAAACAAAAAAGGGGGCTGTTTCTGCGCGGGAATTGTGATATACTGAATCAAAACCGCAAAGGAAACGGAACGAAAGGCTGGGATGCAAATGAGCAAGCAAGTACCTTCCCTGGATCAATGGCTGCAGGAGGCCAAGGCGGAGCCCTCCGCAGCGAACTGCGGCATGTACCTGGCGCACAACGGCGTCGTCCGGCAGACTGCCCGGGCTCTGGTGCGGCAGGGCGCCCAGGACGCCGCGCCCGTGCGCGGGATGCTCTTTTCCTATGACCTGGAAAAGGTTGACGCCGCTGTGGCGGAGACCAGGGCCTTGCCGGGCATCTATCATGTGCGGGTCTGGCTCAACGAGGGAGAACTGGGTCTTGGGGATGACATCATGCTGGTGCTCATCGGCGGCGATATCCGCCCCCATGTGGTGGACGCGCTGCAGCACCTGGTTGGGCGGATCAAGAACGAGTGCGTGCAGGAACGGGAGATAAGCGAATGAAGCTGCATCTTCTGCGCTGCGGAAGCATTCGGGTCTCCCCTGCCGTGCCATATGGGAACAAGCTCGGTCTGGGAGGCAGCATGCGGCAGCTGCTTGCGCCGGAGAAAGACCGGGTGGAGCTGCCGGTGTTCTGCTTTCTGATCGAGCATCCCCGAGGCCCGATCCTGGTGGATACGGGCTGGTGTCGGAACGTCTCCCCTGCCGGCGTCTACGATCCCAAAGCCGCGGCGGCGGTGCTGTCCGCGCCTCTTGCGGCCTTTTACCATCCCTGTCTGCCCGCGGGAGAGGCCATCCACGAGCAGCTTGCGGCCTTGGGGCTCAAGCCGGAGGATCTGGCTGCCGTAGTGCTGACCCATCTGGATCCGGATCATGTGGCCGGGCTCCGGCATCTGCGGGGTGCAAAGCGGGTCGTTCTGCCGGAGGACGAGTATTTCTGGTCCTGCCGCACCGTGTACAAGTTCCGGCAGCCCCAGAGCCTGTGGATCGATACCCCTATGGAACGCCCCTATTACCGCGGCTCTCCCCTGGGGCCAAACCATTGGGCCATCGACCTCTTTGGGGACGAGAGTCTGCTGCTGATTAACGTCCCCGGCCACACCGACGGGCAGGCGGCGGTGCTGATCCGGAGCGGGGGCCGCTTTGTGCTCCTGGCGGCGGATGCGGCCTTCTCCCCCCGGAACTGGCGGGAGGATCTGACTCCCGGCTTCGGCTTTGACCGGGAGTTTCAGCGCAAGAGCCTTTCCTGGCTGCGGGAGATGGAGGCAGACCCCGCCTGCGCGGCGATCCTCTGCAGCCACGACCCGGCGCTGCAGCCCGGCGAGCTGACGTTTTGAGCTTTATATGGACGCAAAAAGAACCTTGGAGTTTGCTCTCCAAGGTTCTTTTTTGCTGTATACAAGAGTTCAACGCAAGTCCGCACGCGTTCCCAGGAAGCCGCCTTTCCGCGCCTTCGGCGCGGCTCATACTGATACCTGGTAGAAAGGTCGGAAATGATTTCCGAGGCAGAATTGTGTCAGGCGAGGCGAAGCCCGCAGAGCATAATGGACATATATGGTCAAGGACTTTAACGAAGCATGACGCAATTATGGCCGGAAGGAATCCGGGATTTCTATCAGATATCAGTATCAGTTCCGGGCTCTCTTCTCGGGCATGGCGATGTTCGACCAGTCGCCGACATCGCGCTGGCCGTAACCGTTATACCCCACAGCGAGCACCGTGCCGTCCGACCGCAGGCCCACCGTGTGCTTGTACCCGGCGGAGACGGCCACGATGTCCGTCCAGCCGCCGACATTGCACTGGCCGTCTTCGTTATCCCCTACAGCGACCACCGTGCCGTCCGCCCGCAGGCCCACCGTGTGGAAGCTTCCGGCATAGACAGCGACGATGTCCGTCCAGTCACCGACATTGCACTGGCCGTCTTCGTTATCCCCTACAGCGACCACCGTGCCGTCGGAGCGCAGCCCCACCGTGTGACCCCCACCGGCGGAGACGGCCACGATGTCCGTCCAGCCGCCGACATTGCACTGGCCGTCGTTGTTATACCCCGTGGCAAGCACCGTGCCGTCCGCCCGCAGCCCCACCGTGTGATAATACCCGGCGGAGACGGCCACAATGTCCGTCCAGCCGCTCACCTTGCACTGGCCGTCGCCGTTAAAGCCCACGGCGACCACCGTGCCGTCCGACCGCAGCCCCACCGTGTTGTCCCACTCGGCGGAGACGGCCACGATGTCCGTCCAGTCGCCCACCTCGCACTGGCCATATTTGTTCCGTCCCGTGGCTACAACCGTGCCGTCCGACCGCAGCCCCACCGTGTGATCATACCCGGCGGAGACGGCCACGATGTCCGTCCAGCCGCTCACGTCGCACTGGCCGTCGCCGTTATTTCCCACGGCGACCACGGTGCCGTCCGCCCGCAGCCCCACCGTGTGAGCCCACCCGGCGGAAACCGTCTCTCTCTCGGTGATTTGCCCCCAAAGTTCAAAACAGCGATCCCACGCATCCCGGTAATCCCGGATCTCGGAAAAGGCCCGGGCAGCCTCATAGGTCTTTCCCTCGGTAGCCAGCGCGTCCGCGTGCCCATACCGGGCTTGCAGCAACCGCTCCGCGCTGTCCTCGTAGTCCCCCAGAGCCTCAAAGGCCGCAATAGCCTCCTCGTACTGCCCGGCTTCCAGCAGGGCAAGGGCGTTTTCATAGGCCAGCGCGGTCTCGTCTATCGGCTCCAGGGTGGGTTCCTCTGTCAGCGTCGGTGTTTCGACAGACGCTTCCCTCGCAGTCTTACTTTTGCTGCGCTGTGGCGAAAGTAAGATAATCAGTGACAATGTCATCAATACGGCTAATGCAACCCGTATCAGCAGGACGGATTTCTTTTTACTCTTATTTGCTTTCGCCGCCTCTTCTTCATGGGCGGCTTTCCTCCGCTCCAGGTTGACAACGGTTTTTTCCTCGTCCTCGGCTGTAGGGGCTGGCGTCCTTGGCAGCCCGTTTCTGTCAGTTGTGGTTTTCGGGTCGTCGGGGGCGCCGACCCCTACAGGGGCAAACCGACGCTCTCCCCGTTCACGGGCGGGGGCAAGCCCCGCCCCTACGGTGTTGTCCGGGGTTTCCGCCTTGGACGTAACAGGCGAGCGTCTTATAGCCGCCCCTACGGAGGCAGCGCCGAACACGCCCTCGGTTTCGTCCTCCGCGGGAAGCGCCGTCTCCGCTGTAGGGGCTGGCATCCTCGACAGCCCGTTTGTATTGGTCGCGGTTTTCGGGTCGTCGAGGACGCCGACCCCTACGGGTGCGAACCGACGCTCTCCCGGATCCGCGGGCGATTCAGCTATCGCCCCTACATAGGCCGTGGGCTCTTCGTACTCAAGTTCCGCATTCTCCAGGTCGCGCAGCAGCTCCTCCGCGCTGCGGTAGCGCTCCTTCGGGTCGAAGGCGCAGGCTTTCAGCACAATGCCTTTGAACTCCGCGCTGCCGTTCACAGGCGCGGGGAGCGCCTCCCCGCTCATGCGGCGGCGCAGCGCCTGATTTTTCTCCGCCGCCGTGTTCACGGTCACAAAGGGCGGGCGCCGTTCGTTCAGGAGCCAGTAGAGCACCATGCCCAGGGAGTAGACGTCCGCCGCCGCGCCGTAGCGTTCGCCGTTGAAAACCTCCGGCGCCATGGTGGAATAGGTGCCCACCCGCGCCGTGGCGGAGCCGGTCATCTCCGAAATTCGCGCGATGCCGAAGTCGCCCAGCTTGTACCGGCCGTCCTTCGAGACGAAGATGTTTTGCGGCTTCACGTCCCGGTGGACGATATTCAGCCTCCCGCAGTCCCGCAGCGCAGTGCCGATGTCCCGCGCCAGCCTGCCTGTCTCCGCCTCCGACCAGTCCTTCGTCCGGCCCAGCAGCACCGTCAGCGGCGTCAGCAGCTCCATGCGGATATAGATGTCCCAGCCAAAGCCCTCGTCCTTCTGGACGCTCTCCACATCGTAGCAGTGTACCACGTTGGGGCAGTCGTTCAGCTGCATCATCAGGCGATATTCCTTTACAATGTCCCTCGCCTGCTCCTCAAAGCTGCGGGTGATGCTTTCGTCATCCATCCCCTCGCTCTTCATGTCGCGGATCTCGCTGTCATCCTGTGGAATGGAGATGTACTTCAGGGCGCAGCGCTCCGTCTCCCCGAATACGCTCCGCCGGATCTCATACACCGCGCCGAAGCTGCCGCGGCCGATGAGCCGCACCGTCTCCCAGCCCGGCCAGACCGGGGTCTTCTCTTTCATTGGCATGTCTCTTCTCCTTCGTGCGTTTCGTTCTTTGCCGCAGCTGAGACAGCTCAGGGATTGACGAACAGGTAGCTTCCGTTCCAGCCCGCTCTGCCGTCCTCCGTCACAAAGAAGTAGTACAGCGTATCCCCATTTTTATATGTAGCCACAACCGTGACAAGCTCCTGGTGCGCCACCCGGCCCACATAGCCGTGATTCCGCTCGGGGATCGGCATGATGTAGATCGCCACGTTTTTCCCGGCGTTGACCCGCTTCAGGAAGGGCTTTTGCAGCAGATCCGCATCGTTTGGCACCAGCAGATCCCGCTCCCCATCCGGTGCGTCGCCTCTCGAGCGAAGGGTGTAGTTCCACTGGAGTCCCCCGTTGTCCGCCGCCGCTTTTGCGCCGGCCCAGATGCCGGCGTTGGTATAGGTGCCGCTGCTGTACACATAATCCCCTGCCGGGGGCTCCGTTGGCGCGTAGGAGGATGAAGGAGGCGCCGTGGGCAGGGGCGTCGGCTCAGGCGTAGGCTCAGGCGTCGGCTCCGGGGTCGGCTCCGGGGTCGGCTCAACCGTTGGCGCGGGCGTGGGATCCTCCGCCGGGATGATGACAGCATCGAAGGGCGTCGGATCCGGGCTCTCCGTCACGGGCTTCTCCGTCACGGTGGGCGTTGTGCTGTTGCCCGTTCCGCCGCCGATCCCGCCTTTCAGCAGGATCACCAGCAGCACGATGGCAACAACGGCCAATATCCCGGTCAGGACAAGCGCGGCGATCAGGCCGCCATTCCTTTTCGCCCCTTTCGGGGCAGGCGCCTCACGTGGAAAGCTTTTCGGAGCCGGTGTGCGATAGGTGAGCTCCTCCTGCCTGTCGCTCTGCAGAGGGGCGCCGTATCTCCCCGCATTTGCTGCGCCGCCCCAGGCAGGAGCACGGCCAAGAGCGCTCCCAGCTCCGAAAGCGCCTACCGTTTCCTCCGGCTCCGCCGTGGGAGCGGGGCGCACACTTCCGGGGGCCGCCGGCGCGGCGTCGTACAGGCCGGTTCCGCTGCCGCTCAGGCTTCCCAGCAGCGACCCAGTCTGCGCCCCGTAAACGCTGTTTTCCTCTGCAGGCACGGACGCGCTTTGGCCCCGTCTGCTGCCCGCAAGCCCTTCTCTGTCAGGCGTTCCCGTCTGCATTGGGGCCTCAAAGAACACCCGGTTTGCTCCGATGGGCTGTCCCAGCTCCACCGCCTCCAGATCCCGCAGCATCTCCGCCGCGCTCTGGTAGCGATCCCGGGGAGAATAGGCGCAGGCCTTCAGCACGATCTGCTTCAGCGCGGCGCTGCCGTGTGCCGGAGGGGGGATCTGCTCGCCCCGAAGGCGGCGGTTGCGCGCGTCGTCCTCGTCCCGGGAGGTCGGAATGGCGCCGTCCAGAGGAAGGAAGGGCATCCGCCGCTCGTTCAAGAGCCAGTACAGCACCAGGCCCAGCGAATAGATGTCCGCCTTGGTGCCGTAGGGCTGGTTGTTGTACACCTCCGGCGCCATGTACTTGTAGGTGCCGGTCTTGGTGCCGCTGGTGGTGCGCTCGGCGGTCTTGGCGATGCCGAAGTCCCCCAGCTTATAGGTGCCGTCCGCCGCCATGAAGATGTTGGCGGGCTTGATGTCCCGGTGGATCAGATTCCGCTTCTCGCAGAAGGTCAGGGCGTTGCAGATGTCCTTGCCGATCTTCACGACCTGCGGCTCCGTGATCATCTTGCCCATGGTCTTGGGCAGGGGCGTGAGCAGCTCCATCTTGATATAGATGTCCCAGCCCATCCCGTTGTCATGCTGGATATAGCGCACATCGTCGCTGTAGACCACATTGCCGCAGCCCTTCATGTCCGCCATCAGGGAATACTCGCGCACAATATCCTGCAGATAGCCCCGGAAACGGGCGGTGATGCTCTCCGCATCGTAGCCGTCGTTCATCAGCTCGTCCAGCTCGCTCTCGCTCTGGGGAATGCGGATATATTTGAGCGCCGCCTTTTCCTGGTGGCCCAGCACCTCCCGCTGGATCTCATAGACGGCCCCAAAGCTCCCGCGGCCGATGAGACGCACCGTCTCCCAGCCCGGCCATGTAATTTTCGGATCGATCGTCGGCATGCTTATCTCCTCCTGTATCTTTGCTCAAAATCTTCTATTCGTCCCTTGCGCGTTTCGTCCCGCAGCTGACGCAGAACAGGGCTCCCGCTCTGCACATCGCGCCGCAGCGGGGGCAAAGCCAGGTGGTAGCTCCGCCTGCCGCTCTGCTGCGATCAGGAGTCCGGCGGGTCAAGGCGCCCGGGAGCAGCATGACGATCATAGCCGCAAGGGCAAAGGCCACACAGAGCCACGCGCCAACGCTCATATATCCGATGGAAAAATCACATAAGTTCCAAACAGCTCCAAAAAGGAGGAGACTGGCGGCAAAAAACGGAACGCCGGCGAAGCGTTTCCCCCGCAGACACAGGATGACGCCCAGCACGCCGGTGACGAGCAGTAAGAACGTCGCAAGGCTGAAGAGAGCAATATCGCTCTCCCCCATCGCTCCAAGGAAGCCTACGTCGCGGATCGCGTCGAACGCTTTCCGGATCAAATCGAAACAGGAGAGCCCGTTTCGCATCCATCTCAGAAAAAGCATGCCGAGGCCGGCCAGGATCAGGAGTCCGGCGATAAGCGTCTTTCCAAGCGCCGCGCTGCGGCTGTCTTTTCCCTCCGAGCGGTCGGCGCGGTCTCCGATAGCAGAGCCATGCGGCGCAGAATCAGGCTTTTTCCCCTCGTAGGAAGGCGTTACTTCCCGAAAGGTCACATCTTCGCGCTCCCCGTTCCATGCAGGTTCCGGTTTTTTCTCCTCTGCAGGTATAGGCCAGCTTCTCGCCGTGAAGTCGTTCTCCGGGGCAAGGGGCGGGCCGTACACCGTGGGCAACTCGTTCTCCTCAGGCGCAAAGGGATCGAGCTTGAGGAAGGGCGCCTCATGGGCCGGGCTCTCCCGCGTCAGGGGCTTTCCGGGCACATGTCGCCACGCTTTTTCGTGGAAGGCGCCGACCGTTCCCTCGGTCTCGGGCTCGGGCTTTCCCGTCGGCGGAAGCAGGGGCGCAGGCTCCTCCAGATCGTCCACCGTCGTCCCCTCGCCGAGGATCTCCGGGGAAACGAGACCCGCCGATTCCGGTTCCGGCGCGGCTTTCTTCTTCGCCAGGCTCCCCAGCAGCACACCGCCGCCCGCGGCAGAAGCGCCGCCCCGCGCCAGGAAGGACGCGCTTCTTGCCGCAGTGCCGCTCTTCTTGTCTGTACCGACGGTCGAGGACGCTTTTTTCTCCGGCGTTCCTGTGCCCCGCTCCGAGGCGGGCTTGGCCGAGAGCGCTTCCAGCTCCCACAGCAGATCCTCCGCGCTGTGATAGCGATCCTTGGGATCAAAGGCGCAGCATTTCAGCACGATCCGCTTGAGCTCCTCGCTCCCGTGCATCGGCGGTGGGAGCTTCTCACCCCGGAAGCGGCGCTGCCGCGCCCGCTCCAGATCCGACGCCATCGGCACCGCGGGCGGCGCCGGGTAAAAGGGCAGCCGCCGCTCATTCAAGAGCCAGTACAGTACCATGCCCAGGGAGTAGATGTCCGCCTCATGGCCGTAGGGCTGGTTGTTGTACACCTCCGGCGCCATGTAGCTGTAGGTGCCGATCTTGGTGCCGCCGCTGGTCTTCTCCACCGTCTTGGCGATGCCGAAGTCCCCCAGCTTGAAGTCCCCGTCCTTGGAGACGAAGATGTTCTGAGGCTTGATGTCCCGGTGGAGGATGTTCCGTTTCCGGCAGAGCACCAGGGCGCTGGCCATATCCCTACCCAGCTTGATGACCTGCTTCTCCTCGATGGTCCGATCCAGGGCCTTTGTCATTGGGTTCAGCAGCTCCATCTTGATGTAGATGTCCCAGCGCAGTTGACCACGTTGGTGTGGCCCTTCATCTCCGCCATAAGCTGGTATTCCCGCACGATGTCCGCCAGGTAGCTCTCATAGTGGGCGGTGATGCTGGTCTCGTCATAGCCGCTGCTGTAGAGCTCCTCCACATCGCTCTGGTTCTGGGGGATGGAGATGTGCTTCAGCGCAGCCTTCTCGGTGAGGCCCAACACATCCCGCCGGATCTCATAGACGGCCCCGAAGCTCCCGCGGCCGATGAGGCGCACGGTCTCCCAGCCGGGATATGTTGGGACAGGATGAGAGATGGTCATAGCAAGCGCCTCCTGTATTGCAAGCTTTTATTCTCAAGTCCGTATCAGGGTTCTTCCAGGATGTCCAGATGGGCTTTGTTCACCCACCGGGCGGTGTTGGTGGACTGGATGATGACGCAGACCCAGCCTCTCCGCTCGGCCAGCATCGTCACCGTTTCCCCGTTGAGCACCTGGAAGGTTCTTCCGCTGTGATCCGCGGTGGCATAGCCGTAAATGCTGTGCCCCTTCGGAGCGACAACAACGGCGTATTGGTAAGTATCGTAGTATTCCGACGCTCTGGGGTATTCAATGTTGTTCCCCGTTTGCTTAATGTCATCGGCGCTCGGCTTTTTTTCCGGTTCCGGCGTAGGCGTCGGGGTGGGCGCGGGCGTCGGCGCCGGGGTCGGCGCTGGAGTAGGCGCCGGGGTCGGCGCCGGAGTAGGCGCCGGGGTCGGCGCCGGGGTGGGCGCCGGTGTGGGCGCCGGGGTCGGCGCCGGAGTAGGCGCCGGGGTCGGCGCCGGGGTGGGCGCTGGCGTAGGCGCCGGGGTCGGCGTCTCTGTCGCAAGGACAGGCTGCGTGGAAGGTTTATCGCCTCGCGGCCACAGCAGGAGGATCACCGCAAGCAGCAGCACCGCGGCGCCTCCGGCCAGCAGGAGGCTCCTGCCGCGGTTTCGCTGCGGCGGCCTCTCTCCCGGGCGGGACACGCGCCGTACATCGACGCCTACCGTGGGATCCATCTCCCCGGCCGGGGATCGATTCATTCTCTGCGGCTCTCCAAGGGTTTCCCCGCCGGGCGCGGCATCCCTGCGGAAAACGCCGACCGTGCCGTTGTCGTCCCGGGCTTCCCGCAAAGGCTTTCCCGGCGCCATGGTGCCCAGAAGGGCCGCCGCCCCGAGCACGTCGCCGGCGGTGCCCTTATTCGCTGCAGGCTCTGTCCGATCCGGGCGGTTCACGGCGGGTCTTCCGGCCCACTCCCCAGTCGCCGCGTCCTCCCCTTCCGCGTTCCGCAGCCGGAATGCGGCATTCTCCAGATCCCGCAGCATCTCCTCCGCGCTCTGATAGCGCTGCTCCGGATCATAGGCGCAGGCTCTCAGCACGATCCGCTGCAGCTCCGGGCTGCCGTGGGCGGGGGCGGGGATCGGCTCTCCCCGGAAGCGGCGGCTGCGCGCCGCATCCTCTTCCCGGGAGCTGGGGATCGTCGGCGGCAGGGGCAGGAAGGGCGTGCGCCGTTCGTTCAAAAGCCAGTACAGCACCAGGCCCAGGGAGTAAAGATCCGCCTTGGCCCCATAGGGCTGGTTGTTATACACCTCCGGCGCCATGTACTTGTAGGTGCCGGTCTTCGTGCCGCCGGTGGTGCGCTCGGCAGTCTTGGCGATGCCGAAGTCCCCCAGCTTATAGGTGCCGTCCGGCGCCACAAAAATGTTGGCTGGCTTGATGTCCCGGTGAATGAGCTTCCGCTTCTCGCAGAAAACCAGCGCGCCGCAGATGTCCCTGCCGATCTTCAGCACCTGCTGCACCGAAATCGTCTCTCCCAGCGCCTTGGGCAGCGCCGTCAGCAGCTCCATCTTGATATAGATGTCCCAGCCGATGCCGTTGTCGTGCTGGACATAGCGCACGTCATCGCAGTAGACCACATTGCTGCAGCCCTTCAGCTGCGCCATGGCGGAATACTCCCGCAGCATATCGTGGAGGTATCCCTCGAAGCGCTCGGTGAGGCTCCTGTCGTCGTAGCCGTCATTTCTGAGCTCTTCCAGCTCGCTGTTGTTCTGGGGGATGCAGATATGCTTCAGGGCGGCCTTCTCATGATGGCCGTCCAGCTCCCGCTGGATCTCATACACCGCGCCGAAGCTCCCGCGGCCGATGAGGCGCACCACCTTCCAGCCCGGCCAGGCAACTGCAAGACTTATGTCGGACATAGCCCTTTCCTCCCAAGATTCCGTGTTTCTTACAAGCAAATTCATGAACGCCGGAAACACATCGAGCGGTTCTCTGTGTCAGGCCGCAGTGAACCGCTGATGGTGTTCTGTGTTTCCGTTTTAGTCCCGATCGGCATAGCGGTAAACCGTGCGGGTTTCCAGCTCCACGCTGTCGCTGGGGCTGCGCTCACCCAGCAGCCAATCGCTCCAATCGCTCCAATCGTAGTAGTAATACACCGTCGCTTCCACCTTATCTCTGCTGCGATAGACGGTACGGGTCTCCACCTGCTTGTTCTCCGTCTCCTCCACGGCGGTATTGCGCCAGTTCCCCCAGTCGTCCCAGCGGTAGAAGACGTTAACGGTCTTTTTCTCGATATCCTGATAGCTGTAGACCGTGCGGGTATCGTAATAAGTATAGTACCGGTAAGTATAGGAGCCGCTTTTGCTGCTCTTGTAGAGCGAGCCGCTGGTGCCGTAATCCTGGGAGAAGCGCCAGTCGGAGCTCGATGTGGGGTACTGCCGGCTTCTATACACGGAATTGTTCCGATAGACCTTCCAGTAGGCGCGGTACTGGGTTTTCGAAGAGGTCGCGCGGCCTTCCTTATAGCCGGGCTGCTCCGTGCTCCAGAGCGTCCAGTTTCTCTTCGTTTCCACGGTGCGGGTGCCGTCAAGAGTCCAGCCCTCCAGCTCCGCTTCCTCCGAGGTCGTCCGCAGCTTGTTCCTCACGCGGTACTGCAGTCCCGTCTCGACCTCCCGGTTTTCGCCGGCGTCGATGGGAGTCTCCTGCCAATCGCTCCATTTTCCCCAGGCGGCAAGCTCCACCGTCTCATGATCCACCGGGCCGACCACCTCTCTCCGGTTCGTGGTGGCGTGCAGGGTCTGCTCCCGGTAGCGGTACTGGGTGCTCGTCTCGATTCTCCGGCCCTCGATCGCGTCCGGCTTCACGGTGCTCCATTCGGACCAAGCGCCGTACTTGGGATAGAGGAAGTACACCACAGCGCCCGCAGCGCAGAGAAGCGCCGCAAGGACGGCGGCGATCAGGCCGGTCTTTTTCTTCTTCTCAGGCTTCGCCTTGCCTTCCTCAAAAGCGGTCTCCCGCTTTGCCTTCTTCTCGGGTTTTTCCTTCTTCGCCTTTTTCTCCGGCTTCTCCTTTTTCGCTTTCTTTTTTCCTGTTTCGGGGCACGCCTTCCCGTAAACGCCGACCGTGGACTCCTCCTCCGGGCCGTCTACCGGGGTCACGCCGGTAGAGAAGCCCTCCGCCTGCGCGTTCCCCTCATGCTCCGGCGCCCCGTATCCGATGCCGATGGTGCCGCCGTCATCTTCTGGGGCGGCAAGGCCGGTGCTCCAGGAGGCCTCCCCGCCGCCCGAAGCCTGGACTTTTTTGCTCAGGCTCCCCAGCAGCACACCGGCTCCCGCCGCAGAAGCGGCGGCTCCGCCCGCAAGGAAGGCTCTGTTTTTGTCTATCGTCTCATCGCCGGCGTCCACCTGGGTCTGCTGCTCCGCCGCCCCGCCCCCGGCCGTCTGCTCTGCGGGCTCGGTTTTGGGCTGCGCCGCCATGAATTCCAAGGCCTGGAGATCCCTCAGCAGCTCCTCCGCGCTGTGATAGCGATCCTTGGGATCGAAGGCGCAGCATTTCAGCACGATCCGCTTGAGCTCCTCGCCGCCCTTTGCGGGTGCCGGGATCTCCTCACCCTGGAAGCGGCGGATCCGCGCGCGATCCATGTCAGAGGAAAGAGGAATGGCGGGGGGCGCGGGATAGAAGGGCAGCCGCCGGTTATTGAGCAGCCAGTACATCACCATGCCCAGAGAGTAGATGTCCGCCTCATGGCCGTAGGGCTGGTTGTTGTAGACCTCCGGCGCCATGTAGTTGTAGGTGCCGATCTTGGTGCCGCCGCTGGTCTTCTCCACCGTCTTGGCGATGCCGAAATCCCCCAGCTTGAAGTCCCCGTCCTTGGAGACGAAGATGTTCTGGGGCTTGATGTCCCGGTGGATGATGCTGCGGTTCCGGCAGAGCACCAGGGCGCTGGCCATATCCCTGCCCAGCTTGATGACCTGCTTTTCATCCGCCATCCGATCCAGGCTCTTCATCATTGGGGTCAGCAGCTCCATCTTGATGTAGATGTCCCAGCCGATGCCGGTGTCCTTCTGGCGCAGTTGACCACGTTGGTGTGGCCCTTCATCTCCGCCATAAGCTGGTATTCCCGCACGATGTCCGCCAGGTAGCTCTCATAGTGGGCGGTGATGCTGGCGTCATCGTAGCCGGTGCTGTAGAGCTCCTCCACATCGCCCTGATCCTGGGGGATGGAGATCTGCTTCAGCGCAGCCTTCTCCACCTTGCCGAACAGCGTTCGCTGGATTTCGTATACAGCTCCAAAGCTCCCGTGGCCGATCAGGCGCACGGTTTCCCAGCCGGGATATACGGGGAAATTGCTCTCCGTATTCATTCCTGTTTCCTCCAAATCTTTCTTATGATAGATGCGTCAAGTGTATGTTCGTCGATAAAGAGCGAGCCGGTGAGTCTTCTGCAGTCTCCCCGCCGGGATAGACGGGGAAATGACTCTCCGCTGCCATGCTCGTCTCCTCCGAGTGCGTTTCTTATGGATTCTGTCACAAACTCGTCTCATGCAGCGCCGCTTCCCGCAGGCGTCAGCATGGCTTCTCTGTTACTTTTCCGCGATGATCACAATGCTTGCGGGCGGCTTATCGAAGCCGTAATCCTTTGCCCCACACCTTGAGCATTCCCAGTGCCAGCTCATGATACCATCAACTTTTTGCTGCCAGTCGTGTTTCAGGCGTTCAACGATGTCGCGTTTATCAACCTCACCGCATCTGGAACAAGTGTACGGCGTGTAACCCTGCTCCGTACAGGTCGGCGGGACAGTCTCTCCTTTTTCATAATCATGTCCAAGTTTAGCTTTCATTTCGCGTTTCTCAACGTACTCGCATCTGCTGCAAGCATATGGCGTGTAGCCATCCTCTGTGCAGGTCGGAGGGACAGGAGTTCCGGCTACCAATTCATGTCCGAGGGCTTTGCCGCCGGGCTTTTCTTTGCCGCAATTCTCGCAGATTTCCGGCTCCGTGCAGGTCGCGTCTTTCCATTTATGGCCGGTCGCCGGTTTCCCTCCGAGTCTTCCTGTTCCGCATCTTTCGCATTTTTCCGGATCCTCACAGGTCGCGTCTATCCATTTGTGGCCAAGGGCATCTCCCTCCGTCTTTCCGCAGGCCGAACAGGTCTTCGGCTCCGTGCAGGTGGCGGGTTGCCAGACATGTTCCCCGAGCTCGCCCTTTGTTGCGCCGCAGGCGCTGCAGACCTGGGGAGCGACGCAGGTCGCGTCCTCCCAGTGATGGCCGTCCTGGCAGCCGATGGCATCTCCGGTGACCTTGAAGGCCTCGTTCTTATACCAGCCCGCGCGGCCGTTGTAGGTGACAAAGAAGTAATAGAGCTCCGCCTCGTCCGTTCCGTCCGGCCCGGTGGGGATCAGGCGTCTCGCCACGACCAGGACCGTCTCGTCGTGCTCCACCCGGCCAAGCTTTCCGTGCCCCTCCTCCGGGATCGGCAGGATGTCAAAGCCGGTGGAATCCATCAGCATCGGGAGATCGAAGAACTCGCCGTTCTTCGGCAGCTCCAGCTCCGTTTCGGTTTCGCTCTTCAGGCTGTAGTCGATGTCGGGATTTGCGGCGGCGGCCTCAGCTCCCTCCTTCACGCGCAGCTCCGTGTACGGGACGCCCTCATAGGCGATGGGCTCCTGCCTCTCTCCGCATCTCCTGCAAACCCCGGCACGGGTAAAGGTGGCGGGCTCCCAGTCGTGGCCGAGCGCAACACCCTCGGTCGCGCCGCAGACCAGGCAGGTCTTGGGCTCCGTGCAGGTCGCTTCCACCCAGTTGTGCCCAGGCGCGCTGCCCCGGGTCTGGCCGCAGACGCTGCAGGTCTCCGGTGTCTCGCAGCTGGCGGCCTGCCAGTTGTGCCCCAGCGCTTCCCCGCGGGTCTTGCCGCAGATGCTGCAGGTCTCCGGCTCCTCGCAGGAGGCGGGCCGCCAGCTGTGGATCGTGAAGAAGCAGACCAACAGCAGCAGCACAAGGGCGGCCATGCCGATCAGGGCGCCGATCACAAGGCGCTTGCGCTTCTGCAGTCCATTCTGCGCAGCCGCAGGCGCGGCAGCTTGCCTTGCAAGGGGCATGGCGCCCATCGCGGCGGGGGCATCTTCCTCCCCGGTCTCCTGGATCCGGCACAGGATGACGGTCACATTATCCCTGCCGCCGTGCTCCAGCGCGGTGTTCACCAGCATTTTCGCCCCGATCTCCGCACTGGGAGCCTGGGTCATGATGGCGGCGATCTCCCCGTCGTCCAGCATATCGGTCAGCCCGTCGCTGCAGAGCAGGAACTGATCTCCCGCCTGCAGCTGATCCTTCACGATGTACGGCTCGATCAGATATTCCTCCGGGTCGATACCCAGATGCTGGGTCAGCGGAGCCTTCCGGGTGCTCTTCCCCTCGCGCCGCTCCACATGATCCTCCGAGAGCTGCACAATCTGACCTCCGCGCAGCCGATAAGCCCGGCTGTCGCCCAGGTTGTAGGCATAGACGCTGCTGTGGCTGAAATAGAAGCCCACCAGTGTGGAGCCCATGCGCTCGGTGCAGAGCTCCCTCTGTCTGGCCACAACGGCGTCGTTGACGGCAAGGCACATCTTGTTCAGCGCATTCCTGTCGGGGGAAAGGCTGCTCTGCAGCTTAAGCATCATGGCCTGCATACAGTCCGCCGCGGCAAAGGATGCAAATTCACCGAAGTTTTCGCCGCCCATGCCGTCAAACACGGCGACGCAAACGCCCTGGTTGAGGTTCTTCGTCATGACCAGGGGATTCGGAAGGCCGTTATTCTCCGCCTCCATGCGCTTCCCGTCGAAGTAGAAATTGTCTTCGTTATTCTTGCGCACCCTGCCGGTGTTGCACAGGCATGCAGCATCCAGTTTGTAAGCCATATTCCGTCCTCCTGTAGATTCCGTTTCCGGTTCTTTCGCGGGTGTGAGTCGCTTTTATTCTCGGATCAGGCGAGGGGTGCCGCTGCCGCTCAAAGCTGCCGAAAGCAGCAGCCGTCTGCCGTATCGTGCTATTCCCCCAAATTTACCATATTTTATGGTAACACAAAAAAATGCCTACTGCAAGAATCGTGTTAATAATCCGTAAACTTTTTTGGTGCCGGGATCATCCCCCTTTCTGCGCAGCTTCAGAATGTAATGTAATATAAAGTATGCGTTGCCTGACGGCGTTTTTTTTGCTATAATCCAGAAGAAGCATCAAAAAGGAGGATTTCTTATGAACGCAAATATGGTAAAACGCAACGCGCTGCTGGCGCAGAAGGTCATCAAAGGGCTCCAGTCCCGCAACATGTCCGGCTACTACGCCGAGAGCCGGGAGGAGGCGCTCCGGCTGGCGCTGGAGCTGATCCCGGAGGGCAGCACCGCCACCATGGGCGGCGGCGTCAGCGTTCACGAGATCGGTCTGGTGGACGCGCTGAAGCAGGGCAACTACAAGTTCATCGACCGGGACGCCTACGAGGACAAGCGGGCGGCCATGCTGCTGGCCTATGACGCGGACGTGTTCCTGGCCAGCGCCA
The DNA here is from genome assembly GCA_900319635.1 of uncultured Eubacteriales bacterium. Classification (GTDB taxonomy): domain Bacteria; phylum Bacillota; class Clostridia; order Oscillospirales; family Oscillospiraceae; genus Limivicinus. The sequence continues at coordinate 56,378 of ONPF01000004.1, read as the reverse complement.
ACGCCATCACCGAGGACGGCGTGCTGGTGAACATCGACGGCAACGCAAACCGGGTCTCCGCCATCGCCCAGGGGCCGAAAAAGGTCATCCTGATCGTGGGAATGAACAAGGTCTGCGACGATGTGGACGGCGCCATGAAGCGGGCGCGCAATGTGGCCGCGCCCACCAACGCCCAGCGCTTCGGACTCTCCACCCCCTGCGCCAAGACCGGCTCCTGTATGAACTGCAAGTCCCCCGACACCATCTGCTGCCAGTTCCTGATCACCCGCTTCTCCCGCCACACGGGCCGCATCCACGTGATCCTGGTGAACGACAGCCTGGGCTTCTGAGCGGGGAGACGGTTCCATGTGGTTTGCGATCATGGGGGCGCTGATGCTCATCGCGCTCCTGTGCTGCTGGTATCTGATCCGCTGCGTCCACCGCTTCCCGGCCTTTCAGCGCCTGGGAGAGAAGCGGAAGCTGCTGTCCTGGCTGCTTGCCGCCCTGCCGGTGCTGGCCCTGGGGCTCTTCGGGCTCATCAATGTCTTCGCCCTGATGGTGGTGATCCTCCATGTGGCGGCAGCCTTCCTGCTCTGCGCCCTGCTGGCCTGGCTGTTCAAAAAGCTCAGCAAAAAGGAGATCCCCTATTGGCTGCGGGGAACGCTTGCCATCCTGCTGGCCGCGGTTTATCTGAGTATCGGCTGGTATAATGCCCATCATGTGACGGAGACCCACTATACCGTGGAGAGCGCCAAGCCCGTCTCGGAGGAGCTGCGCATCGTCCTCATTTCCGACGCCCACCTGGGCATCACCCTGGACGGGGAGGGCTTTGCCCGCGAAATGGAGCGGGTACAGGCCACAGACCCGGATATCGTGGTCGTGGTGGGGGACTTTGTGGATGATGACACGCTGAAAGCGGACATGGTGGAGGCATGCCGTGCTCTGGGCGGGCTGGAGACCACTTACGGCGTCTTCTATGTCTACGGCAATCACGACGAGGGCTATTATCGGTACCGGGACTTCACCGGTCAGGAGCTGCGGGACGCGCTGGAGGAAAACGGCGTCACCATCCTGGCGGACGAGAGCCTGCCCCTGGGGGAGAGCTATACCCTCATCGGTCGGCGGGATCGCTCCATGCGCGGCCGGGCGGACATGGCGGAGCTGACGGAGGATCTGGATCGCTCCCGCTATCTGATCGTTCTCGACCACCAGCCCAACGACTATGACGCCCAGGCCGCGGCGGAGGTGGATCTGGTGCTCTCCGGCCACACCCACGGGGGACACATCTTCCCCGCCTGGATCGTGGATCGGCTGATGCATTACAATGACCAGCGCTATGGGATGGAGCGGCGGGGCAACACCTGCTTCATCGTAAGCTCCGGCATTTCCGGCTGGGCGATCCCCTTCAAAACCGGCTGCTTCTCGGAGTTTGTGGTCATCGACATTGCAAACGCCGGCTGAACCCGACACAGTAAAACGCAGAGGGAACACCTCTGCGTTTTTATTATCCATTGTTGACAAGCTTTCCGAATTAGGCGTATACTTCCATTGTAAGAATTACACAAAACCGCAGGAGGTAGAGAGGAAGGGATCGACATGAGACAATTTCTTCTGAACACCGGACCGATCTGGGTCTGGGCCATCACAGTCTTCCACGCGCTGATCCTGGTGCTGGCGCTGCTGGGCTATCGCAAGTCCCGTCAGCCGCTGTATTTGCTGCTGGCCCTGCTGAGCTTCGGCCTTTGCTACGACGCGCTGATCCAGGCGCTGGGCTCCGCGCTGGGAGAGGGCGCCGCGCTCCGCTTCCTCAGCCGCTTCCGCTATGTGTTCCACGGGGCGCTGATCCCCCTGCTGTTTCCCATCTGCGCCTATGCGCTGGACTTCAAAAAGCCCTGGAAGCTGGCCGTCTGGGCGCTGACCGGCGTGGTGATCGCCCTGGGGATCGCGGAGGGCTTTGCCACCGTCATGGTCCCGGAGCGGACGGCGGGCATCCTGCGCCTGGCCTCCGACAAGGAAGCCACCCCCGGCTGGGCCACCGGCGTGAGCATGCTGCTGGCCTTCGGCACCATCCTCCCCGTGATCCTGGCGGGGATCGTCGTCTGGATCAAGCAGAAAACGCCGCTGCTCCTGCTGGCGGGCTTTCTGATGTTCGTCTTCGCCGCCCTGGCTCCCGCCACGGGAAACCTGGATCTGAACTTCCTCATCACCATGGTCGGGGAAGTGTTCCTGGCGCTGTTCTTCCTGCTCTACGCCCGCAGGAAGGCAAAGAAATCGGAATGAGCAAAAAAACTTGCGAATATACGGAAAGAGAGGTAATTTCATGAGCAGCTTCAAGGACCTTCGCATCGTAGACAATTTTTACCAGACCAGCTCCTATTTCCCCATGCCCACCGTTATGATCTCCACCCTGGCGGAGGACGGCAGCACGTCCGTCGGCTCCTACTCCCTGTGCTTCCCCTACTACATCGCCGGCAAGGGCTACTATGCCATGGTGCTGGAGGCCCGCAACTCCTCCAACACCGCCCAGCATCTGCTGGCCGGGCGCAAGACCTGCGCCATCAACTTTATGCCCGAGGGCAGGGGCTTCCACAAGAAGATCGTGGCACAGGGCTGGCCCGGCGACACCCCGGCGGAGAAGATGAAGGACTTCGGCTTTACGCTGGAGGATGGCCTCTGCATCGCGGAGGATCCCTCCACCCCGCGGCCCAAGGTGGTGGCGGAGGCCTACCAGGTCATGGAGTGCACCTGGATGAGCGACCTGGAGAACGCCGACGAGGACATCGGGAGAAAGCTGGTGGACGGCTGCTATCCGCCCCCCTATAAAAACTTCAACGGCATCACCACCCAGTACGGCGCCCACTTCATCCTGCGCATCGACAAGATGCTGATGAAGCCCAAGTATCACCAGAACATCATCGACGGCGTGAAGGGACGCAACTGGCCCAATGTGCTGATCTGCCACGGCTATCGGGACAGCAAGAACTTCTGGTTCGCCAAGACCCCGCGTCTGGTGCCGGAGCTGCTGCCCATCCGCAACGCCACTCTCTCCTCCGTCCGCTACGCCGCCGACCGCACCGACCCTAACGTCCACTTCACCGACGACGCGCTGGAGATGATCCTGAACGTGCCGCGCATCTTCCTGCCCACGGTGCTCAAGGGCTGCGTCAAGTGGGCCAAGGAGCACGGCGTCACCGAGATCACCGCCAAGGAGATGCAGATCATCAACGACAAGCGCGCCAAGGAGAAGGGCAAGGGCTGAGGAGGGCGCGATGGAACAGGAGATCTATGAATTCACAGTGCTGATGGGCCTTGTGGACTTTGTGCCGGTGATCCTGTATCTGATCAGCCTGGTGCTGCTGCAGCGGGATCTTTACAACAAGATGCCCAAGTACGCCTTCGCCTGCTTTGCCGCCGGCACCATCAACGTCTTCACGGCGGGCTTTCTCAAGGCCCTGTGGAAGACCCTGTATGCCGCCGGGATCTGCGATTTCCAGGTGCTCAACACCCTGTTTCTGCCCATGAGCTCGCTGGGCTTCCTGCTGGCGGGCCTGGGGATCGTCCTGACGTTCGTCGGTCGGAAAAACACCGCGCTGGCCCTGGCCGCGCCACCCCTGTTCAGCGGCAGCATGGTCTTCGTGGCCATGATGGTGCTGGGCCACGGCGCTGTCTGCGCCTGTCTCGCCGTGCTGGCAGGGAAGTTGAAGAAAAAGGCGCTGATCCCCGTGTTCATCCTCTGCTTTGTCACCTATATGGGGATGGGATACCTGTCCTCCCGGGGCGACAACAGCGCCGCCGCCAACTGGCTGGAGCAGGGCGTCAACACCCTGGGCATGCTTCTGCTGCTGGGCGGCACTCTGGGCCTGCACAAGGCCGGCCTGCGGGAATATAAACTGTAAGCAAGCATACGAATAGAAAAAAGGAAAGAAGGCTAAGTGTTATGACACCTGAAGTTACTGAGGTTGCTGCATCTGCTTTTGCATATCCCGGTTGGTTTTTCTTCCTGCTTTTTGCCCTGGCTATGGTGGTAAGCTCCATCGGCTTTAAAAACTACGTCTGGTTCATCTCCCTGGGCTACGGCTTCTCCATTGCCGCCGCCGGCGTCCTGATGCTGATCCTGTTCCACAAGACTCTGACGCTCGGCACCGTCATCTGCTGTGTGATCTTCTTCCTCTACGGATGCCGGCTGGGCGGCTATCTGGCCTATCGCGAGCTGAAGAGCAGCTCCTACAAGAAAAACATGGTGGGCGAAATCAAGGACGGCAGCAAGGTCCCCATGGGCGTGAAGCTGGCTATCTGGATCACCTGCGCCCTGCTCTACGCCACCCAGGTCTCCCCGGTGTTCTTCCGCATGTGGAACGCCCCTGCCGGAGTTACGGACAACGTGATGGTCTTCGTGGGCGCCGTGATCATGGTCTCCGGCATCACCCTGGAGTCCGCGGCCGACATCCAGAAGAACAAGGCCAAGAAGGTCAATCCCAAGCGCTGGGTGGACACCGGCCTCTTCCGCATCGTCCGCTGCCCCAACTACCTGGGCGAGATGATCTTCTGGACCGGCGTGCTGCTCTCCGGCATCGGCGGCGTTACCAGCTGGTGGCAGTGGGTCCTCTGCGCTGTCGGCTACTGCGGCATCATCTTCGTCATGTTCTCCGGCGCCCGCCGTCTGGAGGTCCGCCAGAACAAGCGCTACGGCAAGGATCCCGAGTACCAGAAGTTCGTCAAGACCGTGCCCATCCTGCTGCCCTTCGTTCCGCTCTACAGCGTGGAGAAGTACAAGTGGCTGGTGGCCTGATGCGAAAATAAGCACATCGAAACCGATGTGCGCCTTTTCAAAAACAGTCCGGAAAGAACCACAAAAAAGAACGATACCCCGTACCGCAAAAAGGTACGGGGTATCTTCTGTCATTTGGCTTACTGCAGCTCCGGCGTCTCGGGGAGATCGTGCTTGACGGGCTCCTCCTGCACGACAGGGGCCTCGGGGGCGTTTCTCTTCACGCTGTCCACGCCGTTGAGGCAGCTCTCCAGCTTCTTGTAGCCCTCGCTGACGGCGACGATCTGGCCATTGCGCGCCTTCAGGCGGAAACGGAACTCGCCGGCCTTGTCGGTGTAGACCTCGAACTTGGGGTGGGTGAGCGTCTCGAAATTCTCCACGGTCTGGTTCTCGATGCCGCCCAAGCAGCTGCTGCGCACGCTCTCGATGCCGGCGAGGCAGGCAGCCTCAGAGGAATAGGTCTCGCTGGTGGCGATGACCTGTCCGTTGGTGGCCAGCAGGTTGAAGCGGAAGCCGGCCTTGGTGGTTTTCCATACAAATTTACCCATAGTTTTCCCTCCTGTTAGCTTGTTTGTTTCGACCTTGCATGATTTTACTATACCGCGTTTTTTGAAAATTGCAACAGAAATTTGGAGTTTTTCCGGGAAAAGCGGCTCATTCCAGCCCGTAGGGCCAGCCGATCAGGCTGCCGATATCGTAGATGCGCTCATAGCCGTAGTCCTCCAGCTTGTGGGCGGCCACATTGCTGCGATAACCGGAGCGGCAGTAGACCAGCACCGGGGTGGAAAGCTCCGGGATCGCGTCCAGCGCCGCTTCGTCCGTGAGCTCGTCCACGGGCAGGAGCACCGCGTTCACCGCGTGGCCGGTGATATACTCCGCCTCCTCCCGCACATCCAGCAGAACGGCCTCCGGCTCCGCGTCCAGGATGGCTTTCGCCCGGGCGAAATCAACTCTCTCGATCATGCCATGTTCTCCCACTCGTTCTCCAGGATCTTCGCAAAGGCCTCCAGCCCCTGCTGATCCTCCGGGCTGAAGCGCCCGGTCAGAGGGCTGTCCAGATCCAGCACGGCCACCGCCTCTCCCCCCACGAGGATCGGCACCACGATCTCCGCATTGGAGGCGCAGTCGCAGGCGATGTGCCCGGGGAAGGCGTGCACGTCCTCCACCCGCTGGGTCTTCTTTTCCCGCGCCGCCGCGCCGCAGACGCCCCGGCTCAGGGGGATCTCGATGCAGGCGGGCTTGCCCTGGAAGGGCCCCAGCACCAGCCTGTCCCCCTTGCGCAGGTAGAAGCCTGCCCAGTTCAGCCCCTCCATCCCCTGCCAGAGCAGAGCGGAGGCGTTGGCCAGGTTTGCGATTTTATGGGGCACGCCCTCAATGAGGCTTTTCAGTTGGGCGTTCAGTTCATTGTAATTTGTCATATGCATCACCAGCTTGATTATACCGGTTTTTTCTTGCTTTTACAAGCCCGAGCCCGCATCCTCGTCGAAAAGGCTCATTTGCCTCTCCCGCTTCGGCAGCTCCCCCAGGTAGCGGAAGCAGTCCTCCGGGGTGGAGAGGATGCCGTTTTCCCCGCAGGTCTTGTGAAAAAGCCCCATCAGCGCATCGCTATTCGGACTCGGCAGCTCGTAGGCGTTTCCGTATTGGCGGATATACCTGCTCTTGAGCCCCGGGAAATGCCGATCCAGGGCCGCGTAGAAGTATTCCCGGCTCCCCTCCCGAAGCGTCAAGCCCATGCCGAAGCAGACGATCCCCTTTACCCCGATGCGGACGCACTCGTCCAGGATCGCCCGGAGGTTTTCCTCCGTGTCGTTCAGATAGGGCAGGATCGGGCAGAGCCAGACCACGGTGGGGATCCCCCGCTCTCCCATCTGCTCCAGCACCTGGATCCGCCTTTTCGTATTGCACACATGCGGCTCCAGTATTTTGCAAAGGGCGTCGTCGTAGGTGGTGAGCGTCATCTGCACCACGCATTTGGACGAGCGGTTGATCTCATCCAGCAGATCGATGTCCCGCAGGATCCGGTCGGATTTGGTCAGAACGGCGGCGCCGAAGCCGTAGCGCAGGATGATCTCCAGGCATTTCCGGGTCAGACCCAGCTGCTCCTCGCAGGGCAGATAGGGGTCGGACATGGAGCCCGTGCCGATCATGCACCTTTGCCGTTTGGCCCGCAGCGCTTTTTCCAGCAGCTCCGGCGCGTTCCGCTTCACCTCGATATCCTCAAAGGGGTGGCTGAACCCATAGCAGCGGCTTCTGCTGTCGCAGTAGATGCAGCCGTGCAGGCAGCCGCGATAGATGTTCATTCCGGAAGAACCGCCGCTCCCGGTCAGGATCCCTTTCGCGTCCACAAAATGCATGGCGTGATCCCATCCTTTCGGTGCAAAACGCGGGCTGCAAAGAAGTCGCCTCCTTCACAGCCCGCTTTGGTCATTATGGCGCCAGGATCTCCTTCAGGGTCAGATCCCGGCCGGTGAGGGGCAGAAGCTTTTTGCCCTTGCACTTCGGGCAGCTCAGGTCGTTCAGGTCGGCGATGAACTGCTCGCCGCAGTCCATGCACCGGGCGGTGCCCGGGAGCTCTTCGACGACGAATTCCGTCTTCTCCAGCTCCGTTCCGTCGGCCACCGCCTCCCAGCAATCCTCCAGGAACCTGGGCACGACGCCGCTGAGAGAGCCCACCTCCACGGTGATGCGCTCCACCTCGGTCAGCTCTTCGTCCTTCATGATGCCCCGGATCATTTTCAGCAGGGCATCGCAGATTCCCAGCTCGTGCATTACTTCACCACAGCGTGCTTGACGATGTTGCCCGCCTTCTTGACAAGCCCGGCCGCGGCCTTGATGGGCATGGTCTCAAAGGAACCGGCGTGCCAATCGCGCACCTTCTTCAGATGGATGGCGTCGAACTTGCAGCGAGTGGTGCAGATGCCGCAGCCGATGCAGAGGTACGGATCCACCTTGGTGGCGCCGCAGCCCAGGCAGCGGGCGGTCTCCTTGCGCACCTGCTCCTCGGTGAAGGTCACGCGGGCGTCGGCAAAGGTCTTGGCCTTCTCGGCGTTGTAGCCCCGCTCCTGGCGGTGCTCCCTGTCGTAGCTGCCCACGGTGAGCTGCACATGCTCCTTGTCCAGCGCGCGGTAAATGCGGCGGTCACGGCCCATGGTGAGGGTCTGGCCGGGATGGACATAGCGGTGCAGGGAGATGGCGGCCTCCTTGCCGGCGGCAATGGCGTTGATGGCAAAGCTGGGGCCGGTGTAGCAGTCGCCGCCCACAAAGATGTCGGGCTGCGCGGTCTGGTAGGTGAGGGCGTCGGCCTCGGCCAGGCCCTTCTTGTCCAGCTTCATCTCGCCCAGATCCAGCTTGCCGAAGTCCACCCGCTGGCCGATGGCGCCGATGACAGTGTCAACGTCGATCTCCTCGAACTCGCCGGTGCCCACGGGCTTGCGGCGGCCCTTCTCGTCCGGCTCGCCCAGGGTCATGCGCTCCACCTTCAGCGCCTTGACCTTGCCGTCCTCGCCCAGGATCTCCACGGGGGCGCAGAGGAAGCGGAACTGCACGCCCTCTTCCTTGGCCTCGCCCACTTCCTCGGGATCAGCAGGCATCTCCGCCTCGGAACGGCGGTAGATAATATAGGTATTCTCGGCGCCGAGACGCACGGCCGTGCGGCACACGTCCATGGCCACGTTGCCCGCGCCCACGACGGCCACGTTCTTGCCGACCTTGACCTCATGGCCCAGGTTCACTTCCCGCAGGAAGTCCACGCCGCCCAGCACGCCCGTGAGCTCCTCGCCGGGGACGCCGATCCTGGCGCTCTTCTGGGCGCCGATGGCCAGATAGAAGCCCTTGTAGCCCTGCTCGCGCAGCTCCTGGATGGTGACGTCCTTGCCGACCTCCACGCCGCACTTGAACTCCACGCCCATCTCGCGGATGATGTCGATCTCGGCGTTCAGGGTGTCTTTCTCCAAGCGGAAGTTGGGGATGCCCATGGTGAGCATGCCGCCGGGGACCGGGTTGCGGTCAAAGACGGTGACGGGGTAGCCCTTGAGGGCCAGGTAGTAGGCGCAGCTCAGACCCGCGGGGCCGGCGCCGATGATGGCGATCTTCTCGGTGAAGGGCTTGCCGGTCTGGTTGAGCATCTTGGGCACGGTGCGGTGCTCGCTCTGCAGGTCGTGGTCGGCAATGAAGCGCTTGACCTCGTCGATGGCGACAGCCTCGTCCACCCCGCCGCGGGTGCATTCGGCCTCGCAGCGCTTGTTGCAGATGCGGCCGCAGACGGCGGGCAGGGGGTTCTCGGTCTTGATGAGCTCCAGAGCCTCTTTGTAGCGGCCCTGGGCGGCCAGCTTCAGGTAGCCCTGGATGGGAACGTGGGCGGGGCAGGCCACCTTGCAGGGGGCGGTGCCGGTGGGAACCACGTCCTCCCGGTTCTCCCGGTAGTCGGGATTCCAGGCGTTCTTGGCCAGCAGCGTCTCGGAGAGCTTGGTGTACTTGGCGGGGGCGATGTTCACCGTGGTGCAGAGCTTCTGGCCCAGCTTCAGGGCGTTGGCGGGGCAGACCTCCACGCACTGGGCGCAGGCCACGCACTTGGCCTCGTCCACCTCCGCCTGGAAGTTGGAGCGGATGGCGTCCCGGGCGCCGAACATCAGACCCACGCGCAGACCGAAGCAGGCGCAGGAGCAGCAGTTGCAGATGGCGGCGCTGTCGCCCACCTCTTCGATGTTGGGGATGTCGTGCATGAGGCCGTTGTCCTCGGCGCGCTTGATGATCTCCAGTGCCTCTTCCTTGGTGATCCTGCGGGCACGGCCGGAGCGGATGTAGTGCTCCGCGCCCTTGCCCATCTGGATGCACATTTCCTCGGCCAGGTGGCCGCAGCCGTCGCCGATGGAGGTGCGGGAGGCGCGGCAGGAGCAGGGAGACACGGAGAAGGTGTCATACTTGTCCAGATAGTAGCTGAGCTTCTCATAGGGGCTGACGCCGGGCAGATCCTTGATGGCGCTCTCCACGGGGACAACGCGCATCAGGCCGTAGCCGTTGGGGATCAGGGGGGACATGGTCTCCATGCGGATGCGGGTATACTCCTCGAAGGCCTTGCCCACTTCCGGATGGGTGTTCAGCAGCTCCTGGTTGTTCACCAGCATCTCCATGATGCCGGGGGCGAAGATCTGCATGAAGTACACGTCTTCTCCCAGCTTCTCGTCGTAGGTGCAGCGGAACACGCCGATCCAGGCCAGATGCTTGGCCAGCTTCTCCACCTCTTCCACGGGCTTGCCGACCTTCTTGGCCAGGTAGCCCACGGTGCGCTCCTTGCGCAGACCGGCGGCGATGGCAACATCGGCCTCATCGTCGGTGACGATGCTGGCCAGGGAATAATACTCGGGGGCGTTCTCGTCGATCTTGTTCACAACGCCGGTGAGGCCGCCGACGATATGACAGAGCTTGACGATTTTCGGTCTCAGTTCAGCCATGATATGATTCTCTCCCTCAATATTTTTACATATAGCGAACCAAAAATGTGCGCTTATAGGCAGTATACAATACAATTCCGGATTATGCAAGGACAGAAAGAAAGGAAGGAAGAAGAACCATTCCTTCATTCCTTCCTTTCCTCCCGGGGATGCATCTTGCTCCGCAGCAAGAGCAGCGCCGCGCCGGCCAGCACGATCCCGATACCAAGGAGCTTTTTGGCCGTCAGCTCTTCCGCCAGGAAGAAGACGCCGATAAAGCAGCTCAGCACCGGCATCAGCAGCAGCGCCAGCTTCACCTCCCAGACCTCGTGGGTCTTGAGATTGCGGTAGTAGAAGAAATAGATCCCCGTCTGGGCAAGACCGCCCAGGGCGACCAGCCACCAGAGCGTGCGCAGACTCCCCCAGTCGAAGCCGCCCAGATCCCCCGTCACCCCGGCGGAGGCGGCGAAGAGCAGCAGCACCACGCCGTTATTGTAATAGGAGATCATGTCCGCGTCCTCGTGGTACTTGTCCTGGGCGCGCTTGATGATGAAGGCGTTGGCGGTGACGCAGGCGGCGGAGAGCAGGAAAAACAGGTCGTAGCCGTTGAGGGACATGCTGCCGAAGTCCACGCCCAGCACCAGCAGCACCCCCAGCAGCATGATGAAGGTGCCCAGCCAGTCCGAGGCGTAGAGCTTCTTTTTATACAGGATCACGGTGACCAGATTCACCATCAGCACGTCGGTCTTCAAAAGCGCCGTGCCGGTGGAGAGGCTGCCCCCGGCGTAGCCCAGATTGGCAAAAAGATCCAGCAGGAAGCCGAAGACGCCGATCATCAGCAGGATCTTCACCGCCTTGCCCTGGTGGAAGAGCCGGGTAAAGCTGCCGTCCAGCAGCAGCTGCACCGTGAGGAACACCAGCGCCGCCGTACGCAGCAGAAAGCCCGCCAGCAGCGGCGATCCGGTCTCCCCCACCAGCACCTTGCTGGCGGCGTAATAGATCGACCAGGACAGGATCATCCCGCCGAACATGCCGGCGGTTTTCAACGTGCTTTTCATGCCAGGGCTTCAAACATCTCCCGCAGCGCCTCCTCGTCCAGGCTCACGGGGTTATTCTTCATCAGCGGGTGGGCGGCGCAGTCCCGGCAGAGCTTCGCAAGATCCACGTCCCCCAGGTCGGACAGTCTGCTGCGCAGGCCGCCCAGCGCCTTCAGCGCCCGGATGCGGGCGGCAAGCTCGTCGGTATCCTTGAGGCCAACGGCATGGCACAGATGCTCCAGCCGCTCGTCGGCGTTGATCTTCACCAGGCTGTCCAGGGTGAAGGCGCAGGCCTCCCCGTGGGGCAGGTGATAGTCCTCGGAAAGCGGATAGCTGCAGGCGTGACTGGCGGCGGTCTTGGGCAGGGCAAAGCTCAGCCCGCCCAGCAGCGCGGCCAGGGCCATGCTGCTCCGGGCCTCCAGGTCGCCGCCGTCCCGGTATGCCCGCTCCAGATTCCCCAGGATCAGGCGCACGGCCTCGATGGCCATGAGGTCGGGGATGGGCTGGTGGTTCCGGCTCCAGTAGCCCTCCAGGGCGTGGGCCATGGCGTCCAGGCCCGTGTTCATGGTGGTGCGGGGCGGCACAGAGGCGGAGAGCAGCGGATCCACGATGGCCGCCGCGGGCATGAAGGCCGGGTTATTGATGGTCTTTTTCTCGGTTCCGTGGCTTACCACGGAGACCTGGGTCACCTCGCTGCCGGTGCCGGCGGTGGTGGGCACGGCCACCACGGGGAGCCGGTTTTGGGCGTTCAGCGGGCGCTTGCCCTCGTAGTAGTCGATGGGCTCGCCGGGGTTCGGCGCAACGGCCGCGGCAAACTTGGCGGTGTCCAGGGAGCTGCCGCCGCCGATGCCGATGACGCCGTCGGCCGCGTGGACGCGGCAGAGGCGGGTAGTCTCCGTGATGCCGGAGAGCTGGGGATTCTGCTCCACCTCAGTGAAAACGGCCGCGATGCGCGGCTCCTTCTCCATCAGCAGAGACGCCTGGGGGGCAAAGTGCCGCCCGCAGCAGAGCACCGCCCGGGTGACGCCCAGCTCGTCCAGCACCGCGCCAAGCTTCTGAAACTCGCCCTGGCCGAAGAAGATCTTCACCGGCTGGGCATAGATGAACTCACTTGTCATAGATCTTGTCCTCGATGGCGGAAACCTGCAGGGCGAACTTGTGCATATTGGCGGCGCGCCAATCCTCCAGATCCTGGCACCAGTCGGTGGCGAGGAAGGTCTTGGTCATCTCCACGGCCATCTCGGGGCCGACGATCCAGCCGCCCATGCAGAGGATGTTGGCGTTGTTGATGGTGCGGGCCATCTTGGCGGAGTACACGCCCTCGCAGGCCACGGCATAGACGCCCTTGAACTTGTTGGACACCACGCACATGCCGGCGCCGGTGCCGCAGATGAGGATAGCCCGGTCGTAAGTACCGTTCTGCACCAGGGGAGCCACCTCAGAGGCCACCTGATAGTAGGGGTGCACCTGGTTTAAGTCCACGGTGCCCAGATCGTCAAAGTCCGCGCCGGACTCGGTGAGATACACTTTGATGGCTTCCTTGGCGGAGAAGCCGGATTTATCGCTGCCGATCGCAATTTTCATATACAATCTCCTTTCTTTTTTGGCTCCCCTGTAAGGGGAGCTGGCATCCGTCGTCTCACGGAAGACGGATGACTGAGGGGTTCTCCTTTCATCTTAGGCTCCCCTGTAAGGGGAGCTGTCATCCGTCGTCTCACGGAAGACGGATGACTGAGGGGTTTTCCTTTCAATATAGGCTCCCTCCCCGAGGGAGCTGGCAGACGCCGTCTCACGGAAGGCGGCTGACTGAGGGAGCTGTGGGATCAATGGAACTCCTCCATATAGGCTCCCTCCCCGAGGAAGCTTAAGCGGGCGGCTGATAGCCGTCCCTACGGTGCAAGGCGCAAAAGGAATGCGGAACCGGAGGCAATTCCGAATTCCGCATTCCGAATTCCGCATTACTTCAGGCTGACGGCCTTCTTCGCCGTCTCCACGATGTTCTCTACCGTGAGGCCCATGACCTCACGCAGATAGGGGATCTTGCCCACCTCGCCGAAGCGGTCGGGCACACCCACAGCGCAGACGGGGATCTTCTCCTGGGCCAGGGTCTCCAGAATGGCGGAGTGCAGGCCGCCGATGACATTGTGGTTCTCCACCGTCAGCACCGCGCCGGTCTTCCGGGCGGAGGCGATCACCGTCTCCCGATCCACGGGCTTGATGGTGTGGACATTGATGATCTCCGCGTCGATGCCCTGCTCGCGCAGAAGCTCGGCCGCGTCCAGGCAGTCCTTGGTCACCATGCCGGAGACGAAGATCGTGAGATCCCTGCCCTCGCGGAGCGTATCTGCCTTGAAGAGGTCGAACTTGTAGTCCTCGGGGAAGATCACGGGCTGCACCTTGCGGAAGAGGCGCACATACACCGGCCCCTCATAGGCGTTCAGCACGGGCATGGCGGCGCGCAGCTGCACTTCGTCCACCGGCTCAAAGATCACGATGCCGGGGATGGAGCGCAGGACGCCGATGTCCTCCATGCTCATGTGGGTGCCGCCGTTGAGCTCGGCGGAGATGCCGGGGTCGGTGCCCACGATCTTCACGTTCTGCTTGGCATAGGAGATGGAGATGGCGATCTGGTCGCAGATCCGCCGGGTGGCGAAGGGGGTAAAGCTCTCGATCCAGGGCTTAAAGCCGTAGCTGGAGAGGCCGGCGGCGATGGAGGCCATGTTCTGCTCGGCCACGCCGCAGTCAAACATCTGCCTGGGGAAGCGATCGTACATCTTGCGGGTGCCGCTGGCCTTGGAGAGGTCGGCGTCCAGCACGACGACGTGCTTGTCCTGCTCCATCATCTGGGCCAGGCATTCAGCGTAAACAGCTCTCATTTCCATAGCTTAGTCCCTCCCCCGAATTTCCGCAATGGCGGCCTGGGCCTGCTCCTCGGTGACATTGGTGTTGTGGTTGCCGGCGCCCAGATCCTCGATCCACTTGACGCCGCAGCCCTTCTTGGTGTTCAGGATGACCATGGTGGGCTTCTCCCCGCCGCGGCCAAGCTTCGCGTGCTCGATGGCGGCCTCCACCTGCTCCAGGTCGTTGCCGTCCTCCACGTCGATCACGTTCCAGCCGAAGGCGGCCCACTTCTCCGCCAGGGGGGCGACGTCGTTGACCTCGGAGACCGGGCCGTCGATCTGGAGCTTGTTGTAGTCGGTAAAGGCGATGAGGTTATCCAGCTTCTTGGCGGCGGCGAACATGGCCGCCTCCCAGATCTGACCCTCCTGGCTCTCGCCGTCGCCCACGATGGCATAGATCGTCGCGCCGTCGTCCTCCAGCTTGGAGCCCAGCGCCACGCCCACGGCGCAGCTGAAGCCCTGGCCCAGGGAGCCGGTGGTCATGTCGATGCCGGTGGTGAGGTTCATGTCGCAGTGGCTGGGCAGGTGGGTGCCGCTCTGATTCAGGGTCAGCAGCTCCGCCTTGTCAAAGTAGCCTCGATTGGCCAGGGCGGCGTAGATGGCGGGGCCGGCGTGCCCCTTGGAGCAGACCAGCCGATCCCGGCCGGGCATCTTGGGGTTCTGGGGATCGATGTGCATTTCCTTGAAGTACAGCACCGTCAGCAGCTCCGCCAGAGACAGGCAGCCGCCGATATGCCCCACGCCCAGATGACCGATGGTGGTCATGATGTCGCAGCGAATATCCTTGCAGATTTCTTTGAGATCTTGACTCAAGTTCAAGTCCCTCCTTTGAGTTTTATAGGCCATAACAGTAAAATTGTACGCCCCCGCGGCGACTTTGTCAACCGCAATCTCCTTGACAGCAGGCGGGCTTTGGTACTATGATGTGCGGGAAGACAAAATATACGCAAGTGAGGTGCCTTATGAAAGCATTTACGCCTGTTTACGTCCCGGTGGGCGTGCCCACCTTCCATCTGGAGAGCGCGCAGGAGGCCTTTGACAAGAGCAAAGAGCTGCTGCGGGAGATCGACCCCGCCTTCCTCTGCCCGGAGGAGATGCTGCTCAGCATCGACAAGCTCCGCGCCTGGCTGGATTCTGTGCAGCCGGATCTCATCGTGTTCCAGAATCTGACCTTCGCCAACGCCGCCTACATGGCCGAGGTGCTGCGCCGCTTTGACTGCCCGGTGCTGCTCTGGACGCTGCGGGAGCCCGTGATCGACGGGGGGCGGCTGCGCCTCAACTCCCTCACCGGGGCCTATTCCGCCGCCAACACCCTCCGCGCCTTTGACGATCGCCCCTTCTCTTACGTGTTCGGCTCCCCCGAGGAGCTGGATCTGGAGGAGGCGGTAAAGGCCGCGGTGGCCGCCGCCAGGGTCAGGCACGCCATGCGCGGTCTGAAGCTGGCCGCCATCGGCCACACGCCCCAGGGCTTCGGCTTCGGCCGGGCGCTGGACGGGGAGCTCATGAGCGTCTTCGGCGTGGAGCTGGAGGCCATCGAGGCCCGGGAGCTCATCGACAAGGCTAAGAGCTACAGTGACGAGGACTGCGCCGCCTTTCTGGAGAAAACCGCCTGTGCCACCTGCGGGCTGGACAAGACCCCGGAGCGCAACCGCCTGGATCACGCCCGGCTCTACAAGGCCTACAGCGACTATGTGCAGGCAAACGGCATCGGTGCCCTGGCCAGCCGCTGCTGGCCGGACTTCTTCACCGCCTACGGCACCCCGGTGTGCACGGTGCTGAGCCTGCTCAATGACGACGGCGTGGCTGCCGCCTGCGAGGCGGACGTGTACGGTGCCCTCTCCATGTGGGTGGGCATGCAGCTTTCGGGCGAGCCGGTGTTCTTCGGCGACCCGGTGAGCCTGGACGAGTGGGAGAACACCATCACCTTCTGGCACTGCGGCGCCGCCGCCTGCTCCCTGGCCCGGAAGGACACCGGCGCCGAGATTGGCGTGCACCCCAACCGGAAGATCGGCCCGGCTATGAACTTCGGCTGCGAGGCCTTCCCGGAGGCCACCATCTTCCGCATCGGCCGGGAACCCGACGGCAGCTTCCGCTTCTTCCTGGCTACGGGCGAGGCGCTGGACAAGCCCCGGCAGTTCATCGGCACCTCTCTCGTGATCTGCACGGACAGCGACAGCCGGGAGATCGTGGAGAAGAGCGTGCTGGACGGCTTCGAGCCCCACTTCGTGGTGATGAAGGGCAACCACGTCAAGGCCCTGGAGGCTCTGGCCGGCATGCTGGGCTTTGAGGTGTACAAGTACTGAGTTTTGAGTATTCAGTTTTGAGTTTTGAGAGATAAAGTCCAAGAGGTCAGCCTTTGCAGCTGACCTCTTGGACTTTTTTGTTATATATACGATGAACGCAAAACGCAAAGCCACGGGGGAAACCCCTCCGTCACGGCCGCGCTGCGCTTGCCGTGCCACACCCAAGACCCCTTGCAGGGGAGGCAAGGCCGCCCGCTTGTCGGACACGGGCGAAGGTCTGCGGGCGAGCACAGCTCGCCCCTACGGGGTGACCCCGTTCCCTCATCTCCTCAATTCTCAAAACTCAAAACTCAAAACTCATAGCTCCGCCGCCGCTTCCCGGAAGAGGTTTGCGAATTTTCCGTCCTTGCGGTAGAACACGGGGGTCTCGCCAAGCGGGGCGGGCACGGTGTGCTTCCGTCCGCCCTTGTAGGTCTTCCCCGTCCAGAAATGCACCCACTTGCCCCGGGGGAGATACACCTTGCGCTTCACGGCGCCCTTCTTCAGCACCGGGCAGACGAACATCTCCTCCCCGAAGAAATAGGCGTAGGGATCCCGGCTGTCCTCCCCGTCCATCTCCTCCCAGAAGTCCGGGCGCATGGCGGGCAGCCCCTCGGAGGCCAGGTACACGCAGCGGGCGATGTAGGGCTTGAGGGCCTTGTGGATCCTGGTGAGGCGCACGGTGTAGTCCCGCACGTCCTCGTCATAGGGCTGGGCGTTGGCGGAGGGGCGGATGGACTCGTGGCTGCGCATCAAAAGGGAGAAGGTGCACATCTCCATCCAGCGCGTCAGCAGCTCCCCGTCCCGCTTGAGACGCAGGAAGGAGAAGAAGCCGCCGATGTCGCAGTGGAGCATGGTCACCCCGGAGAAGCCCAGGGAGAAGCTGGCGGGCATCACGCAGGGCATGCCGTAGTCCCGGGTGGTGTCGGTGTGCTGGTCGCCGTTCCAGAGGATGGGGGCGTAGGTCTGGATGCCGGTGTAGCCGGAGCGGGAGAAGAAGAAGGCGTCCTTGGCGCCGTATTCCTCGATGGCCTCCCGGTTGACCTTGGCCCAGAGCACCGGCCAGAGATTGTGGAGCTCCGCGGGGTCGCCGTCATGGAGCACGCAGTCCACCGGCAGGTATTCCCCGAAGTCCGCCATCCAGCCGGAGACGCCCAGCTCCAGCATGTTCTTCTTGATGAGCTGATCCTTGATGTAGCGCACGGCCTCGGGATTGGTCAGATCCAGCATGCCGGCGTCAAAGGTGGTGGATTTGATGTGGTAGATGCTGCCGTCCCGCCGGGTGATAAGGTAGCCCTTGTCCTTGCAGTAGGTATAGAGGCGGCTGTCCCGCACCAGGTAGGGGTTGATGTAGGCCAGGAATTTGACGCCCCGCTCGTTGAGCTTGCGGATCATGCCGCGGATGTCGGGATAGAGCTTCTCGTCCGCCTCCCAGTTCCACCAGACCTGGTAGCCGGCCATGGTCTTGTTGCAGCCGGACCAGTCCTGGCTCCAGACGCCGCAGATCTCCGCCCCCGCGTCCAGCAGGGAGAAGGTCTTGCGCAGTACCTCCTCGGTGCCGCCCTGGGCGCCCAGGATCATGCCGTCCAGGCACCAGTCGGGCAGATACTGGCGGTTGGGGATCTGGACGGAGAGCAGGGCCGAGAGCTCCTGGAAGCTGCCGCCCTTCTGCAGGGTCAGCGAGGCGGGGCAGCGGTCGTACTGAAAGCGGTACTCCTCCTTGCCGAAGTCCGCCCAGCCGTCAGAGGCGGTATCGAAGCGGATGAGGCGGCCGGAGTCGGTGACGAACACGGGCATGGGGGCGTAGGTGCCGATGCTGGCTGCCTTCTTCTCCCGATACAGCGCCCGGGGCACCAGCGCCTTTTCCAGGATGGTGGTGGCCTTGATGTGCTCAGAGACGAAGTTCTTCACCCGCTCGCCCCGGAGGTTCACCTGGCGGTACTGCTCGCCGCCGCCGAAGACGCACTCGTCCTCCATAGCGGGCAGGGAAAACTCGTAGGCCCAGCCCTCCTCGCCGGTAAGGAACAGCTCCACGCCCCGGGGGCGGCTCTCCGCCTTCATGCGCAGGCTGTGCCCCTCGTCGGAGAAGACGATCTCCTCCCCTTCCCGCTTCACCTTGGTCAGGGGGATGCGGGCAGTCTCCCGCACGGTCTCCTTATAGGTGCCCCGGTTCTCCTGATAGCTCTTCTCCCGCTTCACGGCGGTGGCAAAGGGGCGGTCGACGGTGTGGCTGGCCAGCAGGACCTTGTCCTGCTCCAGCATCCAGGATCCGGCGCGAACTTGCGATTGCAGCATGGTGCTATCCTCCTGTTGTCTTTTTTTCTATTGTATCGGGTTTTCGCCCATCCGTCCAGAGGAAAGGGGAAATTTTTTTCCGGCGCGGCAAAGAATCGCCCGCCTCACCCGGCCGTTTTCCGGTATGTTTCCCAAAATATTTATTTTTCTCTCGAAAAATGATGTACAAAATGACGGAAAGCTGCTATAGTATGCCTTGGGTTTCATGACCCGGATGATAACAAGCCTTTTCAGGCAGAGAAGTGAGGAGAGCTATGGCAAGAACCGCGCAAGAGATCATGCAGATGATCAAGGAGCAGGACATCCAGATGGTGGACTTCAAGGTGGTGGACATCGACGGTCAGTTCCGCCATGTGACCATCCCCGCCGCCCACTTCAACGAGGACACGATGATCAACGGCATCGGCTTCGACGCCTCCAACTATGGCTACGCCGTGGTGGAGAAGAGCGACATGGTCTACATCCCCGATCTGGACAGCGCCATGATCGAACCCTTCAGCAGCATCAAGACCCTCTCGATGATCGGCAACGCCATGATCATCGACTACCCCAACAACCGCCCGCTCAAGCAGTACCCCCGCAACATCGTCGCCGCGGCGGAGCAGTATATGAAGGACACCGGCATCGCCGACACCATGCTGATCCTGCCGGAGTTTGAGTTCTATCTCTTCGACGAGATCGGCTGGAAGGTGACCAACAACGCCATCGGCGTGCATCTGGACACCAGGCAGGCCTATTGGAACAGCGACACCGAGGGCAGCGGCTGCGTGGTGCCCTTCCAGAAGAATTATCACGTGGCAAAGCCCCTGGATCCCAGCTACGAGTGCCGCAGCGAAATGTGCCTGGAGATCGAAAAGGCGGGCATCCCCGTGAAGTATCACCATCCGGAGGTGGGCGGCGCCGGCCAGTACGAGATCGAGCCGCTGCTGATGCAGATGTCCAAGATGGCCGACGGCAGCATGATGATCAAGTACATCATCCACAACGTAGCCCGCAAGTACGGCTACAGCGCCACGCTGATGCCCAAGCCCGTCTACGGCGAGGCCGGCAGCGGCATGCACGTGCACATGCTGCTTTTGAAGGACGGGGAGCCCGTCTTCTCCGACGACAACGGTTACTCCCATCTGAGTAAGGAGGCCCACTGGTTCATGGGCGGCCTGCTGCAGCACATCGCCTCCCTCTGCGCCATCACCAACCCCTCCACCAACTCCTTCAAGCGCCTGGTGCCGGGCTTCGAGGCGCCGGTGACGGTGGGCTACGCCACCTCCAACCGCAGCGCCGTCATCCGCATCCCTGCCTATGCCAAGAGCCCCAAGCTGCGCCGCTTCGAGCTTCGCAACCCGGACGCCACCTGCAACCCCTATTTCTGCTACGCCGCCATTCTGATGGCCGGGCTGGACGGCATCCAGAAGCAGATCGACCCCCACGAGAAGGGCTGGGGCCCCTACGACATGAACCTCTTCCACCTGCCCGAGGAGGAAAAGCGGAAGCTCCACCACCTGCCCACCTCTCTGGATCAGGCGCTGGACGCCCTGGAGCAGGATCACGACTATCTCACCGCAGGGGGCGTCTTCCCCGAGGAGCTGCTGCAGAGCTTCATCAAGCGCAAGCGGGCCGAGTGCCTGGAGCTCAGCCAGATCCCCCACCCGGCGGAGTTTGAGAAGTATTATAATCTGTAAGCATCCTGACACAAGGCAACACCCCCGGAGCAATCCGGGGGTGTTGCCTTATAGTGAACAGATAACAGTGAAAAGTGAAGAGGGAACAGGGAACAGTAATTCGTACCTCTTCCCTGTTCACATCGTCCCCCGTTTGTCATTGCGAGCCAGTGCGCACACTGGCATGGCAATCCGCATTCCCCCGTAGGGGCCGACGCCCGTTTTTCCCGTAGGGCCGAGCATTGCTCGGCCGCAGATCCGGCGTTTGCCCAACAGGCGGGCGGCTGATAGCCGCCCCTACGGGGAAACCTTCGTTCACGACGTAGGGGCGACCCTTGTGGTCGCCCGCCTGTCGGACGCGGGCGCAGGTTGGCGGAGCGATCTGGGGATCGCTCCCTACGGGGGCGACAGAGAACAGCGAAGAGAGAATCCGCCCCTGCGAATTCTCTCTTCACTGTTCTCTTTTCACTCTTCACTGTTCACTTTAAGGGAGGCATGAGGGCATGCCTCCCTACTCCCCCCACTACTCCCCGGCCAGGTCGATGCGCTTGTCGCAGATCGAGAGGGCGGCGGGGCGGTGGGTCACGATGAGAACGGTCTGATCCGTCATGGCGCGCAGATTTTCCAGCACGCGCTTTTCCGTCTCCGCGTCCAGGGAGCTGGTGGCCTCGTCCAGCAGCAGCACCGGCCGGTCGGAAAACACCGCCCGGGCGATGGCGATACGCTGCATCTGCCCCTCGGAGAGGCCGGCGCCGCTCTCGCCCAGGGGGCTGTCCAGCCCCTTGTCCAGGGCGGAAACAAAGTCCTCCGCGCAGGCGACGCGCAGCGCCCGCCAGAGCTCCTTCTCCTTCCGCATGCCATCCGCGTCTCCAAAGGCCACGATCTCCCGGATCGTGCCGCTGAGAAGCTGGTTGCCCTGGGGCACATAGGCGAAGAGCCCACGCCAGGAGGCGTCCAGCGGCAGCTCCCCCGTCCCGGTTTTCAGATAGCGCGCTCCGCTGTCCAGGGGGTAGAGGCTCATGAGGAGCTTCAGCGCCGTGCTCTTGCCGCTGCCGGAGTGGCCGGTGAAGGCGACGAATTCGCCCTTCTGCACCTCCAGCGAGAGCTGCTCCAGCACCACGGGCATGGGGGTATCCTCCTCCCCCCGTACCGGCGGCTGATAGGTAAAGCAGGCGTCCCGCAGGCCCAGGGCGCGAAACTCCTCCCCGTAAAAGCGGCGGATCTCCCCGTGGCTCCGGGGAGAAGCCTCGTCCTCCTCAAAGCGCTCCGGCTCCATGAGGCGCTCGGCGCTGGCGATCATGCCGTAATACTCCGGCACAAGGCCGGAGATGTTGGAGAAGGGCGCCTGGATCTGCCCCACCAGCTGCAAAATCGCCATGAGGGTGCCGTAGCTGAGGGTGCTGTTGAAGAGCCCGATGGCGCAGTAGATGGCGGCGCCCAGGTAGGCCCCCTGGATCACCAGGCCGAAGCCAACATTGCATAGGTTCGAGATGTGGTTGCGGCGCATGCGGGCGGCGCGGTGCTTCTTCATCCGCTCCTCCGCCAGCTCTCCGCTGCGCTCCTCCGCGCCGAAGCTGCGCAGCACCAAGAGGCTCCCCAGCCGCTCCTGCAGGAAGATCCGCAGGGCGCCGTCCGCCTCCTGGATGCGCTTGTGCAGGGCCTTGAGCACCCGGCGGAAGCTGTAGGTCAGCGCCATCAGCAAAAGTCCCCCGGGGATCAGGATGGCGGCGAATTTGGGCTCCAGGATCAACAGCGCCGCCAGCGCGCCGATGAGGCGCACCAGCATCCCCGCCAGATTCGGCAGCAGGTTCACCAGGGCCTTTGAGACCACGGCGGTGTCGCTGGTCAGGCGGTTCATCCACTCGCCGGAGTGGACGGCGGTGACGGAGGCGTAGTCCTTCCGCAGCAGGCAGGAGAACAGGCGCTTCTTGAAGCGGTTTTCCAGACTGGAGGCGGAAAACTCCCGCAAAAAGCGGCTCAGCGCCCGCAGCAGCAGCTGCGAGAGCACCAGCAGCACCAGATATACCGCGCTGCGCCACATGCCGTCCCGGCTGTGGGCCACCGCCGCGTCGATCAGATCCCGCAGCAGCACGGCGTAGAGCACCCCGCTGCCGCCCAGAATGGCCTGGGTCAGCACCAGGAGGCCGATATACAGTTTGTCCTTCCCCGCCGTCCGGCTCAGCCAGCGCAGCGCAGTCTCCTGTTTTTTCATGGCTCAGTTCCGTTTCAGCAGTTTTTTTGCCCGGCGGGCCACATGCCGCGCCCCGTCCCGCAGGAAGAACAGGCCCATGCGGAGCGGGTACAGGCCGCACCAGAGGCGGACGTAGCGCCGGTAGGCGGGATCCTCGGGGGTGACGGTCTTCCCGTCCCGCACCACCTGGGTCAGGATGCCCAGGATCTGGCTCTCCTTCACACTCTCGCCCTTGCGGCAGTTGTCCCCCGCCACATAGTAGTCCCGCTCCCGCACCTTGAGGATCCGGTGCAGCACATATTTCTCGCCCCGCTTGAAGAGGATCACGTCATACTTTTTGCAGCGCGACGCTCCCTTCTTCTCGATGACCATCAGATCCCGGTTCTGGCGCAGCAGGGGCATCATGCTGACGCCCCTGTTGGTAAAGACGATGCTGCCGGATCGCGCCAGCTCTTCCTCGAAGCTCGTCATGCCAGGGCACCGATCTGGCGCAGCTGCTCCACCACCCGGTGCACGTCCCGGGCGACGGTCTCCCGCGGCGCGTCATACTGCTCCAGCATGGCCTCCACGATGGCCTCCTCCGTGGTCTCCTTCTTGAGGCAGTTGACGATAAAGGCCGCGGTCTCGTTGGAGCGCACCAGGCCGTGAAACTGCTTCGCGGCGGGGCCGGCCGCCACCATCATCTGCTCCTTGCCCACGTTGTGGGTGATAAATCCGGGTTTCAGCTTCATGTTTCTTCCTCCTGCATTCCTTGATAGGATATGATCGCCGCCTCGGGCTCCATATTGCAGCCCAGACGGTATAATCCGACGGTTTTGCCCAGGCGCTCCAGCAGCGTCAGCACCCGGGGGATCTTCTCCGCCTGCTCCGGCTGATAGCACTGCTGGAAGAGCATGGGAAAGGCGTCCTCCAGCGTGATGCGTTCGATGTGATTTCTCTCGTCCCGGGTGAGGACGCAGAGCGCCTTCAGCGGGGCGGAGAGATTGCCGCCCAGGCGGTGCTTGCCGTTCCAGGGGGTGCCGTAGGCGGTGACGCCCCCCTCGCCCACACGGAGCAGGGGCTTGTCGTCGTTGATCATCACCGCCCGCTGCCCGAAAGCCTCACGCCAGAGGCGGGTGTGGGTGCTCTTGCCGGTGCCGCTTTTGGCGGTGAAGAGATAGGCCTTGCCGTCCACGGCGATGACGGAGCCGTGAAACAGCAGGATATCCCGCTCCACCAGCTCCTCCGCCAGCTTCCGGTAGACCGCCAGCATCTCCAGATTGCAGTCTGACGAGCGGGAGGGGGGCAGCCCCTCCAGGGCACGATTTTCCGCATCCAGCTGCCGCTCCCGTTCGATGTCCGCCGGCTGCATCTCCAGCGTCAGCTCCGGCTCCTCCGCCGAGAGCCAGTCCCGCAGAAAGTGCCGCAGCTCCGGGTGGATCGTCCGGATCCGCAGGGGAATGTCCGCCAGCTTTACCGTAAACTCAGTCATCCGCTTCTCCGTTCCATTCGGCATAGATCGCCTGGATCTGCCCGTCCAGCTCGTGGATCCTATCGTCCAGCTCCGCTTTCTCCTGCAGCCACTGTCCTCTGGCCGCATCGGCGCCGTTCAGCGCCGGGTCGTGCAGCGCCCGGGCGTGCTGAAAGCCCGTCACCACAAGCTGCCCCTCGTCCAGGAAGGGCTGAATAAAATTCAGCATGTTCTGAAAAGAATCGGCACGATACGCCTCCCGGCCTTCCGTGAAGCGCAGGGTATAGCAGTGCTGGCCGCCTTTGTTCACCACGCTGCGGATCTGCTCCCGGACGCCCTCGTAGTTCCAGGGGTGGGCGCCGGTGAGCCAAAGCTCCCCCTCCACCTCCCCGGCGATCAGGGGGCGGAAGCTCTCCCCATGGTGGACGGCCACGGTGTAGCCGCACTCGAGGATCTGGGGATCCAGCGCGGCGTCGTAGCGATCCTCGGGGAAATACACGGTTCTGGGCTTCTCGATCCCGGCGGCGGCCAGGCGCGCGCTCATGTCCCGATCCCAGGCGGCGAAGTCATCGCCCCCCTCATAGACCAGGCAGCTTTCCCAGCCTGCTGCCAGGAGCCTGTCATAGTCTTCCCTGCTGATCTGTCCCGGGTCGCCGGGGAGCTTGCCCGCAGAGAGACCCAGCACGCCGGGGAGCCCCCGCTCCTGCAGGAGGGGAAAGACCTCCGTCATCAGCAGCGGATCCGGCTCCAGAAACAGCAGCTGCTCCGTGGCCAGGGCGCGGGAGAGCTTGTCCACCTCCGCCTGGCGCTGATCCCGCTGAAGCGTCAGCCTGTCCCGCTCCAGCTCCAGAGGCTCGGCCCGCAGCAGGATCTCCTCCCGCTGGGCTCTGGCCGCCCGAGCCCTGAGCTCAAGAAATACCAATCCAAACAGCACCAATGCCGCCACCAGCAGGATCAGCGGCGTGTGCCACCAGCCTTCTCTTCTCATTGTCTCCGCTCCCTGTACATTTCCCTGGGAACCCTTCCCTTTTATCCCAGGATATTATACCAGAATCCAAAATGACGGTCAATCGCCCCGCCGGTTTATTTTCGCCATCCCCGCGCTTTTCTTCCCCTGCCCCGTTGACCTGCGGGCGTTTTTATGGTATCTTCACCGTGGATTTTTACGATCCCGGAGGATAAAAAAATATGTATGAAATGATCAAGCAGCAATTTGCTTCCACTTATTCCAGAAGTCCGCGCTTCGTTTTTTCCGCCCCCGGCCGCACCGAGCTGGGCGGCAACCACACCGACCACCAGCTGGGTCGGGTGCTGGCCGGCGCCGTCAGCGTGGACACCGTCGCAGCAGTCGCCCCCAACGGGGAGGACGTGATCCGCGTCCAGTCCGAGGGCTATCCCCTCTGCGCCGTGGCGCTGAAGGATCTCGCTCCCAGCGAGGCGGAGTATGGCAGCACCCTGAGCCTGATCCGGGGCGTGGCCGGGCGCATCACCGCCTTGGGACACAAGGTCTCCGGCTTTGACGCCTTTGTCTCTTCCCGGGTGCTCCCGGGCAGCGGCCTCTCCTCTTCCGCCGCCTTCGAGGTGCTCATCGGCACGATCATCAATCACCTGGACGGCTGCGGTCTCGACGCCGTTCAGATCGCCCAGATCGGCCAGTATGCCGAGAACGTCTACTTCGGCAAGCCCTGCGGGCTGATGGATCAGATGGCCTCCTCCGTGGGCGGCATCGTGACCATCGACTTTGCCGACCGGGAGCACCCCGTGGTGGAGCCCCTGGACTTCGACTTCGCTTCCTGCGGCCACGCTCTCTGCATCGTGAACTCCGGCGCCGACCACGCCGACCTCACCGATGAGTACGCCGCCATTCCCCGGGAAATGGGGGAGGTCTGCCGCGTTTTCGGGAAAGCCCATCTGCGTCAGGTGGACGAGGCGGAATTCTACGCCCGCCTGCCCGAGGTGCGCGCCGCTGCCGGCGACCGGGCGGCCCTGCGCGCCATGCATTTCTTTGACGACAACCGCCGGGTCTGCCAGCAGGTGGAGGCGCTGAAGGCCAATGATTTCGCCCGCTTCCTCAGTCTGGTGAATGAGTCCGGCCGCTCCAGCTGGCTCTATCTGCAGAACGTGGTGCCCACGGGCAGCACCCGGCACCAGGAGCTGGCGCTGAGTCTGGCGCTGGCCTCCCGGCTGCTGCAGGGTCGGGGCGCCGTGCGCGTCCACGGCGGCGGCTTTGCCGGCACCATCCAGGCCTTTGTGCCCCTGGAGCTGCTGGACGGCTTCAAGGCCGGCATGGAGGCGGTGCTGGGTGAGGGCAGCTGCCAGGTGCTCTCCATCCGCCCCCAGGGCGGCGTTCTGCTGGAGGAGGTGCAGGCATGAAGGGCTATCTTGACGCGCTGGTAGATTACGCGCTGGAGCACGGACTCATCCAGGAGGGAGACGAGCTCTGGGCTTATAACCGCCTGCTGGAGGTGATGGGGCTGGACGAGGCCGAGGGTGAGCCTGTCGAGGCGGAGCTGCCCGAAATTCTGGGCGCTCTCACCGACGACGCGGTGCGCCGGGGTATCATTGAGGACAACATCACCGCCCGGGATCTCTTCGACACCAGGCTCATGGGCGCCATCCTGCCCCCGCCCCACGAGGTGCGGGCCATTTTCCGGGCGCTCTACGAGCACAGCCCCGAGGCGGCCACCGACTGGTACTATCAGTTCAGCTGCGATACCAACTACATCCGCCGGGATCGGATCGCCCGGGACCGCAAGTGGGTCTACCCCTGCGAGTACGGGGATCTGGACGTGACCATCAATCTCTCCAAGCCCGAGAAGGACCCCCGGGCCATCGCCGCGGCGCGCCTCGCGCCCCAGTCCGGCTACCCCAAGTGCCAGCTCTGCGCGGAGAACGAGGGCTACGCCGGGCGCATGAACCACCCCGCGCGGCAGAACCACCGGATCATCCCCCTGGAGATCAACGGTTCTCCCTGGTACTGGCAGTATTCCCCCTATGTGTACTACAATGAGCATTGCATC
Organism: uncultured Eubacteriales bacterium; assembly: GCA_900319635.1. Taxonomy (GTDB): domain Bacteria; phylum Bacillota; class Clostridia; order Oscillospirales; family Oscillospiraceae; genus Limivicinus. Next base: position 29,369 of record ONPF01000004.1, on the reverse strand, counting down.
GTCTTTAACGCCCAGCACACCCCCATGAAGATCGACAAGGCGGCCTTTTTGAAGCTCTTCGACTTCGTGACCCAGTTCCCCCACTACTTCGTGGGCTCCAACGCGGATCTGCCCATCGTGGGCGGCTCCATCCTGAGCCACGACCATTTCCAGGGCGGCCGCTATGAGTTCGCCATGGCCAAGGCCCCGGTGGAGACGGAGGTCGCCTTCAAGGGCTATGAGGACGTGAAGGCCGGCATCGTCAAGTGGCCCATGTCCGTGCTGCGCCTCACCGGGGCGGATCGCTTCCGCCTGGCGGAGCTGGCGGACAGGATCCTGGGCTGCTGGCGGGGCTATACCGACGAGAGCGCCGTGATCTACGCCGAGACCGAGGGCGTGCCCCACAACACCATCACCCCCATCGCCCGGCGGCGGGGCGAGGATTATCAGCTGGATCTGGTGCTGCGCAACAATCTGACCACCGAGGAATACCCCCTCGGTCTCTACCACCCCCACCAGAACCTGCACCACATCAAGAAGGAGAATATCGGCCTCATCGAGGTGATGGGTCTGGCCGTACTGCCCTCTCGCCTGAAAACCGAGCTGGAGGAGCTGCGGCGGGCGATCCTGGCCGGGGAAGACCTGCGCCAGAATCCCCTCACCGCCGCTCACGCCGACTGGGCGGAGGAGCTCATGGGCCGCTACAGCTTCACGGAGGCCAACGCCGAGCTGCTGCTGCACAAGGAGGTCGGCGCTGTGTTCCTGCAGGTGCTCTGCGACGCGGGCGTCTACAAGCGGAACGAGGAGGGCAAGGCCGCCTTCCTGCGCTTCGTGGACGCGGTGAACCGGATCGGTTGACGATAATTTGTATTATTATTGTTATGTAAACTATAATCATTGAAACAGACGCCCTGCCGTGCGGCAGGGCGTCTCAGATTGTAGACAAAGTTGATTTCTGTCATCGCGAACCCGTAGGGACGACCATTGGTCGTCCGTCTGTCGGACACGCGTCTGTGCTTCCCCCAGCGGGGACTTTTGCCGAAGCAAAAGCTGCCGGTGGCAGGTTTTGCAGGCAAAAGAGGAGCGAAGCGAACACTCCCGCGAAGCGGGTGATGAGGGAGAAGCTTGCCGCTTCGGTTTAGCCGGTTGATCGGGTAACCTTCTCCCTCACCTGTCGCAAGCGACAGCAGAGCTGGGAACGTCGCACGCTGCCCGCGCGTCGACATCCTCCCCCGCTGGGGGAGGAACAATTGGAGCACTGGGGACGGGTCTGTGTGTCCCCCGCGAGACACACAGTTCCGTCCTCTGTGCGAGACGGCGGGAACTGGCGCAAAGCCCCCCTCGCCTAGAGGGGGGTGCCCCAGTTCGCAAACTGGGGCGGGGGGATACGATAAGGAGATGCTCTCCGTTCCGACGGAGCCGGAGGACGAAATATCCCCCAGTCACCCTCGCGCTGCTCGGGCGACAGCCCCCTTTAGGCAAGGGGGCCAAAGGCGGGCGACCAAAGGTCGCCCCGTCTCTCCCGTCTCCTAAAAACTAAAAACTAGAAACTAAAAACCGGAGCACTGGGGACGGGTCTGTGTGTCCCCCGCGAGACACACAGTTCCGTCCTCTGTGCGACTGGTGCGCTCACAGGCGTCCCTCCCGGAAGAGGCGCAGACCGGCGTCTGCCTGCAGCTGGTTCAGGAAGAGGTGGCTCTTCTGCGGATATTGCCGCACGATGTCCTTCATCTGCCGGTTTTTCTCCGGCGTGCAGCCCTCCCAGAGCACCCAGCGGGCAAAGGCCCCGTCCAGCTTTTCCTGGCAGCCCTGAGCCATGTCCGGCCTCTGCTGCCCCCGATAGCGACGATAGCGGCGCAGGACCCGGGAGAAGCGGGTGAAGCGGTTGAAGAGCAGGATCCAGATCTGATCCGCCTCCGCAAGCCGCCGCTCGAAGGAGAGCCTGCGGTAGTTGCCGTCGATGATCCAGGCGCTGTGGGAATCCAGAAACTCCCGCACCATGGCCTGCTTTTCCTCCTCCGGGCGGATCTCCCAGTCCGGCAGAAACTGCACCGTGTCCAGGTGCAGCACCGGGGCGCCGGTGAGCTCACCCAGCGTCTGGGCCAGGGTGGACTTGCCGGAGCCGGCAAAGCCGACGACGGCGATCTTCACAGCGCTCCCTCCAGGATTGCCCTTGCCTCCGCCAGAGAGATGTCCCGCTTCCGGGCGATGGCCGCCAGATCCTCGTACTCCGGCTTCTCCCGCCGGACGCCGTAGCCCTCGCTGGTTTTCAGGCGCACCGGCCCCGCCTCCGTCTGAACCGTTTGAAAGCTCCGCCGCAGCGTGTAACGCAGGCAGACGCTCTCCCGCACGCCGAGCGTGGTGGTATGCCGAAATAAGCTTTGGATCAGCTTTTCCTTCTGGTCTGGTTTACATAAAACCATTAACATAACAGCAGGACGCTCTTTCTTCATGCCGATGGGCGTTGTAAAAACGTCCAGAGCGCCTGCCTCGAAAAGCCGCTCCATGGCAAAGCCCAGCTCTTCTCCCGTCATGTCGTCCAGATTGCAGCGGAGCTCCAGGACAGGCTCTTTTTCCCCTTCGCTCTCTCCCCAGAGGGCGCGCAGCACATTTGCCGTCGCAAAATCCTTGTGTCCCGTGCCGATCCCGCACTTATCCGGGATCATGGCAGGAACCGGGCCATAGCCCCGGACAAAGTATCCCAGCAGCGCCGCGCCGGTGGGGGTGCAGAGCTCGCCCTTCTCGGTCCCTGCCCAGATGGACTGGCCCCGCAGCAGCCGCTCGGTAGCGGGGGCGGGCACGGGCAGGACGCCGTGGGCGCATTTCACCGTGCCGCTGCCCACCGCAATGGGGGAGCATACGATCTTTTCCGGCTGCAGCTCATGCATCAGCCAGCAGACCGCCAGCACGTCCGCCAGGGCGTCCAGAGAGCCCACCTCGTGGAGGTGAATGTTTTCCTCCGGCTCGCCGTGGACGGCGCTCTCCGCCTCCGCGATGCGGCGGTAGACGGCGGTGGCGCCCTGCTTCACCTGCTCCGGCGCGTCCAGGGCGTCGATGCGTCCCAGGATCTCCGCGACGGAGGTATGGGGGTGGTGGTGATGGCCGTCCTCATGCCCCTCCTCTTCCCCGTGGACGTCCACATGGAAGTGGGTGCCGGCGACGCCGTGCTTCTCGTCCCGCTCCGCCCAGGCGGTGACGCCCGCGGGCAGAGCCGCGTTCAGCTTTTGCAGAAAGGCCTCCGGATCGGGGTGCAGCTCCAGCAGCGCCGCCGCCAGCATGTCCCCGGCCGCTCCCATGGAGCAGTCAAAATACAGCGTTTTCATAATCCTCTTGTTCTCCCCTTCGGGTCGATGGTAATGGTGTCAAAGAAGGCGCCAAGCCTTCCCGCGATCTCCGTCTCTTCCTGCTTCGCCCGCTCCAGCTGCTCCGCCGGAAACTGCAGCAGCGCAGCCGTCCCCGCGGTGCGCACCCGGAAATCCGTGTAGCCCCGGGAGAAGAGGAAGTCCTCGCTCTCCTCGATGGCCCGCAGGCGCTCGTTGGTGATGGGCTCCCCGGTTTTGACCCGGGTGGCCAGGCAGGCGTAGGCGGGCTTTGACCAGGTGAAAAGCCCCGCCTCCCGGCTGAGCCGCCGGATCTCGGGCTTCGTGAGCCCGCAGAGCCGCAGGGGTGAGAGGATCTCCAGCTCTTTGAGCGCCCGCATCCCCGGCCGATCCCCCGCGTCGTCGGAGGCGTTGGTGCCGTCCAGCAGCAGGGGATAGCCGTCCTGGGCCGCGGCGGCCAAAATGCTTGACATGATATTGACCTTGCAGTAATAGCAGCGATCCGCGCCGTTTCGCACCACGTCGGGACTGCACAGCGCGTCCAGGTGCAGCACCCTCGGCTCCGCCCCCAGCTCCCGGCAGAGGCGCAGGGCGTCCTCAAATTCAAAGCGAGGCTGGAACTGGGTCTTCACATAGTAGGGCCGCAGATCCGCGCCGCAGGCGAGCCCCGCGTACAGCAGATAGGCCGAATCCACGCCCCCGGAAAAGGCCAGCGCGGCCTTGGGGTGATCATGGAAGAAATCTTGGATGGTCATAAGTCTCTCAGCATCGGCAATCCGTTCTCACAATTCGTTTTTCTCACCGTCTCCTAAGCACTAAGCACTACGCACTACGCACTCACTCCAGATGATTGATCATGCTGGCCATGTAGCCCGCGCCGAAGCCGTTGTCGATGTTCACCACCGAGACCCCGCTGGCGCAGGAGTTCAGCATGCTCAAAAGCGCCGCGATCCCGCCGAGACTGGCTCCGTAGCCCACGCTGGTGGGCACGGCGATCACCGGGCAGTCGGCCAGGCCCCCGATCACCGAGGGCAGCGCCCCCTCCATGCCGGCCACGGCCACGATGACCCGGGCGCTCATGATCTCCTCCAGATGGCTCAGCAGCCGGTGGATGCCGGACACGCCCACGTCGTAGAGCCGGACGACCCGGTTGCCCAGGGCCTCGGCGGTCACGGCGGCCTCCTCGGCCACGTTCATATCGCTGGTGCCGCCGGTGGCGACCACGACAGTGCCCTTGCCCGTGGGCTCCGGCAGCTTCCCCACGATGCCCGTTCTGGACAGGGGGTCGTAGCGCAGGGGCAGCTCCGCCCCCACCAGGGCGGCGGCCTCCCCGCTCATGCGGGTGATGAGCACGGTCTCCTGCCCCGCCTCCCGCATGGCCCTTGCGATGCCCAGGATGTGCTCCGGGGTCTTGCCCGCGCCGTAGATGACCTCCGGCACGCCCTGGCGCAGCCCCCGGTGCAGATCCACCTTGGCGTAGGCCCCGAGCTCCCGGATGGGCGCGGTCTTCAGCTTCAAAACCGCCTCCTCCACCGTGGTGGTTCCGGCCGCGACGCCCTCCAGCAGGGCGGTGATCTCCTGTTTATCCATGCACGACCTCCACCGTATCGCCGGGGCGGGCCTCCCCCGCCTCCAGCACGCGGACAAAGATCCCCTCCCGGGGCATGACGCAGTCCCCCGCCTGGCGGCGGATGGCGCAGTCGGCATGGCACTCCTTGCCGATCTGGGTCACCTCGCAGAGGGCCGAGCCGATGCGCAGCTTCGTTCCCACCGGCAGACGGGACACCTCGATCCCCTCCACCAGCACATTTTCCGCAAAGGCGCCGGGCAGCAGGGGGAAGGGGATCTTCTCCTGCAGGCGCGCCACGCTCTCCACCGAGAGGACGCTGACCATCCGGTGCCAGTCTCCCGCGTGGGCGTCCCCCGGGATGCCCAGATGGGGCTCCAGGCGGATCGCGTCCACCGGGTGCTTCTGCTGGCCCTTCTTTTCGCTGATGCAAACGGCCTTGACGACGGCCTTTTGATTACTCATGTTCATCCCTCCGAAAATCGCCGTGGACACCGCCGGTCTTCTCCAGCAGGCGGATGTCCGCGATCACCATATCCTTCTGCACGGCCTTGCACATGTCGTAGACCGTGAGGGCCGCGGCACTGACGGCGGTGAGCGCCTCCATCTCCACGCCGGTGCGCCCGTCGCAGGAGACGGCGGCCCGGATCTCCACGCTCTGCCGCTCCTCGTCCAGCCAAAGCTTCAGGTCAATGCCGCTGATGGGCACCGGGTGGCACATAGGGATCAGCTCCGGGCAGCGCTTGGCGCCCATGATTCCGGCTACCTGGGCAACCGTCAGCACGTCGCCCTTCTTCATGCCGCCGCTGCGGATGAGCTGGAAGGTCTCCGCGTTCACCAGCACCCGTCCAGCAGCCAGCGCCGTCCGGGTGCTGACGGGCTTTTCGCCCACGTCCACCATCCGGGCCCGCCCCTGCTCGTTAAAATGGGTAAAATCCTTCATCTTCGCCGCCTCAGTTCCGCGGTCTTTGCCGCACTATATTGTTGGTATTTTAGCACAAGAATCAGCTTTGTGCAATCGGCTTCATTCCCTTTTTCCGCCGCGGACGGGAAAGCTCTCCGGCGCCTTTCCGTCTCAGGCTGTCGGGTTCTCCTTGACTTGCGGCGGAAAGTATAGTACATTTTCTCTGACTTATATGAAAGGATCTGTCCTATGCACAACATGGTTTTGAAACGTACTGCGGCACTGCTGCTCCTCGCCGCGCTTGTCTTGAGTCTGGCCGCCTGCAGCACGATCCCCGCACCCCCGGCCTCCGCCCCGGCTTCCCCCGCGGCAGAGACGCCTCAGGCTCCCGCCCAGGCCTCCGCCACCCCGGCGCCCACCCCGGAGCCGACGCCCGAGCCTACGCCGGAGCCTACACCGGAGCCCACGCCCGAGCCCACGCCCGAGCCCACGCCGGAGCCTGTCGTCGGTGAAGTCCTGGTGGACGAGGACGGCGACGGGGTCATCCCCTATCGCTTCACCTACAAAGGCTCCACGGTCTATGCCTTGATCGTGCTGGATCCCGCCCAGGTCTATGTGGGCACGGCGGTTCCGGAGCCCGGCAGCGCCGGCGGCCACGGCCTCACCCTGGACGTGCTGGCGGAGCAGTACGGCGCCATCGCCGGCGTCAACGCCGGCGGCTTCAAGGACAAGGACGGCAGCGGTGAAGGGTGGCCGCCCCAGGGCATCACCTACAGCCGGGGCATGAATTTTGAGGGTGAGGAATTCGGCCCGGTGGCCGGGCTGGACGGCAGCGGCCATCTGTGGTGCGGCTATTACACCGTGGAGGACTGTGAGGCCCTTGGGATCCGCGACGGGGTCAGCTTCGGCCCCTATCTGGTGCAAAACGGCGTGAAGGCCGACCCGGAGGCTCTGGACACCGGCATCGGCGCCAGAACGCTGGTGGGCCAGCGGGAGGACGGGGCCATCGTCCTGGTCGCCATCGACGGGCGGCAGGCCTACAGCATCGGTCTGACCTACGGCGACTGCATCGACATCATGGCGGACAAGTTCGGCTGCGTCAACGCCTCCAACATGGACGGCGGCAACTCCACCTGCATGCTGCTCTACGGCGAGGCCGTGAACCGCTCCTCCAACCAGGCGGGCGGCACCCGCGTCCTGCCCAACGCCTGGCTGGTGGCGCCGCTGCCGGAGGACTATGTGAAGCCCGCGGGCACGCCGGATTCCATCGTGATCCCCGAGAACGCCCTGGGCGAAGTGCGGGAATACGAGGCGGAGATCACGGACGAGGAGACGCTGGAGCGCCTGTACACCTTCTCCTGGGTGTTCTGCACCGCCTATTACGGCTACTTCGGCACCCAGTGGTACGACCGGCACTACCCCGACCTGTCCCAATATGTGGCGCAGGACTGCGAGCTGCGGGAGCGGATGGATCTGGCGGCCATGGATCGCGCCTGGGTCAACACCCGCATGAACGAGGTGCAGAAGCTCAGCGTGGACGCCGTGTATCGGAACGGCGACGGGAGCTATGACGTGTACGTCACCCTGGATCTCCTGGAGCAGTCCCCCTACTGGAAGTACAAGGCCGCCGACGCCAAGCTGCGCATCACCGTGATGCCGGCGCCGGAGATGCCGCTGGGCTTCCTGGCCCTGGCCACTTACTGATTATAATACGAAACAGAGGCGGATCTGCAACATGCACAGATCCGCCTCTGTCTTTTTTCCCAGCCCCTCAGGGCCGGGCCGCATCGTCGTAATAGTTCACCAGCAGATCCACACAGGCGCCGTAGCTCTTGAGCCCCAGATCCTGGTCATAGCTCTGCAGAAAGCCCTCATACACGGTGTTGGACACTTCCCGCGCCGGGGTCTCAAACTGCTGCCAGTAGGCGCGGTTCGCGGCATAGTCCCGCCGCACGTTCTCGTTGAGGCCGCCGTAGATCTCCTGCCAGGCGGCGTAGTCCGCGTCGTGGAGGGCGTTGCCCAGGTGGGTGTAGGCCAGCAGCGCCGCAGCGTAGACATACTCCGGCTCCCCGTAGTCCAGGCAGGCCAGCACCGCCACGAAATTGGCCTCCTGCTCCTTGGCCACGCCCCTCTGATGGGCCAGCTCGTGGGCCACGGTGGCCGGGAACATGCAGCTGGGGCAGTCGGTGTTCACGTTTGCCTCGGCGGTGAGGGGGAAGAAGAAGCCGGTGAAGTCGATGTAGCTCATGATCCGGGAGAAGAACACGCCCTTGGCGCGCACCTCCGGCCCCTCCAGGCAGGGGTACTGCCGCTCCAGCCCCCGGTAGACCTCTGGGGACTTCTGCAGCACCGCGGCGCGATCCAGGTCGCAGACGCCGTTTTCGTCCCGGGGCACCCGGTCGGAATACTCGTTGGCCAGGTCCGCAAACCAGGCGGTGACGCGCTGGAGCTGCTCCACGCTGATCTTCTCATGGGGCAGGCCGCTGCGGGTCATGAAGTCGTCCCCATAGTAGAAGACCCCCCAGAGCAGGCAGAAGCCGCCGTAGAACACCGCCCCCGCGGTGAGCAGGGCGGTGAAGATGAGATAGAGCCGCTTCCCCCACTCCCGCCGGCGGAACATCCGGACGAGGGAGATGATGATGTAAACCAGCCCCCCGAGGATCGCCGCGGCATAGATCAGCTCCGCCAGGGAGAAGGGCAGCACATTGGTCACCCGGCTGAGCAGGCGGTGCACCGGGCGCACAAAGCGCTCCGACAGGGCGCGGTTCAGGGCATGGTTACCCCGGGTGGCCAGGTGCAGGCCGATGATCAGGGCGTTCAGCAGGATCAGCACATGCCGCACGGGGCAGAGCTTCCAGATGGCGGCGAGGCCGCGTTTTTGTGTCGTCTTGTTTTCCATGCCCGTATTGTACACCCTCTCCCGCCCCCGGCGCAAGAGGAACATGCTGGATCGAGGAAAGGTGACAGATGCGACGGATGTGACGGATTTTCCCCCTGAGGGGGGCTGTCTCCAGGATCCGTCACATCCGTCACATCTGTCACAGACGCAGATCGGCGGCAAAAAAATACCGCCGTCTTGCGACAGCGGTAATTTTCTTGCCTCCCCCCTTGGGGGAGGTGTCGCGGCAAGCGCAGCGCAGCCGTGACGGAAGGGGTAAGGACGGAGGACGCGCCGCCCCCCGTAGGGGCGACCTTTGGTCGCTCGCCTTGCCTCCCCCTCCGGGGGAGGTGTCAGCGGCGTATCACACCCGCCGCTGACGGTGGGGGCTCTCCTTTCAGGTGCAATGAATAGTGAATAGTGAAGAATGAATAATTGAGGTGTCGCCTGCGGCGACGAATTGAGATTCCCCCTATTCCCCAGTGTGCGCACTGGGGACTTCCCCCCAGGGGGGGAAGCAAGGGTTCAAGCTGTCTCTTGCCTCCCCCTTTGGGGGAGGTGTCGAGGGAGCGAAGCGAGCGAGACGGTGGGGGCGGCGAGGCCGGAAAGGGCTCACTCCTTCACTCCTTCATTCCTTCACTCCTTCATTTCTTTTCTCCCCCCTCAGGGGATCTCGAAGGTCCGGCCGCCCAGGGTGACGCCGACCACCTGGCTCGGGTCGATGGTGTGGCCGAAGATGCACTTATCCTTCACCCTGTCGCCCGCCGGCTCGCTGCTCAGCGGGGGATTCACCGCCATGCTGCTGCCGTCGGCAAAATGCAGCACCGCCGTGCGCTCCAGCTCGTCGATGGCCTGGAGCCAGCTCTGCTCCAGCGCAAGATATTCCTGTCGCTCCTCCTCGCTTGCAAATTCGTGGGGATGGTACATCTCACTCACGCCGTCGTGGCGGAGGATCCAGTTGACGCCGCTGGCGCTGAGCTCCATTCCCAGAAATTCGCCCCCGCCGTAGTCGCCGTTTTCAAAGGACACGGGCTCCGTAAACCAGACTGTGCGCAGGGTCTGGCCGGTGCGCTCCACGGAGACGCTGCCCAGATCCCAGACCAGCTCCCCGTCGGAAACATGGGCGTCGCCGTAGTCGATGGTGTCCACGATGATGAAACGCAGCTCCGCCCGCTCCGGCATCCTGTCAATGGTGATGGCCGTCCGCACCGTCAGGGTGCAGGTCTCCGGGTCGTAGGCGTCCCGGATGCCCTGGGCGTTGTGGCCGCCCTCCGGCCAGACGTCGTACCAGCTCTCTCCGTCCCAGCCGCAGTAGAGCCAGCAGTACCGGTGGTCGTTCTCCCCCAGGGGGGAGCCGTCCCGATCCTCCAAAATCGGCGCGGCCATGCGCTCGACCATCTCCGGCGTCACGCCGTTCAGCACCACCCAGTAGTTCTGGAACTCCCCGTCGTTCATGGCGGAGAGCAGGGTCACGCCGCTCTCCGGCGCCTGCTCCGGATCCTCCGGCACCGGGTATTCCACATAGTCCTCCACCCGGTTCTCGTCCACCTGCAGCTCCTGTCGCAGCTCCTGCTGCCGCTGCCGGTGGATGCTCAGGCCGATGGCCCAGGCGGCGGCGCCTAAGGCCAGGATCAACGCCGCTGCCAGCGCCAGGGTCACAATGCGTTTGCTCTTCATGCTTGCGCTCCTTTCCGAGGCGCCTGCGGCTCCCTCGGGCGCGTAGCGGAGCGCTTCCGCGATATAGCGGTCGTCCAGGGCGTTCAGCGCCTGAAAGGCTTTTTCCCGATTCATACCAGCAAGCCCTCCTTTTGCAAAGTTTTCCGCAATTTCTCACGGAGGCGGAAAAGACGCAGGGAGATCTGGCTCTCCTTCCGGTGCATGGAGGCGGCGATCTCCTTCACGGAGTCGGCGTACCAGTAGCGGCGCACGAAGAGGAAGCGGTCGTCATAGCGGAGGCTCTCCAAAAAGCGGTTGATCCCCTCCACCGTTTCCTTGTAATCGTAGTCCGCCTCCACACTCTGGCCGGAGGGGAGAAAGTCCTCCAGCTCGTCCAGCACCAGATCCAGACTGTGGTTGCGCTTGTCCGCCGTCTCGCTGCGGAGACGGGACACCGCAAGGTTGCGGGCAATGCGGCAAACGTAGCTGCCCAGGGGGCTTGGCCGGAGAGGCGGAATCCTGTTCCAGACCCCCAGCCAGGTGTCGTTCACGCACTCCTCCACATCCTGCCGGCTGCGCAGGATATTCCCCGCCGTTCTCGCCGCGGCGGCGCCGTATTTTTTGTCCAGCTCCCCGATGGCCTGTTCCGAGCGCTCGAAGAACAGGTCGAGGATCCTTTCGTCTTCCATCCGCGTCACTTCCTTTCCGCCTCACCTATTCTCTCGCAATCCGGAGGCGGATCTTGCAGGTCTTTGCAAAAAATAGCATGATTTGCGGCAAAAGGCAAGGCCGCCCGCGGAACACCGGTGACAGATACGACGGATACGACGGATTCTGGAGACAGTCCCTGATCCGTCATATCCGTCGTATCTGTCACTGGCCTATGTCCAACGCTGCGCGGGGTGCTCCCGTCCCCTCGCTTGTCATCGCGAACCAGCACCCCAGGGTGGTCTCTCTTGCCGCAAAGAGAATACGGATTGCCACACCAGTGTGCGCACTGGTTCGCAACGACAAATAATTCTCTTTGCGGCAATTCACCTTCTGCGCACACTGGTGTGGCGATCCGCGTCCCCCGTCCCCTGTCATCCTGAGCGAAGGCGCTTGCGCCGAAGTCGAAGGATCTTTTTCTTTACGCTGTGAAATGACAGGGTGGGGTCGGCCGCTCTATCGGTTAAGCCTCTCCCTCACCTGTCGCAAGCGACATCCTCCCCCGCTGGGGGAGGAACAGCGCGGCGGAGCACAGGGGACGGATCTCTGTGCGAGGGGGAAAGGCCCCGTCTGCGCAAAAAAGAAGACGACCTGCCTGTAATTCGCAGATCGTCTTCTATTTTCACTCGCTTACTGCGCGTTCTTCGCCAGATCGCAGAGGGCGGTGAAGGCGGCGGGATCGTGGATGGCGGTCTCGCTGAGCATCTTCCGGTTCATCTCGATGCCGGCCTTCTTCAGACCGTACATGAACTTGGAGTAGTTCAGACCGTTCATCTTGCAGCCCGCGCTGATGCGGGTGATCCAGAGCTGACGGAAGTCTCTCTTCTTCTGCTTGCGGCCGACGTAAGCGTAGCGGCCGGACTTCATCATCTGCTCCTGAGCCATCTTATAGTGACGGGACTTGTTGCCCCAGTAACCCTTCGCCAGGCCAAGCACCTTATTTCTGTGCTTGCGGGTCATCATTGCGCCTTTAACTCTTGCCATTTGTCAAATCCTCCTATTTCGCGTCTGCCCTTATTTGTAAGGGATCATTTTCTTGATGGTGGCGGCGTTGGTCTCGTCAGCGTAGGTCTCGCTGCGCAGACGGCGGCAGCGCTTGGTGTCCTTCTTGGTGAGGATATGGCTCTTGAAAGCGTGGGCGCGCTTGACCTTACCGGTCTTGGTGAGATTGAATCTCTTCTTGGCACCGCTGTGGGTCTTCAGTTTGGGCATGACTATAATCTCCTTTACGTGTGTTAGCCCTCGGCCGTCTCGGTCTTGGGCGCTTTGGGTTTGGCCGGCTTCTTCGCCGGAGCGGCGGGCTTGGGGGAGAGGAACATGAACATGTTCCGCCCCTCCAGCTTGGGGGCTTTATCCAGATTGGCGATCTCCGCGCACTGAGCCGCGAAGTCCTTCAGCAACGTCGCGCCGATGTCGGTATGCGCCATCTCGCGGCCGCGGAAACGCACGGAGACCTTCACCCGGTCGCCGTCCGAAAGGAACTTCTGGGCATTTTTCAGCTTGGTGTTGAAGTCGTTGGTGTCGATGCCCGGGGACATGCGGATCTCCTTGACTTCTACGATGCGCTGATTCTTCTTGGCTTCCTTCTCCTTCTTGGTCTGCTCGAAGCGGAACTTGCCGTAGTCCATGATCCGGCAGACGGGAGGGTTGGAGCCCGGAGCGATCTTGACCAGATCCAGCTCCTTCTCTTCTGCGATCCGGAGCGCCTCAGCCGCGGACATAATGCCCAGCTGCTCGCCCTGATCTCCAATCAGGCGGACTTCCTTGTCAATGATCTCTTCGTTGATTTGATGAACAGCGTTTGCGATGGGAAACACCTCCGAAAAAATGAAATGCGCGGACGCACAGCATCCGCGCATAAAAACACCGTAATCCCCCAGTGGGGAGATGCTTCTATTGACCGCGGCTGGCTCAAAGGCCGCCGGGTGAGGACGGGGATGCCGTACCTGCTTTGTTTTAGCTTAGATAATATACCAGCAGATTTGCCCTTTGTCAAGGCTTTTCTCCGCATTTTATGCGGAATATTTCAGGAATATGCGCCGGCTCCTGCCAAGCTCACTTGTTCCTCTCATTCCGGATATATTCCAGGAAATACCCGATGCTTCCCGTCTTCAGCTCCACATCCGGCGCCGTTCCTTCGATGTTCATACCGCCCCCCGGACTCTCCCCGGCAACGATGCTGAAGCGAACCAGCAGGCCGGAATTCGGCAGCAGCAGCAGCGCAGGGTCGAAGCCCACGCCGTCTCCGCCTGTCTGCGTTCCGATCACGGTAGCCCAGCCGGTGGACTTGCAGAAGCAGACAAAGGTCTCCGCAGATGAATAAACATTGCCGTTGACAATGACCCAGCGTTTCGCGTTGCTTTGGATCTTGGGAGTACCCTTGATCTGCAACTCACCAACAATCACGCTGTCCAGGCCAAGCTCCTCCGCCCAGGCTGCCGGAGCTTCCACCTTCGCCAATGGGAAGCTTTCGTCAAAGAGCTTATCTATAAATTGCCGATTCCGCGGCGAATCACGGTAATACATGCGCATGCCGAGCGCGTAATCCTCCCCGAATGGCGCAACGATGTTTTCGATCCAATAGTTGGTATCGCCGCCGCTGTTATTGGAAATATCGAACACGATGTTCTCCGCGTCCGGGTATTGCGCAATGGCCTGCCAGATCACATCCCGATCCCGTTCAACGACCTCGTGTTGGAAGGTATTGACGGTGATACAGAGGGTGCTGCAGTCGGCATACCAGGTGACCTTAACAGGGGGCAGATAACCCAGGCCGTTGCCATCTGGGCTGCCGGACTCTGTCGAGAGGCTGTAATATCCGGCCTGCGCCGCCGCTTCCACGGTCTCTCGCCAAGGGTCTATATATTCCATATAAGCACTGTAAAAATACGGAAAGTCTTCCCGGGAGACCACCCAGAGATGCGCGGTGTTCTGCATTGCCAGGAACATTCTTCCCAGGATCGCGGCAAATTCATCCGCATCCTGCGCCTGCCGCACCTGCTCGGCATAGCTCTCGCGGATCCGATCCACATCCACGCCCTTGCCGCGGAGATAGTCAAGATAGGGATAGTCTGTCTCCAGCGCCTCCCACAAAAGCTCATAATCGGCGGAATAGGGCCCCTGTTCCTCTGCGGGAGCGCTTGAGGGCTCAGCGGGCTCTTGCTCGACAGCCTCCTGCCCGGTGACAGGCGCTTCGCTCTCCTTCACATCAGGAGGCGCGGTTGCCCCGCATCCGGTCAAGAGCAGGACGGCGCAAAGAAACGCAAGGATTCTCGTCAGCTCTGCTCTTTTCATCGATACGGTTCTCCTTTTAATACTTCTCGTCCGGCGCGCCCTCGGCGTGCTCCAGCTCCATGGCCAGCTTCACGATCCGGCTGGTGCCCAGACGCTCGGCGCCCAGGTTGATGAAGTCCTCCGCGTCCTGCAGGGAGGAGATGCCGCCGGCGGCCTTCACCTTCACCTCGGGGGCCACGTTTGCCCGCAGCAGGGCTACGTCCTCCCGGGTGGCGCCGCCCTTGGAGAAGCCGGTGGAGGTCTTGATGTACTCGCAGCCGCAGTCGGAAACGATCTTGCAGAGGCGGATCTTCTCCTCCTCCGTGAGCAGGCAGCACTCGATGATGACCTTCAGGAGCTTGCCCCGGGTGGCCTCCCGCACGGCGCGGATGTCCTTCTCCACCGCGTCCCAGGCCCCGTCCTTCACCATGGAGACGTTGATGACCATGTCGATCTCGTCGGCGCCGTTTTCGATGGCGTCCCTGGCCTCAAAGGCCTTGGCGGCGGAGGTCATGTAGCCGTTGGGGAAGCCGATGACCGTGCAGAGGGTGAGCTTATCGCCCACATAGCGCTTGGCGCCGGGGATGTGGCAGGGCGGGATGCAGACGCTGGCGCAGTTGTACTTGATGGCCTGGTCGCAGAGCTTGCGGATCTCTTCCGAGGTGCAGTCCACCCGCAGCAGGGTGTGGTCGCATTTTTCCAGAATTTCTCTTATATCCATTTGGGATTCTCCTTTACGTAAGATAGAGCTATTATAGCTGTTTTCTTCCGCATAATCAAGCCCCGATGCGGCATAGATTGAGACGAATACTTCACAGGAAAGGGAATGCGCCCATGGAACAATTCACCGAAACCAATTTCGTCCGGCTCTGCGGCGCCGCCGCGGGGCGTCCCCTCTTCTCCCACAGCAGCCGGGGGACGGACTTTTTTCTTCTGCCTCTGGAGGTGCAGCGGCTCTCCGGCAGCGTGGATCGGCTCCCCCTTCTGCTGCGGCGGGAGCTGCTGGAGGCCGCCGAGCTCTCCGACGGAGACAGGCTCTGTGTCACGGGGGAGCTTCGCAGCTTCAACAGGCGCCGCAGCGAGGGAGCCAAGCTCATCCTCAGCGTCTACGCCCGGGAGCTGCGCTTCTGCGGGGAGGAGGACGGGAACCTGGTGCAGCTGCGGGGGGCGCTCTGCAAGCCGCCGGTGCTGCGCCGCACGCCCCTGGGGCGGGAGATCTGCGATCTGATGCTGGCGGTGAACCGGCGCTACGCCCGCTCGGACTATCTGCCCTGCATCTGCTGGGGCGCCCTGGCCCGACGCGCCGCCCTCTGGCCGGTGGGACAGCGGCTGCGGCTGGAGGGGCGCTTCCAGAGCCGGGACTACCGGAAGCTCACCGAGCAGGGCGTGGAGACCCGCACGGCCTACGAGGTCTCCGCCATGGAGATCGAGGAGGACGGGGAGATATGAAGGGATGAAGGGATGAAGAAATGAAGAGTGAACGGTGAACAGAACCGTAGGGGACGGCGCCCTCGACGTCCCTGCTCTTGTGCTTCCCCCAGCGGGGGAAGCTCCCCCAGTGCGCACACTGGGGGTGATGAGGGAGAGCCTTACCCATGGCAACAGGCCTGCTCAGGGACTTCTCCCTCATCCGACGCCCGGCTTGCGGGAGACGCCGGGCGCCACCTTCCCCCGCTGGGGGAAGGACAGAAACCGCGTCCGGGACGTCCGGGGCGAAAGAGAGAAGCATTTCACTTCTTTTGTCGAAGGCCTTGACTCAGAATTGATCATGCGTTATGTTAACCGTCGGAGGTGGTAGCATGAGGAGAAGAGAGGCGCCGCGGGACTGGCGCGTCCTCCGGCGCTGGGCGCTCGCGTCGCTGGCGCTGATGCTGGCGGTGGCGGCGCATCTGCGCCCGGTCTATCAGGTGACGGTGGCCGGGCAAGCCCTGCCCGGACGCTACAGTCCGGCGCAGCTTCATCGCTGCACCGTCCTGGCCTGGGAAACGGCGGAGGAGATCCTGGCTGAGGACGTCCCGGCGCCCCGGCTGGAGCGGAGCCTGCGTCTCAGTCTGTCCCCGGCGGACGGCAGCGAGGCGGCGCTCACCGACGCGCTGCTGCGCTCCACGGAGGGGATCGCCGTCTCGGACGAGGTGATTGTGAACGGCACCCGGCTGGGCACCGTGGAGGACGGGCGGCGGCTCTGCCAGGCGCTGGAGAGCTCCATCCGCATCCAGATGCCCATGGCGGCGGTCTCCGGCAGCATCAGCGGCAGGCTGGAGCTGCGGCGGGTCTACACCCGCGCCGGCCAGGACACGCCCACCGGCGATATGGTGCTGCTCATCACCGGCATGGCCCCGGTGATCTACGTGGACTCGGACGGCAAGCTGGCATGAAAACAGGAGGGTTTTTTAACCCTCCTGTTTTCAGTGCTTAGTAGTTAGTGCTTAGGAATTAGGGCGAAGCGCTCGATCTCGCTCTCGCCGAATACGGCGAGGCCCTGTTCCTTCAGCAGTTCCGCCGCGACCCCGTCGCCGGGGATCAGGGTGCCGCTGAAGCTGCCGTCATAGATCTTGCCGCTGCCGCAGGAGGGGCTGCGCTCCTTCAAAAGCGCCAGGCGGCAGCCCTCTCGCCGTGCCGTTTCCAGGGCGAGCTGAGCGCCGCGGCGGAAGGCCTCCGTCACGTCCTCCCCCGCCCGGTTCACGACCAGGTCTCCCCGCCGCTCGCTGGGCAGGCGGGGCGTGGGCAGCCCCCCGTCCCGCTCGGGGCAGACGGGCACCAGACGGTACCGCGCCTCCAGCGCGGCAAGCAGCGAAGGCGGCAGGGCGTTGTTCCCGCCGCTGTACTTGCAGTTGACGCCCAAGAGACAGGCGCTGATCAGCAGCGGCTCCTTCACCGCAGCGCCTCCAGCGCACGGTCATAGAAGGCCTTGGTGCGCTCGTCAAAGCAGACCATGCGCACCCGCTGGATCTCCGGGTGATCGGCCAGGTATTCCGCAATGGCCTTGACGGCGATGCGGGAGGCCTTCTCCAGCGGGAAGCGATAGACGCCCGTGCTGATGGAGGGGAAGTCCACGGTCCTGCAGCCGTTTTCGCTGGCCAGCTCCAGGCAGGAGCGGTAGCAGGAGCGCAGCAGCTCCTCCTCCCCGTGGCCGCCGCCGTGCCAGACGGGGCCGGGGGTGTGGATGACATACTTTGCCGGCAGCCGGTAGCCCTTGGTGATCTTGGCCTTGCCGGTCTCGCAGCCGTGGAGCGTGCGGCACTCCGCTAAGAGCTCCGGCCCCGCCGCCCGATGGATGGCGCCGTCCACCCCGCCGCCCCCCAGGAGGGAGCAGTTGGCGGCATTCACGATGGCGTCTACAGCCTGTTTGGTGATATCGCCCAAAATGATCTCGATGTTCGGCATGGCGGTGACCTCCTTAAGATAGCTTTGGAAAAATGAAGACGCTGCGCTGATGAAGAAATGAAGTTGTTTCACGAATGAAGAAATTGCGGTGTCGCGCAAAGCGCGACGGTTTTCAATCCATCGGCGAAGCCGATACCACAATTGGCCGCAGGCCCTTCATTCCTTCATTCCTTCATTCCTCACGCGGTCTCGATCCGCACCCCGGCTTCCTCGGCGGAGAGCTTGATCTCGCCCACGCCCTGGCCGCGGTTTTCGATGAGCTTGGCGGCGATAGCGTCCTCGATCTCCTTCTGGATGAGGCGGCGCAGATTCCGGGCGCCGTAGGTGACGGAGTAGCCCTTCTTGACCAGGTAGTCCAGCAGGCTCTGATCCCAGCTGAGGGCGCGGTTCTTCTCCCGCATCACGTCCCGCAGCTCCGAGAGCATCAGCTCCGCGATGCCGCGGAAGTTTTCTTCCGAAAGCTGGTTGAAGCAGACCACCTCGTCCACGCGGTTGATAAACTCGGGGCGCAGGAACTCGTTCAGCGCCTTCATGGCCTTCTCCCGGCTCATGTCCGAGAGGCTGCCGCCGAAGCCCACGCTGCCGGTCTTGTTGCCGGAGCCGGCGTTGGTGGTCATGATGATGATGGTGTTTTCAAAGTTCACCGTGCGGCCCTGGGCGTCGGTGATGCGGCCGTCGTCCAGGATCTGCAGGAGGATGTTCATCACGTCCGGGTGCGCCTTCTCGATCTCGTCGAAGAGCACCACGCTGTAGGGCTTGCGGCGGATCTTCTCGGTGAGCTGACCGGCCTCGTCATAGCCCACATAGCCCGGGGGCGAGCCGATGATGCGGGAGACGGAGAACTTCTCCATAAACTCCGACATATCCAGGCGGATGAGGCTCTCCGGGCTGGAGAACATGTCGGCGGCCAGGCGCTTGACAAGCTCCGTCTTGCCCACGCCGGTGGGGCCGACGAAGATGAAGCTCACCGGCTTGCGCTTGACCTTGAGACCCACGCGGCTGCGGCGGATGGCGGCGCAGACCGCGTCCACCGCCTCGTCCTGTCCCACGATGTGGGCTTTCAGCCGTCCGTCCAGGTTGGCCAGGCGCTCCAGCTCATCCTCCTTGATGCTGGAGGCGGGGATCTTCGTCCAGAGCTCGATGATCCGGGCCAGGTTATCCACGGTGAGCTTGGGGCGACCCAGGGCGTCCAGGGCTTTCAGCTCCTGTTCCCGCTGCATCTCCTTGCTGCGGAGCTCTGCCAGGCGGGCGTAGCGCTGATCCAGCTTCTCCGGGTCGCTCTCGCTGGTGTCGCTCTGCAGGGCCTCCCGCTCGAAGCGGACGTTTTCCAGATCCCGCTGGGCGATCATGCGCTTCTTGATGTTCTCGTCCTTGAGATTCACATCCGAGCAGGCCTCGTCAATGAGGTCGATGGCCTTGTCGGGCAGGAAACGGTCGGTGATATAGCGCTCCGAGAGCAGCACCGCCTGACGGCACATCTCCTCGGAGATCTCCACCCCGTGGTAGTCCTCGTAGTAGTGGGCGATGCCCTTCATGATCTGGATGCTGTCCTCGATGGAGGGCTCCGCCACGGTCACCGGCTGGAAGCGCCGCTCCAAAGCGGCGTCCTTCTCGATGTGCTTGCGGTACTCGGTGAAGGTGGTGGCGCCGATGACCTGGATCTCGCCCCGGCTCAGGGCGGGCTTGAGGATGTTGGCGGCGTTCATGCTGCCCTCGGCGTCCCCGGCGCCCACGATGTTGTGCACCTCGTCGATGACCAGGATGATGTTGCCCTCCTTGCGGATCTCCTCGATGAGCCCCTTCATGCGGCTCTCAAACTGGCCGCGGAACTGGGTGCCCGCCACCAGGGCGGTGAGATCCAGCAGGAAGACCTTCTTGTTCTGCAGCTTGTAGGGGACGCTGCCCATGGCGATGCGCTGGGCCAGACCCTCGGCGATGGCGGTCTTGCCCACGCCGGGCTCGCCGATGAGGCAGGGATTGTTCTTCTGCCGGCGGTTCAGGATCTGGATCACCCGCTCCAGCTCCTCCTCCCGCCCCACCATGGCGTCCAGCTTGCCCTGGGCGGCGCGGGCGGTCAGGTCGATGCAGTAGTTGTCCAGAAACTTGTGCTTGGCGGGGCGGGGCGGCTGATTGGGCTGGCTCTGGGCGCGGCCGGGCTGCTCCTCCCGGGGGGCGGGGGGATTGTTCTGGCCGCCCTGGCCGCCGAAGAGACGGTTCAGGAAGGGGAAGGTGGCGGTCTTGCCGTCGTCCTCGCCATCCTCGTCGCCGGTATTCTCCATATTCAAAAGCTCCTCCGCGCCGTTCAGGGCGTTGGTCATGTCGCCGGCCAGCCCCTCCAGATCGTCGTCGGAGATGCCCATTTTATTGATGATGTCGTCCACGGGCTTGATGTGCAGCTCCCGGGCGCACTTGAGGCACAGGCCCTCGTTTTTGGCCTGGCCGTTTTCCAGCTTGGTGATGAAGATCACCGCCACGTTCTTGCCGCAGCGGGAGCAGAGGGTGGGTTTCATTTGCATTCCTCCTTGGGGATAGGGTTTTGTCGAAAAAGCAAGGGCGTTCCCTGTCATGGATCCGGGACGCCCTGCCAAATGTCAAGTTCACAATCTGAAAACTCAAAACTCAAAACTGACAGCTCAAAGCAGGCCGCTGGTCAGGAATTTGATCTGCAGGAAGAACTGCGCCAGGGTGGTGCTCTCCAGCGTGTCCTTGCCGATGAGCAGCCCCAAAAAGCTCAGCAGCCAGCACAGCAGCACGCAGTACAGAAAGCCCTTCACAAAGCCCAGCACCGCGCCGCCGATCTCATCCAGCAGCTCCAGATTGGGCAGGCGGAAGGAGAGGTTGCCGATGTTGCCGATGGCCACCAGCAAAATCAGGATCATCAGGAAGGCCACCGTGAGTCCGCCCACGAAGCTGGCCGTATTGCACAGCACCGCCACCACCGCGTCCGTCATGCTGACGCCGTTGCGGTCGGCATAGTCCACAGCCGTGCGCGCCATTTCCTCCGCCCGATCCTGGTAGATACCCACGGTCTTCATGCACTCCTCCGCGTAGTTATACCGCAGAGAGGTATCCCTTGCCAGAAAATCCTCCAGGGACAGGTCGGTTTCATAGCCATTATTCAGCTTCTTCACGATCTCATTCCGGGTGTTCTGGGAGTCGATATACCCGTCCACAAAGGGCTCCAGCACCGGCACCACCTCCCGGGAATAGGCCGAGGAGAGAAGGCTGCCGCCGAAGAGGGCGATGATCACCGCAAGAATGCCGGCGATGCCGGCGATCAGTCCCTTCCGGTATCCCGTCCAGGTACACAGGGCGACGATCACCAGCAGGACGATATCCAAAATCAGTCGTATCATAGCAAATCACCTTTTGTATGGTTTCCTGTCTTACGATAAGTATAACATGCTTTTGTGAACAAATAAACCTAAGAATTCTAAAGAGAAATGAAGACGCTACGCTGATGAAGGAATGAAGAGCCTTCGGCCAATGAAGGAATTATGGTGTGCCGCAGAACGGCACAGATCATACTCTGTTGCGCTCCGCGCGGCACAACAATTCTTTCATGCGGCAAGGCCGCGCTTCATTTCTTCATTTCTTCATTTCTTCATTTCTCCATCATCTCTCCCACGGTGCCCTCGTACCAGATCCGGTTCAGATAGAGGCCCTGGGGCGGCATGGTGGGGCCGGTGAGGCGCCGATCGCCCTTTTCCAGCAGCCCCGGGATCTCCTCCGGCAGGAGCTTGCCGTAGGAGGCGTAGACCATGGTGCCCACCATGGCCCGGCACATGTTGTACAGAAAGCCGTCGGCGCAGATGGAGATCGTGATCAGATCCCCCTCCTTCACAGCCCTGCACCAATGCACCGTGCGCACGGTGGTTTTGGTCTCGGTGCCGAGAGAGCGCACGGCCTTAAAGTCGTGGGTGCCCTCAAAGGCACTCGCCGCCCGCTGCATCAGCGTAAGATCCAGGCGCTGGGGATAGAAGCAGGCGCGCTTTTCCAGGAAGGGATCGGGGATAGGGCTGTTCCAGATGCGGTAGATATACTCCTTTTTGATGCAGGAGCCGATGGCGTTGAAGCCCTCGGGCGCCTCCACCGCGTCGGACACGGCGATGTCCCCCGGCAGGCGGGAATTCACCGCCAGGGGGAAGCGGTCGATGGGGATGCGGCAGTCGGTGCGGAAATTGGCGCAGTAGCGCAGGGCGTGGACGCCGGCGTCGGTTCTGCCGCAGCCCACGGTCTTCACAGGGTGGCCGCAGATCTTCGTGAGGGCGGTCTCCAGGGTCTGGGCCACGGTGATCTCACTCTTCTGCACCTGCCAGCCGTGGTAGGCACTGCCGTCATAGGATAAACGCAGGGCAATGTTTCTCATAAGCCAAACTGTCTCAGCACAATGACGCCCGCCAGCAGCGCAGCGCCCAGCAGCAGCGCCCAGAGATCCCGGGGGGCAAAGCGCAGCTGCTTCATGCGGGTGCGCCCCTCGCCGCCGTGGTAGCAGCGGCTCTCCATGGCAACGGCCAGCTCGTCCGCCCGGCGGAAGGAACTGACAAAGAGCGGCACCAGAATGGGGATCAGCGCCTTGGCGCGCTTCACCAGGCCGCCGGTTTCAAAGTCCGCGCCGCGGGCCTTCTGGGCGGACATGATCTTGTCCGTCTCCTCGATCAGCGTGGGGATAAAGCGCAGCGCCATGGAGATCATCATGGTGATCTCGTGCACCGGTACCCGGATCTTTTTCAGCGGGCTCAAGAGCCGCTCCATGCCGTCGGTCAGCGCGATGGGGCTGGTGGTATAGGTCAGCAGGAAGGTGTCCGTAATGAGCAGCACGATGCGCAGCACCATCTTGGCCGAGCGCTCAAGCCCCTCCCAGGTGATGATCCAGCCGGGGAAGACGGGGGTGCCCTCGGTGTAAAACAGGTTCAGCGCGGAGGTGAACACGATAATAAAGAGCATGGGCTTGAGCCCCTTGAAGATGCTGCGGGGCTTGATGCGGGAGACGATCATGCACACGGCGGTGACCGCGATCATGAGGCCGTTTCCCACCCAGCCGCCCGCCATAAAGATCGCCACGATCAGCAGGATCAGCAGCAGGATCTTCGTCCGGGGATCCAGGCGGTGGGTCACGGTGTTGCCGGGAAAATACTGGCCCAGGGTGACGTCCTTCAGCATACGCCCACCCCCTTCAGCGCGGCCATCAGCTGGCCGTGGGTGAAGACGGCGCCTTCCAGCGCTACGCCCTTCTCCCGCAGCGCCATGGCCAGGCGTGTGGCCTGAGGCACCGCAAGGCCGATCTCCACCAGCTTTTCGGGCTTGGAGAAGATCTCCTCCGGGCTGCCGTCCATGGCGATATGCCCGTGGTCGAAGACGATGAGCCGCTCCGTGAGCCGGGCGGCGTCGTCCATGTTATGGCTCACGATGATCACCGTGGCGCCGCTCTCCCTGCGGTAGGTGCAGATGTTGTCCATGATCTGGCGGCAGCCCGCGGGGTCAAGACCGGCGGTGGGCTCGTCCAGGATCAGGATGCCCGGGCGCATGGCGATGACGCCGGCAATGGCGACACGGCGCTTCTGCCCGCCGGAGAGCTCCAGCGGGGAGCGCTCCATCAGCTCCTCCTCCACGCCCACGAAGTGCGCGGCCTCCCGCACCCGCTGCTCGATCTCCGCCTTCTCCAGGCCCATGTTCCTGGGGCCGAAGGCGATGTCGGCAAAGACGGTCTCCTCAAAGAGCTGATACTCCGGGTACTGGAACACCAGGCCGACCTTGTTTTTCACGGCGCGGCGGCTCTTTTTATCCTTGTTGATGTCCTCCCCGTCCACATAGACTGTGCCGCCCGTGGGCTTGAGCAGGGCGTTCAGGTGCTGGATGAAGGTGGACTTGCCGGAGCCGGTGTGCCCCAGCAGTCCCACGAACTGGCCGGAGGGGATGGTGAGACTGATATTCTCGATGGCGGTTTTTTCAAAGGGGGTCCCTGCGCTGTAGGTATGCGTCAGAGCCTCCACACGAAGTTCAGACATAGGCGTTCTCCAAACTGTTTGAAATCAGCGCAGCCTTGCGGCGATGCGCTCTGCGCAGGTCTCCGGGTCCAGGGCGTCGGTGGGAAGTCCCAGCTCGTGGAGCACCCGGGTGGTCTCGGGCACGTCCAGCCCCTCCCGCTCCATCAGCTCCACCTGGGAGAAAACCGCCTGAGGGCTGCCGTCGGCCACGATAGAGCCGTTGGACATGACGATGAGCCGGTCGGCGCCGATGCACTCCTCCATATGGTGGGTGATGAGCACCACGGTCATCCCCTTCTCCCGGCAGAGGGCGGTGACGGTCTGCACCACCTCCCGCCGTCCCTGGGGATCCAGCATGGCGGTGGGCTCGTCCAGCACCAGCACCCGGGGCTGCATGGCGATGACGCCCGCAATGGCCACCCGCTGCTTCTGTCCGCCGGAGAGCAGATGGGGCGCGTGCATGCGAAAGTCATACATGCCCACCTGCTTGAGAGCGGCGTCCACCCGCTCCCGGATCTCCTTGGGGGGAACGCCTAAGTTTTCCGGCGCGAAGGCCACATCGTCCTCCACAACGTTTGCGACGATCTGGTTATCCGGGTTCTGGAACACCATGCCCACGGTGCGCCGCAGCTCCAGGAGCTTGTCCTCGTCGGCGGTGTCCAGCCCCGCCACCAGCACCCTGCCCTCCGTGGGAACCAGGATGGCGTTCATGTGCTTGGCCAGGGTGGATTTGCCGGAGCCGTTGTGCCCCAGCACCGCCACGAAACTCCCCTCGTCGATCTCCAGATCGATGCCGCAGAGGATCTCCCTCTCCCCCTCGGGGTAGGTAAAATGTACGTTTTCAAATCGAATGATCGGTTCCATATGATCTGTTCCTTTGTCACAGAATGAAGACGCTTCGCTCATGAAGGAATGAAGCTTGCTTCGCAAATGAAGGAAGTACGGTATCGGCTTCGCCGATGGATCTCAATCCATCCCGATCCGCGGGATACCATAATTGGCACGCAGGGCCCTTCACTCCTTCATTTCTTCATTCCTTCATCTCTCCCAGCGGCATGTCGCCCCGCAGGGGAGGTACAGGCCGCTGTCGGTGACGGGCAGGGCCAGTTCCCGGCTTTCGGAGCGGCCGCCGTATTTTTTGGTAAAAATGCTCTCGGTCACATAGCTCAGCACCGAGGGGCTGAGCCCTGTGGTGTAGGAGTTGATGAGCACGAAGAGCGGATCGTCGCTGAGGACGCCGGCGCATAGGGACACAAAGGGCCAGAGATTCTGCTCCAGCTTCCACACCTCGCCCCCGGGCCCGCGGCCGTAGGAGGGCGGGTCCATGATGATGGCGTCATAGCGCTTGCCCCGGCGGATCTCCCGCTCCACGAATTTGGCGCAGTCGTCCACGATCCAGCGGATGGGCGCCTCCGTAAGGCCGGAGGCGGCGGCGTTTTCCTTGCCCCAGGCCACCATGCCCTTGGCTGCGTCCACATGGCAGACCTCGGCGCCCGCCTTGGCGCAGGCCACGGTGGCGCCGCCGGTGTAGGCGAAGAGATTCAGCACCCGGATGGGGCGGCCGGCCGAGCGGATTTTGGCCATGGCCCAGTCCCAGTTGGCGGCCTGCTCGGGGAAGAGGCCGGTGTGCTTGAAGTTCATGGGCTTGACGTGGAAGGTCAGTTCTTTATAGCGAATGCTCCACTCAGAGGGCAGGCTCCCCTTGTCCCAGCTGCCGCCGCCGCTCTCGCTGCGGCGATAGCGGGCGTCCCGGTCGTTCCAGTGGGGGTTTTTCCGGGGCGTGTCCCAGATGGCCTGGGGGTCGGGACGCACCAGATAATAGTCCCCCCAGCGCTCCAGCTTTTCTCCTCTTGAACAGTCCAGGACTTCAAAATCCTGCCAGGAATCAGCAATCCACATAGCAATCTCCATAGCAACAATAATTCATGGTATTGTACCATCAAACCGCCCGCAGGTCAACAGGATTCTTCCCGGTTTTCCGCTTTTCTGTTCTCTCTTCCCTCTTCTCTTTTCACTTTTCACATGCAGGCAAAAAAATCGTCCCTCCCTGTGGGGAGGGACGTCTTTTTTCCTGCATCAGTGGCAATTAAAGTAGTAAATGGCGGTGGAATCGGTGAGGATCACGTCGCAGCGGCCCTGATAGAGATACTGGAAGCACTCCGTTGTGCCGCCGGCCAGACGGGAGATCTGCCCCAGGCGGTCCACGATGCCGGGGTCCGTCTGCAGCGCGTCCATGGCCTCCTGGGTGGAGCACATGGCCAGCGCCTTGTGGGAGAGCATGTACTTGTTCTCGATAAAGGCGTCGCCCCGCTTGGCGATGACGATGTCATTGTGGATATAGGGGCCGTACTGGGTGATGCGCCCGGCGGAGATGTCCTCGGGGTCCAGGGCGATGCCGCCCCAGGCGCAGTCGATATTGCCGGAGGAGAGCTCGATATACACATTCTCCTTCTCGATGGGCTGGATCTTCAGATCCCAGTGCAGCAGTTCGCAGACGGCGGTGGCCAGCTCAATGTCAAAGCCCCAGTACTGTCCGCCGGTGATATAGGCCATGGGGAAGGAGTTGATGTCCACGCCGATGATGAAGCTGCGGGGCTCCACCGGGCCCAGATTTTCCAGGGCGGAGGCGTTGCTGCCGAAGTTCACCAGCCGGCTGCCGAACCACTTGACCGAAAGCTCGTCCACCAGCCCCTGGGCGTTCAGCACCTCGATGGCAGCGGCCACATAGTAGGCCGTGGGATCCCCGGTGCGAAAGGCCAGGGAGTAGTCCTGCTCCACCAGGGTGGTCACCGTTACCACCTCCCGGGCGCTGCCGCCGCAGCCGCAGAGTGCCGCGCACAGCGCCAGGATCAGAAGCATACAGAGGATTTTTTTCATGGGGTCAGCCGCGTCTCCTTCAATCCTCGTCCTCGTCCAGATCTGCGGCCTTCCGTCTGCGCATGACCTTCTGCAGCACAAGGGCGAGCACAAACACGAACAGCAGCACCGCGCCCAGCACCAGCACGATCATGCGGCGGGAGTTCTGCACTTCCAGCGCGTCCCGGGCCTCCTGCTGCCGCGGGGTCAGATTCTCGGCGGCGGGGCTCTGCTCCTCGGCAGGCTCCTCGGTTGTCACAGCGATCTCGGTCTCCTGCCCGGTGGGGATGCCGGGGAGGATCAGGCCGGCATTGGGCGTCTCCTCCGGCTGCTCCGCCGCGGGGGTCTCGCCCTCGGTGGGCGTCTCGCCCTCGGCGGGGGTCTCAGCAGGCTGGGTCTCCGGCGCGGTCACGGCGGGCTGGGGGTTGTCCTTCTGCTGGAGCCAGGCGTCATAGGCGCCGTCCAGGCTCAGGGTGTAATCCCGGAAGATGATGCCCATGTCCTTTGTGATCTGCTGGGTCACGCCCATGTTCTCCGTCATGACCACCAGGGCGAAGGGATGGGGGGTGTAGATGATGGCGGCGTCGTGGTTATTCTCATTGCGCCGGGGCGCGGTGTAGGAGCCGAAGCGCTGGGCGACCTCGATGTTGCCCAGGCCCGCGCCGAAGTACTGCCCCACGGCGGATCTCTTCATGCAGTCCAGGATATTGGGGAAGCGCTCGTTCTCATAATAGAGGGTCTTCATCACGTCCATCATATAGCGGGCGGAGAAGTAGCTGTAGGCCAGGAAATCAGGGTCGTAGTAGTCCTCGGGCAGGCTGGAAAACTTCATAAACTCCCGGCGGGCGTCCTCGTTGGAGCCGATCATGCCCATCATCAGGTTGGTGTTGTCCACGCTGTTGTAGATCAGCACAGACTCCTCCGCCTGGCCCAGGGTCATGCCCTTGAGAGAGGTGTCCCGGGTGACCTTGCCGTCGTGCTCCCACTCGGCCAGGATCATCATCAGCGGCACCCGATGCAGGCCGGCGCTGAAGTACCAGCGGTCGCCGTTATAATACCAGGTGTCCCCGGTGTCCAGATAGCAGTAGGCCACGCTGATGTTTTCCTTCTTCAGACTGTAGACCGCCGCATAGTCCTCCACCAGCTTCTGGAGCGCGGCGGGGTCAATGACGGCGTAGCTGTCCGGATCGGAGGGGACGGCAGACTCCTCCCCCTCGGCAAAGGCATAGACAGGCGTCAGCAGGCTGGCGCAGAGCAGCAGCGCAAGCAGCAGTGCAAGCAGGTTTTTTGTTTTCATCTTTGTCCCTCCGTCCTTTATTTCAGGGTGATGGCCCCGTCACAGCGGGTGAAGGCGCTTCCGAAAAAGGCCTCCGCCGCGCATATGAGATACTCCGTATCCTTGGTGCCCGCGGTCTCATAGGCCGAGTGCATGGCCAGCTGGGCAAGGCCTATGTCCACCGAGTCCACAGAGATGTGGGCGGTGCTGATATTGCCCAGGGTGCTGCCGCCGGGCAGATCCGCCCGGTTGGTGAAGCGCTGGGTGGGCACCCCCGCCTGTCTGCAGAGCTCCGTGAAAGCGGCGGCGGAGACGGCGTCGGTGGTATAGCGCTGGTTGGCGTTATACTTTATGACGATGCCCTTGTTCATCTCCGGCCGGTCGTTCCGGTCGGCATATTCCGGGTGGTTGGGATGCACGGCGTGGGCGTTGTCGGCGGAGACCAGGAAGCTCCGCGCAAGGCAGGGCCGCAGGCTCACGCCGCAGCTCTCGCAGACGCGGCAGAGCACATCCTCCAGGAAGCTGGAGTCGGCGCCCTGCTTGGTGCCGCTGCCCACCTCCTCGTTGTCGAAGACGCAGAGGACCGGGGTGCTCTCCCCCGCCTTTGCCCGGAGGAAGCCCTCCGTACAGCCGAAGACGCACTGCAGATCGTCAAGCCGCGGGGAGGAGAGATACTCCCCCCTGGCGCCCCAGACCGTGCCGGGGGTGCGGGGGTAGAGGAAGAGATCCGTGGCCAGCACGTCCTCCTTCTGCACGCCCAGGGTCTCGGCGATCAGAGCGTCAAACTGCTCCGCGGCCTCACTGTCCCCGAAGAGGGGCAGCATGTCGGTGTTGGGGTCGAATTTCTTGCCGTCGTTGGCGCTGCGATCCATGTGGATGGCCACATGGGGGATCAGCAGCAGATCCCGGTCCACGTTCAGAAGCTTCATGGCGATCCGCCCGTTTTCCCGAACTGCGGCGCGGCCCGCAACGGAGAGCGGCCGATCCATCCAGGAGGCGCAGAGCATCCCGCCGTATTTTTCCACGTTCAGACGGGTGTACATCCCCGCGGTGGGCACCGCGGCGTGCTCTTTGATCTTGAAGCTGGGGGAATCGGAGTGGGCGGCCATCATCAGAAAGCCCTGCACGCCCCCCTCCGGGATGCGAAAGGCGATCAGCGCGGAGCCGTTGCGCCGGACGAAGTAGCGCCCGCCGGGCTGCAGCGCCCAATCCTCCTGCTCAAAAAGCTCGGTATAGCCCTCCCCCTCCAGGCGCTGCGCCAGATTCCGGCAGGCGTGAAAGGCGGTGGGGCTGGCTGCGAGAAAGGACAGA
Organism: uncultured Eubacteriales bacterium; assembly: GCA_900319635.1. Taxonomy (GTDB): domain Bacteria; phylum Bacillota; class Clostridia; order Oscillospirales; family Oscillospiraceae; genus Limivicinus. Next base: position 270 of record ONPF01000004.1, on the reverse strand, counting down.
AGCTGTTCGTTCCAATTTTGTTCCATGGTTGCTCCTCCCTGTTTTATTCTTTCCCGCACAGTATAGCACAGTTTTTCCCCCGTGAACAGGGGATTTCAAAATATTCACATTCTTTTTCGATCCATTCAAAGCATGAAAAAGCGGCTCCGCCCGGAGCCGCTTCAGACTGTAGACAAAGTTGGTTTCTGTCATCGCGAACCAGTGACCGATGTCACTGGTGTGGCGATCCGTAACCTGAAAGCCTTGAAAACACGGGCTTTTTGAAGAAGA
>ONPF01000023.1 GCA_900319635.1 uncultured Eubacteriales bacterium | reverse complement strand
CGCAGAGCATAATGGAGATATATGGTCAAGGGAAGCAACGAAGCATGGCGCAATTCTGACCGGAAAGATTCAAAGATTTCTATTAGGTGTTAGTATTATACGAAATTCAGGGTGGACTTTCCCTGTGCCGCTGTGTTAAAATATGGCTAACGAATAAGAGAGGAGTATGCTTATGCCTGTTGAACAAGTATTGACCCCGATCGCCGCCTGGCTCAACTCGGTTTTCGCCGCTTTTGACTACAGCATAACCCTGTTGATCCACAAGCTCTACGAGTGGGGCGGCGATTTCATGACCAAGATCATGGAACTGATCTCCCTTCTGGGCTGGAAGGGCGCATTCCTGATTCTGCTGTCGCTGACGCTTATATTCTTCAAAAAGACGCGGCGCTTCGGCACCGCCATGGCTATTGGACTGGCCGTCGGCGTCCTTTTTGTCAACATTTATCTGAAGGTCGTCGTCGCCCGTCCCCGGCCCTATACCCACGAGGAATACGCGGCACTCTGGGCGCTTGTGGGTCAGAACGTGGAGAGCGACTTCTGCTTCCCCTCCGGCCATACCAACGCCGCTTTTGCCGCCATGGTGCCCGTGTTCATTCTGGGCAAAAAGCGTTGGAGCTGGCTTGCGCTCCTCTTCGGCGTGCTGATGGCGGTCTCCCGCGTATATCTGGTTGTCCACTATCCCACGGACGTCATCGGCGGCATGATCACCGGCACTGTCGCCGGCATGATCGGTGTGCTTGTTTCGCTCTACCTGCCCAAGGTATGGTACCGCTGGGATCTGCTGAAAAAGAAAGCTGAGGAAGCCTGATGTTTGGATTCGGCAAGCTGAGCTTTCGCGGCGTAGACAAAAAAAAGATCTCCGACGAGGAGCATGTACAGGATTACCAGTCCGCCGAGGCCATCGGCCGGGTGCGGCTCGGTAAGCTCTGCCTTTACTATAAGGATCTTGGGCGGAAGTACTACGTCCCCTATGAATACATTGACCGCTCCTTCACCCGCATCAGCGAGTGTCAGCCGGACGACAGCCCCGCGTATTATTACTACCGGCTGATCCTTGTCCACGGCGAAAAGGAATTTGCAAACCTCATCTTCAACAAAGAAGAAGACGTGGATCGCATTCACGCTCGCCTGCAGGAGATCCACCCGGATATTCAGCACGGCTATGTTCCCCTCGCCGATGGAAAAGAACGGCCCAAATTTTCCTGAAAAAAACGAAGAACGCACCCGCTTCCCTTCAACGAGGGCAGCGGGTGCGTTTCTGTATGCATTTTTTATCAAGCTTCGGAAGAAGCGCCTTCCTCCTTGGCTTTCGCCTGATTATCGCGGATCGCCCGGTAGTTCCGGATCCCGTACAGCACCCCGGAAAGCAGCAGCATCCCGATGCAGAGCCCCACCAGGCTCCAGGAAAGTGTGGCGGGAATATCCAGCCACAGCAGATGCAGGATCATCACGGCGTAAAGCAGGATCGTTGTGATCTTCCCGTGCCATTCCGCGCCCAGCACGAGCTCGGTCTTGCGGATGACCAGAAGCTGACTGCTGGCCACCAGAACCTCCTTGACACAGAGAACGATGATCAGCCAGAGCATTCTCGGGAAGCGGACCACCAGGCAGCAGAGCATCGCAAACTGCGTCAGCTTATCGGCAAAGGGATCCAAGGCCTTTCCGAAATCGCTGACCATGTGGTAATGACGGGCGATGAAGCCGTCCAGCGCATCGGTGAGACCCGAGAGCACCAGCACCACCGCGGTGGCAGGCACATTCTCTTCTACCAGATACAGCCACACAAAGAGAGGGATCAGCAAGATGCGGATCAGGGAGAGGAGATTGGGGATCGTCAATATTTTACCCTTGAACAGTGCTTTCATCTTCTTGATCCCCTCCTATCCCTGTAATTTCAAAGACGCCTGTCTGACCGAAATCCGCGTCGTCCCGCGGAGGCCGGAGCTCTCCCCATCCAGGGACCACTCTATCTCCTTCTGCGGCTGAACGAGAAAATCGCTGCCCACCAGGATCTCCACCATCGGGCAGTTCGGATCTCCCGAAAGCAGGCTGCGCGCAATGAGCTCCCAATCCGCAACGGACTTGGGGGCTTTGATGAAAAGCGCCGCAAGTTTGCCGTCCCTCGGGCCGATCAGATCTTCCGGGAGTTCGTAGATCCCGGCGATCTGCCGCTTTGTGCTGAAGGATCCAAAGAGGTATTCCCCCTCCCGTCGCTCTCCGTTCACCGTGACGCTCAGCGAAATCGGTTTCAGATTCGGCAGCTCCCGCAAGCCGTCCAGCACATAAGCGCCGTAGCCCAGCAGGTTTTTCTGCACCTGCTGCGTGGTGTAGGCCATGCGGGTAAAGGCGCCGAACAGGGCATGGTGCAGGAAAAAGCGCTCATCAAAGCAGCCGATGTCATATTCCCGAACCCTGCCGGAGCCCACAGCGGCGGCTGCCTTTTGAATATCCAGCGGCAGATCGGTGGTCAAGGCAAAATCATTGGTGCTGCCGCAGGGAATGTAGCCGATTGGGCGGCTGATCCCTTCCCGCGCCATGCCGTTGACGCACTCGTTCAAGGTACCGTCCCCTCCGGCGCACACGATCAGATCAAAGGATGCGCCATAGCGGGCAGCCAGCTCGCAGGCTTCCCCGCGGCTTGCGGTGACGGCGGTGGTCACAAGATAGGCATGATCCATCAGGCAGCGCACAACGGTATGCACATTTCTTTGGATCAGCTTCCTGCCTGCTACAGGATTGAGGATAAACAGAGCCTTTTTTTCCAGGGGGAGCATCTCAGCACACATAGGTTAGCCTCGTATCTGATAAAAATAGAAATCTGGCGCTCAGCCGTTCACGGAGCCTCCGCAGTATTCGCAGCAGCCTGCCGCGTCGGGAATGGTGGTAGCGCCGCACCAGGGGCAGGTAACAGCCATCTTGGGCGCGTTCTGGGCAGCTGCCTCGTCCCGAATCTCCTGCCGCACCTGGGTCAGCGCGCTCACGATCTCCTGACCCAAATTGTAATACTCGTTATACTCCGTATTCATGCTGGCAATGGGTCTTGTCCCCTGGCCGGCCAGGATCCCAAGCGCATTGCTGACCAGCTGCCCCTTGATCGAGCTCGGCGCTCTGCCGATGTTGCGGCTGTTCAGGCCGGAAACCGGCTGCTGCCCGACTTTGACGGAGGAGGAATTCAGACGGAAGCGCATGGTGTCAAAATAGGGATGATTGACATACAGATTCACGTAAAAATCGTAGGAATACTCATAGCGCGGGGGAACAAAGCTGACCTGGCGGCCGTCCTTGTCGGGGTGCTTGAGTTCGTTTCTGTGCTCGTCCACGTCCAGCTCGCAGCCTGTGACCTGGGAATACTCCAGCACGTCCGGATTTGCCTCGGCAAGATTCTTGGCGGAGGTGACCATGAATTTCCTTGCGTCCTCATCCAGCAGCACCTTGGTATTACGTCCAAGGCTGCGGGTAACATGAAAGTCCGCAACGGCAGCACGGTTGTTTTCCCGATACGCAAGCTGCTCGGCAATATCCGCTACCGTGCTCTTGCGCCGTTCGCTGAACCAGGGAGAGAGCTTCGCCGCACATTCCTTGCAGAGATTGCCGTCTTCCAGCTTCCGATTGCCCAGAAGACCGATCTTATTGTGGCAGATATCGCAATATTTCTTATCAAACAGGCCCATGCTAATTCTCCTTTCCTTTTGGTCGCATCTCAAACGTGTTGCTTATAAACTATGACAACTTAGTATAACAGAGATTGCGGAAAAAGAAAAGACCTGAAATCCGATGAATTCAGATTTCCGCACCGGCAATCAGCCGCTAGAATACACAAAAGCCCCGGAAGCGCATCATCGCAAACGCTTCCGGGGTCTTTGTATGGAGCTGGTAATGTGACTCGAACACACGACCTGCTGATTACGAATCAGCTGCTCTACCGACTGAGCTATACCAGCATGGGATTCAGCGAGAGAGAGTATAGCACAGCAAAGCCCGTTCGTCAACAAAAAAGTTCGTAAGCACCCTGAAAGACCTTCAGCATCCCCAGAGGCTCCGCGTTGCGCCTCTGACGCTGCAGGAGATCCCAAACACGTGGAATTGCAGGCATTTCTTACAAAATATAACAAACTGTATACAAAATGCGGTCGTCATATTTCAATTTGGAATATCATGGAGAATTAGCGAAGAAAGCGGCAGCGAAATGTGCAGAAAAAGCCGAAAGAAGTCGAAAAACAGAACCGTGGTTTCCGATAAAAAGAGTGACATAACCGAGGAGAATAATAATTCTTCAAATAGTTATCAACATTTTCAACAGGCTTTTCCACATCCTGTTTTTGTCGAAGCTGCGGGCTTTTTGACGAAAACAGGAAAAAACTGTCTTGCCCGCAAATGCAGATTGGTTACAAAAAACTGACAGATTTTCGTTTACATAATGCAATTCAATAAAAGCCGAGGATTTGCATCGCGCCGGAATCCTGATAAGAAAAGACCCCGCCCCGGGTAAAGATCAGATGATCCGTCAGACGGATCCCCACAGCCCTCAGAGAATCATAGACCTGTCGCGTGACCGCGTCGTCCTCACGGGAGCTCCGCATCTGACCGTCCGGATGGTTGTGCGCCAGGATCACGGAGGAAGCCCGTGCCTTCAGTGCGATCTCCAGGATCCGGCGCACGCTCACGTTTACCGCGTTGACCACGCCCCGGGAGAGCTCCACGCACTGGATCACTCTCTTCTGACTGTCCAGGCACAAAAGCAGAGCGATCTCGTCCTGTTCAAACAGGAAGCGGGGATTCAGGTAATCTTTTGCGTCCGCCGTGGACTGGATATATTGCAGCTCCGCAGCCTTATCCACCGCGCTTTTGCGGGCAAGCTGAGGCACCAGCCGGATCAGCACCGCCGCAGCGGGGCCGATCCCCTCCACCTCGCAGAGCTCCTGCTCAGAGGCGTCAAACACCGCTTGAAGCGAGCCGAAACGATCCAGCAGCGCATGGGCGATGGGATTGGTATCCCTCCGGGGAATGGCATACTGCAGCAGCAGTTCCAGGGCACGAATGCCGTCAAAGCCCGCCAGACCGTCCTTGCGGAAGCAGTCCCGCAGCCGCGCCCGGTGTCCGTCGTGGATCCCCATCCGTCTCTTCCTCCCTCTCTGTCTTTATAGCTCCATGGTCGCGTAGGCGTTCAGATCGCTGCCTGCGGTATGTCCCGCCAGGAACTCATAATAGCCCTGTGCGCCGATCATGGCGCCGTTGTCGCCGCAGAGCTTCAGCGGTGGGATATAGAGCTGAAAGCCCTCCTTCTCCGCAGCCTTCTGGAAATCGGCGCGGATGCGGGAATTGGCCGCCACGCCGCCGGCCACCACCACCTTGCCGTAACCCAGCTCCCTGGCCGCAGCCACGGTACGGGGCACCAGGCTGTCGCTGACAGCCTTGGTAAAGGAGGCCGCCAGGGCGGCGCGGTCGATCTCCTCCCCTTTCTGTTCGGCGTTGTGTACCAGGTTGATCACCGCCGTTTTCAGGCCGGAAAAGCTCATGTCATAGGGATGTCCCGCCACATGGGCCAGGGGGAAGACGTACTTGCTGTCATCCCCGCCGCGGGAGAGCTCGTCGATGGGCTTACCGCCGGGATAGGGCAGTCCCAACACCCGTGCGGTCTTGTCAAAGCACTCCCCTGCCGCGTCGTCCCGGGTGGCGCCCAGGATCTTCATGTCCGTGTAGCTCCGCACATCCACCAGGATGGTGTTGCCGCCGGAAATAGCCAGGCAGAGGAAGGGCGGCTCCAGCTCCGGGTAGGCCAGGTAGTTTGCCGCGATATGCCCCCGGATATGGTGCACCGGGATCAGCGGCACGCCCAGGGAGAGCGCCGCCGCCTTTGCGAAGTTCACCCCCACCAGCACCGCGCCGATGAGCCCCGGCGCATAGGACACCGCCACCGCGTCGATCTCGGCGCGGGTGATGCCGGCGGCCTCGATGGCCCGCTGGGCCAGCAGCGAAATGGACTCCACATGGCAGCGGGAAGCGATCTCCGGCACCACGCCGCCGTAGACGGCGTGCAGCTGCGCCTGGGAAAAGATCTGATCGGTCAGAATATGCCGTCCATCCTCCACGACCGCAACCGCGGTCTCGTCGCAGGTGGACTCAAAGGCAAGAATTTTCATTGCCGCACCTCATTTCAAATAACAGGTCATCAGCAGAGCGTTTTCCACCGGTGCCTCATAGTAGTTCTTCCGCAGTCCCACGGGGACGAAGCCGTGCTTGCGGTACAGGGCGATGGCGGGCTCGTTGTGCTCCCGCACCTCCAGCGTCACAAAGCTCAGCTCTCGAAGCTCCGCCCGACCTAAAAGCGCCGTGATCAGCGCGTCCGCACAGCCCTTTCGCCGGTGCTCCGGCGCCACGGCTACGTTGGAGATATAGCCCTCGTCCAGTACGGTCATCATCCCCACATAGCCCAGCAGTTCGCCGTTTTCCTCTGCCACCAGAAACTCATGGCTGTCGTCCGGGAGCTGGCTGTACAGCATCTCCCGCGTCCAGGGCAGAGAAAAGCAGCTCTGCTCCAATTTCTCCAGCGCCTCCAGATGCCGGGGCGCCGCGTTCACGATCTCAAACGCCATCAGTGCGCCTCCGCCCAGCTGTGGCCGCTCTCCACCTCAACGGTAAGGGGTACGGAGAGGGAAACCGCGTTCTCCATCTCCTCCCGCAAAATGCGGCTCACCGTCTCGGTTTCCGCCTCCGGGCACTCCACGATGAGCTCGTCGTGCACCTGCAGCAGCAGCCGTGCCTCCAGCCTCTCCTGCCGCAAACGCTGGTCCACATGCACCATGGCAAGCTTGATGATGTCCGCCGCGGTGCCCTGGATGGGCATGTTCAGCGCCACCCGCTCGCCAAAGGAGCGGAGATTGAAGTTGCTGCTCTTGAGCTCGGGCAGCTCCCGCCGGCGTCCGTAGAGGGTGGAGACGTAGCCCTTTTCCTTGGCCTCCTCCACCACGCGCTTCATATAGTCCCGCACGCCGTGGTACTTTTCCAGGTAGGCGTCCATATAGGCCTTGGCCTCGTTGGGGTAGACGCCGATGTCCTGACTCAGCGAGAAAGCGGAGATGCCGTACACAATGCCGAAATTCACCGCCTTGGCCCGGCTGCGCAGGGTGGCGCTCACCTCCTCCAGAGGAACGTTAAAGACCTTGGAGGCGGTGACGGCGTGGAAGTCCTCCCCGCTGAGGAAGGCCTCCCGCATGGCCTCATCTCCGGAGATGTGCGCCAGCAGACGAAGCTCGATCTGGCTGTAGTCCGCATCCACCAGCACCTTGCCCGGCGCCGCCACGAACATGCGGCGGATCTGCGCGCCCAGCTTTTTACGGATGGGGATATTCTGCAGGTTCGGCTCCCGGGAGGAGAGGCGGCCGGTGTCCGTCACCGTCATCTGGAAGCTGGTGTGGATGCGCCCGTCCTCCCCGATGACCTTCAATAGCCCCTCGGCATAGGTGGATTTCAGCTTGGTCAGCTCCCGGTACTCCAGCACCTCGTCCACAATGGGGTGCTTGCCTCGGAGCTTGTCCAGCACATCGGCGTTGGTGCTCCAGCCGGTCTTGGTCTTTTTGCCGGAGGGGAGCATCAGCTCTTCAAACAAGACCGTGCCCAGCTGCTTGGGGGAGTTGATGTTGAACTCGTGTCCCGCCCGCTGCCAGACGCTCTCCTGCAGGGCCGCGATCCCAGCATTGAGGCTGTCGCCAAATTCACTCAGCGCCCGGCGATCCACCAGAAAGCCGATCTGCTCCATACGCGCCAGCACCGCGCAGAGGGGTAATTCGGCTTCCCGATAGAGCTTGTCCGCGCCCATTTCCTCAAGGCGCTCCTCCATCGGCCGGCGGAGCTTCCAGAGCGCCTCCGCGCCGTGGAGCTCCTCCCCCAGATAGCGGACGGAGAGCCGCTCCGGCGCATAATCGCCGTTGGTCGCGTCCAGCAGGTAGCCCGCCAGAGCCGTATCAAACATAAAGCCCTCGGTAGACAGTCCCTCCCGCAGCAGCAGGTTCATCAGATCCTTCAGATTGTGGGCAATTTTGGAGATTTTGTTGGAGAACAGCTCCCGCAGCAGGCGGTTATAGCCTTCGCCGCAATTCGCCCAGGAGAGGGTATAGACGCTCTTCCCGTCGCAGAGCTCCAGCGAATCCAACCCCTCCAGCGGAAAGACCGCCAGCTCTCCCCCGGCGGCAAGCAGGGCGGAAGCGCCCGCTTCGTCCAGCTCCGCAACAGGAAGGGTCTCGGCTGCGGCTTCTGTTCTCTCTTCCGCGGCAGGCTCCAGTCCCCAACGCTCGATGAACTTTGCAAAGCCCAGGCGGCGCATCAGCGGATAGAGGGCGGGGGTGTAAGCGTGATCCCAGCGGTTTTCCGCAGGCTCAAAGGCCAGGGGCACCTCTCGCAGGATGGTTGCCAGCCAGAAGGAGCTTCTGGCGCTCTGCTCTCCCTCCCGCAGCTTTTTGCGCACGCCCTCCTTCACGTCCAGGGCGTCCAGATCCCGGTAGATCTCCTCCAGACTGCCGTAGCGGTGCAGCAGCTCCATGGCGGTCTTCTCCCCGATGCCGGGGACGCCGGGGATATTGTCGCTGCTGTCCCCCATCAGCGCCTTCAGATCCACCATTTTCTCCGGCGCAAATCCGTATTCCTCGAAAAAGCGCTGAGGCGTATAGAGGATGGTCTCGGTCTGACCCATGCGGGTCTTCACGTTGCAGACGCTGGTACGGTCGCTGATGAGCTGCAGGCTGTCCTTATCCCCGGTGACGATGACGCAGTCCCAGCCCTGCTCTTCGCAGATCCGGGCGGCGGTACCCAGAATATCGTCGGCCTCGTAGCCCTCCTTTTCGTAGCGCCGGATGCCCATGGCGTCCAGCAGCTCCTTCAAGAGCGGCATCTGCACCGCCAGCTCCTCCGGCATGCCCGCACGCTTGGCCTTATAGTCCTCATAGGCCTTGTGCCGGAAGGTGGGGGCTTTCAGGTCAAAGCTGACGCACACCGCCTCCGGCTTCTGCTCCTCCAGCAGGCGCTGGAGAATGGCAAGAAAGCCGTAAAGGGCGTTGGTGGGCGTACCATCCGGCGCGTTCAGCGGCCGAACGCCGAAGAAGGCCCGGTTGACGATGCTGTTGCCGTCCAAAATCATCAATTTCATCGCAAATCCTCAATTCTCGCCTCGCAGGCGAATGATCTCGTCCCGCAGCTGGGCAGCGATCTCGTACTCCAGCATCTGCGCCGCCTTGCGCATCTTGCTCTCCAGCTCCTGGATGAGCTCCCTGCGCTCCCGCTCGGTCATCTTCACGCCGCCGGTCTTGGCCGCGGCAGAGGGAGAGGCGGAGATTTCGATCAGCTCCCGCACACTCTTGATGATGGTCTTCGGCACGATGCCGTGGGCCTCGTTGTAGGCCATCTGCTTGGCGCGGCGGCGCTTGGTCTCGTCGATACAGGCGCGCATGGAGGGCGTCACAGTATCGGCATACATGATCACATAGCTCTCCGCGTTACGGGCGGCGCGGCCCACCGTCTGGATCAGGCTGGTCTCGCTGCGCAGGAAGCCCTCCTTGTCCGCGTCCAGGATGGCCACCATGCCCACCTCCGGAATATCCAATCCCTCCCGCAGGAGGTTAATGCCCACCAGCACGTCAAATTCGCCCATGCGCAGGTCCCGAATGATCTCCATGCGCTCAATGGTGCCGATGTCGTGGTGCATATAGCGGCATCGGATCCCGGCGTTCAGCAGATAGCCGGAGAGATCCTCCGCCATCTTCTTGGTCAGGGTGGTCACCAGCACCCGCTGTTTTGCGGCGATCTTGCCCTGGATCTCGTCGATCAGATCATCGATCTGCCCCTCTACGGGGCGTACAAAAATCTCCGGATCCAGCAGGCCGGTGGGGCGGATGATCTGCTCCACCACCTGCCCCGCCCGCTCCTTTTCGTAATCGCCGGGAGTGGCGGAGACGTAGATGCGCTGGTGGATCCGCTGGGTAAACTCGTCAAACTTCAAGGGGCGGTTATCAAAGGCGGAGGGCAGGCGGAAGCCGAAGTTCACCAGAGACTCCTTCCGCGCCCGGTCGCCCCGGTACATGGCGCGCACCTGGGGCAGGGTCACATGGCTCTCGTCCACGAAGAGCAGGAAGTCCTTGGGAAAATAGTCCAGCAGGGTCATGGGAGGGCTGCCCGGCGCCCGGTTGGAGATGACCCGGGAATAGTTCTCGATGCCGGAGCAGTAGCCCAGCTCCTGCATCATCTCAATGTCATAATCCGTCCGCTGGCGGATGCGCTGGGCCTCCAGCAGCTTGTTGTTCGCCTCGAACCAGGCCACCCGCTCGTCGCACTCGGCTCGGATGCGGTCGATGGCGGCGGCCATTTTCTCTTTCGTGGTCACATAATGGCTGGCAGGGTAGATGGCCACATGGTTCAGCACCCGGGTGGGGGCGCCGGTGACCACGTTGATCTCGCTGATGCGGTCGATCTCATCCCCGAAGAACTCCACGCGGATCGCCCGGTCGTTTGAGTAGGCCGGAAAGATCTCCAGCGTGTCGCCCCGGACCCGGAACTTGTTGCGCTCGAAGGCGATGTCGTTGCGCTCATAGCGGATCTCGATGAGCTTGTGCAGCAGCTCGTCAAAGTTGCGGGTCTGCCCCGGGCGCAGGGAGATCACCATATTGGCGTAGTCGATGGGGTCGCCCAGGCCGTAGATGCAGGACACCGAGGCCACCACGATCACGTCCCGCCGCTCAAAGAGGCTGGAGGTGGCGCTGTGTCGAAGGCGCTCGATCTCGTCGTTGATGGAGGCGTCCTTCTCGATATAGGTATCGGTATGGGGAATATAGGCCTCCGGCTGGTAGTAGTCGTAGTAACTGACGAAATACTCCACCGCGTTCTCCGGGAAGAAGGCCTTGAACTCGCTGCAGAGCTGGGCGGCCAGGGTCTTGTTGTGCGCCAACACCAGAGTGGGGCGGTTCATCCGCGCAATGACGTTGGCCATGGTGAAGGTTTTGCCCGAGCCGGTGACGCCCAGAAGCACCTGCTCCTCCAGGCCGTTTTCCAGCCCCAGAACCAGGTCGTCAATGGCCTCCGGCTGGTCGCCGGTGGCCTTGAAATCAGAAACAAGCTTAAAATGATCCATCGTATTCTCCGCACAGATTATTTCATGATATTGTACCACGCCCGCGCACAAAACACAAGATAAACGCGCAGCTTTCCGCTGCGTGAAAAATGGCGTAATGACGCGATTTGCTGTGGCAATCCCCGGCTGCATCTGCTATAATCGGAGCAGGAAGGGTGAGCGCGATGCTGAAGAAAACGATCCTCGGACAAATTACGCTTTCCACAGCCTGCGGCAAGCTGACGGGCAACGAGCGGGAGAGCTGCCTGGAGTTTCTGGGCGTTCCCTATGCCCACGCTGCGCGCTTTGCTTACGCGGAGCCTGCCGAGAGCTGGGAAGGCACCCTGGACGCCACAAAGCCCGGGGCGGCCTGCCCCCAGAACCGAGCCTGGCACGAGCACCTGGAACATCCCACCCGGCGATTTTACAAAAAAGAGTACCGGGAGGGCAGCGCGTTTCACTACAGCGAGGACTGTCTGAACCTGAACATCTTCACGCCCAGGAACGCCAGGGGCTGCCCTGTGATCCTCTTCTTCCACGGCGGCGGCTTCGACTCCGGCATCAACAGCGAGGATCCCTTTGACGGCGCGGGCCTTGCCTCCCGGGGCATTTTGACGGTGTTTGCAAACTACCGGGTGGGGCCGCTGGGCTATCTGACCCATGCGGAGATCCAAAAACAGTACGGCCGGGACGGCAACTTCGGTCTGGACGACCAGCTCACCGCTCTTCGCTGGGTCAAGGCGCACATCGGTGACTTCGGCGGCGACGGGGAAAATATCACCCTTCTGGGGCAGAGCGCCGGGGCGATCTCCATCCAGTACCTGTGCCTCAATCCCGAGAACGCCGGGCTTTTCCAGCGGGCAGCCATGATGTCCGGCGGCGGGATGTTCCCCAAATTCGCTCTGCCCCGCCGGGCGGAGAATACCCACGCCTATTGGCAGGAGTACCTGGAGGCGGCGGGCTGCCGGACGCTGGAGGAGCTGCGCAGCGCCTCGCTGGACTGTCTGTTTGACGCGGTGGAGGCGATGAAACAAAATCGCAAGGACGGCATTTACCACATCATGCCCGTCATTGACGGCAAGCTGATCCCCGCCCCGGTGGACAGGCTGATCGCCCATCCCCTGCCGCTGGACTATCTGATCGGCTATACCAACAACGACATGTACGCCCCCGTCATGGCCTTTATCGGCAACCGCTATGCCAAGGCAAACGGCGCCTATGTCTATTACTTTGACCTGAACGCCCCGGGGGACGGCAACCGGGCCTTCCACTCCTGCGACCTGCGCTATGTGTTTGAGTCCCTTACGGGAAGCTGGCGCCCCTTCGCTGCGCGGGACTACGAGGCGGCAGCCCAGCTGGCGGACTATTTGGCAAACTTCGCCCGCTGCGGGGATCCCAACGGCCCCGGCCTGCCGGAATGGACGCCGGCCGGAAAACACGCCGCCCGGGCGCTGCGCTTCGCGCCGGGCAAAACCGCCATGGGGCGGGCGAACTACCTGAAACTTACGTTCAACATGCTGACAAAAGGAGATCCGAAGGCATGAAATACGAGCACCGCTTTGCGCTGCGGGAGGCGGCGCCCTCCATGCGTCTCTACGAGGCGGACGGGGTGAGGATGCGGCTGGATTTTTGCGAGAACATGCTGCGGGTGGCGCTGCTGCGGGAGGATATTCCCCTTGTACCCACCTGGAGCGTCTGGCCGCTCCCGGGCGACTGTCCCCTGGAGGGACGGGACAAGCTCTCCACCGAGGGCTTTGCCCTGGCCGCGCCAAAGATTGAGGAAGACGACGAAACGCTCCGCTTCACACTCTCCGATGTGGATTTCACCGTGGAGAAGAAGAACTTCCGCATCACGGCGCGAAACGAAAAGGGCATTCTGTACGCCGACCGCTCGGGTCTCGCCTATAACTTTGCCGGAGAGCTGGGGGACGGATCGCTCCACTACACCCGGCGGGAGCCGGGAGAGCGGATCTTCGGCCTGGGAGACAAAGGCGGCCCGGTAAACAAGGCCGGGCGCAGTTTTTCGCTTTCCGCCACGGATTCCATGGGTTTTCGTGCCGAGTATAGCGACCCGCTCTATAAGCAGATCCCCTTCTACATCTGCGAAAACAGCGTCGGCTCCTACGGCCTTTATTACGACAGCTACTCCAACGGCCGCATAAACTTCGGCCAGGAGCACGACAACTATTTTGAGCCCTTCAACTCCATCCGCCTGGAGGAGGAGAATCTGGTGTTCTACCTCTTCCTGGGAAGCCCGCTGGAGATCCTGCGGAGCTTTTCCGCCCTCTGCGGCGAGCTGCCCGCGCTGCCCGACTGGGCTTTTCGCTACTGCGGCAGCACCATGGAGTATACCGACGCCCCCGACTCCGACAGGCAGCTCCGCGGCTTTGTGGAAAAGTGCCGGGAGAACGGCATCCGTGCCGGCGGCTTCTATCTCTCCAGCGGCTATACTCAGATCGGAGAGCGCCGCTGCGTCTTCCACTGGAACCGGGACAAGATCCCCTCGTCGGAGGGGCTGGCGGAGCATTTCCGGCAAAACGGCATGGCTCTGCTTCCCAATGTAAAGCCCGCGTTTCTCACCGAGCATCCCCTGTATGAACCGCTTGCGGAGAAGGGCTACTTCCTGCACTACGCAGACGGGAGTCCCTCTCGCTTCCCCTTCTGGGGCGGCATGGCCAGCTACCTGGATTTCACCAATCCGGGTGCCTACGCCTTCTGGAAGGCCTGCGTGCGGGAGCAGCTGGCGAAGAAGGGCTATCCAAACATCTGGAATGACAACAACGAGTACGACGTGCCGGATGGGGACGTGCTGGCCTGTTTCTTCGGGCGGGAGCTTCCCGCGCGGCGGATCCGTCCGCTCTTCTCCTATCTCATGGCCCGCGCCAGCCGGGAGGCCTGCATGGAGGTGATGGGCGACGGCTTCACGCCCTTCAACGTCTCCCGCTGTGCCGTCGCGGGGACGCAGCGGGTCGCCACCACCTGGACGGGCGACAATCTGACGGACTTCCGGGAGCTTCGATACAACCACTACCAGGCCATGACCATGGCGCTGACCGGCTTTTCCTTCTTCGGAGCGGACATCGGCGGCTTTGCCGGCCCAATGCCTTCCCGGGAGCTCTTCCTGCGCTGGCTGCAGTACGGCGTCTTTACCCCCCGCTTCGTGCTCCACTCCTGGAAGCCCGGCGAGCAGAGCAACATGCCCTGGCTTTACCCGGACTGCATGAACGCGGTGCGCCGCATTTTCGCCCTGCGGGAGCGTCTTTTGCCCTATCTGCAGGCAGAGTACGCGCGCAGCCGCAAGCGGCACGAGCCGCTGATCTATCCGGTTTTTCTGGCCGAGCCCGGCTATGACTGTGAAAGCGACTGCTTCTTCTGCGGTGACACGATCCTGGCCTGCCCGGTGTTCGACCGGGGCGCTGTCTCGGTGACGGTAAAGCTGCCGCAGGCGGAAACAGGCTGGCTTTTGCGCGGCGAGGGCAACCCTTTCCCCGGCGGACTTTCGCTAACGGTACCCTGTCTGCCGGAAGACGAGCCGGTTTGGTTCCTCCGCGCAGGCAAACAAATCTGAATACGAAAGAATCCCTCTTCGGTTTTCCGAAGAGGGATTCTTGTATGTTGATGGGATCAAATGTCGATGTCGTTTTTCTCATAGGACTCCTTCAGGTGCCGCTCTTTTTCCACCTGCAGCTCCTCCACCTTCTTGCGGGAGAGCGGATAATACACAAAGAGCATCAGCGCCATCAGCCCGAAGAGCACCGCGGGGATCAGCGTTGCCAGATCGTACATGGTTTTCAAATTCTCCATGGTCTGCACCGCGCCCTTCTCCACCTTATAGTGCATGCCCAGCAGGGCGCCGTTGACGCAGACTGCAGAGAGCACCTGCCCCAGCTTGCGGAAGAAATTGAAGACAGAGTAGGCCGTGCCGTCGTCCCGGCTGCCGGTCTTGATCTCGATATCGTCGATGGTATCTGTCACCATGGCCCAAAGCTGCATGACCAGGGTGGTCAGACCGATGCCGCTGACAAAGCAGAGCGCCAGGAAAACCCACTTGAGAAGCCCCGGCTCCATGCCACGCAGGACGAACATCATAAGATTGGCCGCCGCGGCAGCCGCCACGCCCCAGGCGCAGACTTCCTTCTTGCCGATCTTCCGCGCCCACCCGGGCAGCAGGAACATCATCACCAGCATGGGCGAATAGGTGCAGGCCTGGGAGGCCAGCACCATCCAGGAGGCGTTGAAATAGTCCTTGAAGAGGTAGGTATAGAAGCTCTGGGTAAACATCTGGCCGGAGAGCAGCAGCATGGAGATCAGGCTGATGGAGACAAAGGCGCGGTTTTGGAAGAGCAGCTTGATGGTCTTTTTCGCGGCGCCCTTTTCCGGAATCTGGGGCTTGGTCTTGACCCGTTCCTTGTTCATGCGGAAGGCGATCAGCAGCATCACAAAGGAGAACAGCGCCATAATGATAACGCCGAGGATCACGGGCTTGTACTGCAGATCCTGGATGACCTTCCCGTTTTCGCCGATCACTTCTTTGCCGTTCTCAATTCGATTCGCATAGGCAAAGCTTGCGATCAGCATCACGGGGACGGAGCCCAGCGCCGCGCCGATGGAGCGCCAGACAGACAGTCTGTTGCGCTCGCCCACGTCCGTAGTCACCACAGAGGCCAGGGAGCCGTAAGGGATCTGCAGCACGGTATAGGCCATGCCGAAGAAGACATAAGTAACCGTGGCGTAAATGCAGGTGGCAAGATAATGTCCCTCTTCCCCGATCTTGCCGATTTTCAGGAACATCAGCACCGCAGAGAGCGCCAGGGGGAAGGCTGCGTAGAGGATCCAGACGCGATAGCGCCCATGGCGGGAGGGCTTCACCGTGTCGCAGATGCGGCCCATGATGGGGTCGTTGATGCCGTCCCAGATCCGGGCGCCGATGAACATCAGCATGATGAACAGGGGGCTCAGGTGGAAGATGTCGGTGTAGAAGATTTGCAGCAGGGTGGTGACCAGGCTGAAAACCAGGCAGCCGGCGGCGTCGATCATGGCATAGCCGGCGTAGTCCTTTGTTTTCAGTCCGCTGGTGCGGGCGATATAGGAGCTTTCGTTCATGGCGGGACATCTCCTTTTTCAATTTATTTTATTGTACCGCAACGCCCAAAAACATGCAAGCCTCGGCACAAAGAATGCAGCGAATCCCGCCGCTGCGCAAGAAACCGCCGCCCCTGTTGGGGCGACGGTTTTTTGGTACGGCCGACGGGATCCCCCGCCTGCGGGCGGGCCGCCTCGCGGCTCTGGCGTGCCATCGGCACGCCATTCACTACCGCTCGGTTCGAATCCCTTTTCCCACGCCAAAAAAGCCGCCGCCCCTGTTGGGGCGACGGTTTTTTGGTACGGCCGACGGGATCCCCCGCCTGCGGGCGGGCCGCCTCGCGGCTCTGGCGTGCCACCGGCACGCCATTCACTACCGCTCGGTTCGAATCCCTTTTCCCGCGCCAAAAAAGCCGCCGCCCCTGTTGGGGCGACGGTTTTTTGGTACGGCCGACGGGATTCGAACCCACGACCTCCAGAGTCGGAGTCTGGCACTCTATCCAGCTGAGCTACGGCCGCATATTCTTTTCGCTTCAACTTTACAAGGCTCGATTCTTCTGGTATAATGGCCTTATTCCGAAGCAGGGGGTATTATACCAAATCCCGCTTCAAATGTAAAGCCTTGTTTTTAATTTTTTTCCAGGGAGGGTTCTTTATGTACAAAATTCCCCTTGGCAATACCGGTCTGCTGGTGACCAAAACTGCTATGGGCTGTCTCCCCGTGCAGCGCTGCGATGTGGATTACGCCGTGAAGCTGCTCCGGGCGGCCTACGAGGGCGGCATCAACTATTTCGACACCGCCAACGCCTATACCGACAGCGAAATGAAAATCGGTCTCGCCCTCTCCGACGTGCGGGACAAGATCGTCCTCTCCACCAAGAGCCAGGCGAGGGATCGGGAGGGCGTTCTCGCCCATATTGAGAACAGCCTGCGGATGCTGAAAACGGACTACATCGACCTCTTTCAGTTCCACCAGGTGCCGGAGGTGCCGGATCCGAAGGATCCCAACGGTGCCTACGCAGGCGCCTTGGAGGCCAGGGAGCGGGGCTGGATCCGCCACATCGGCGTCACCACCCACCGGGTCAAGGTGGCGGAGGAATGCATCGCCTCCGGTCTCTTTGAAACGCTGCAGTTCCCCTTCAGCTACATCTCCTCCGAGCGAGACCTTGCTCTGGCGGACAAGTGCCGGGAGGCCGGAATGGGCTATATCGCCATGAAGGGCTTGGCCGGCGGCATGCTCACAAACGTCCGCGCCTGCCACGCCTTTATGAAGCAGTACCCCAACGTGGTTCCCATCTGGGGGATCCAGACCATGGAGGAGCTGCACCAGTGGCTGACGGTGGCCGAGGAGGATCCCGATCTGGACGAAGAGCTTGCCGCCTTTATCCAAAAGGAGCGGCAGGAGCTCTCCGGCTCCTTCTGCCGCAGCTGCGGCTACTGCATGCCCTGCCCTGTGGGGATCGAGATCCGCAACTGCGCCCGGATGAACATGCTCCTGCGCCGCAGCCCCTGGCAGCAGTACATGACGCCGGAATGGCAGGCCAAGATGAACAAGATCGAGGACTGCCTGGAGTGCCGCAGCTGCGCCAGCCGCTGCCCCTACCAGCTGGACACGCCCAATCTGCTGAAATACATGCTGAAGGATTATAGGGAATTCTATGAAACACACAAGGATCTTCTCTGACCGCGCAAAGCGCTGTGCCGCGCTGCTGCTCTGCCTCTGCATGGCGCTCTCCCTGCCCGCCTGCGGTGAAAACCGCAAGGTCAGCCGGGAGATCTACGCCATGGACACGGTCATGACCCTCACCGCCTACGGCGACAATGCCGAGGCCGGACTGGACGCGGCGGAGAGCGTCATCATGGCCATGGACGCCATGCTGGATCCGGAGCTGCCCACCAGCACTGTCTATGCCATCAACCATGCCAACGGCAGCAGCGTGGTCGTCTCTGCCCAGATCGCCAAGATGCTGACCACCGCCAAAACCGTCTATGACCAGAGCGGCGGCGCTCTGGATCTGAGCATCTATCCGCTGGTCAAGCGCTGGGGCTTTATCGACCAGAAATACTATAAGCCCACCGAGGCGGAAATTGCCGAGGATCTGTCCCGGCTCTGCTTTGACAAGATGACCCTCACCAGCTTCCCCGCCTCCGGCTCCTATTCGCTGACGATCCCGGAGTATGGCCAGTTTACCTTCGGCGCCGCGGCCAAGGGCTGTGCCGCGGAAAACGCCATCGACGCCATGCGTCAGGCCGGCGTCAAGAGCGGCATCATCTCCCTGGGCGGCAATGTCCAGACCCTGGGCTTGAAGCCGGACGGCAGTCTCTGGAAGGTAGCCATCCAGGATCCCGATGACCCGGACGGCTATGTGGGTGTGATCAGCGTCGGAGAGACCGCCGTTGTCACCAGCGGCCCCTACCAGCGCAACTTCGTCATCAAGGGCGTCACCTATCACCACATTCTCAATCCCGCCACCGGGCACCCCAGCGGCAGCTCCCTGCGCTCCGTCACCATCATCTGCGAGGACGGAACCATGGCGGACTGCCTGTCCACCGCCATGTTCGTGCTGGGTGAGACAAAGGCCTTGAACTACTGGCGGCAGTACGGCGGCTTTGAGATGATCCTCGTCACCAGCGACGACCGGATCGTCTGCACCAGAGGTCTGCTGGAGGAGTTCAGTCTCTCATCCAGCGCTTCCCAGTACCGGGTAATGTACGTCGAGTGATATGGCCGAACTGCAAACTGACATCAGATACCTGAAGGGCATAGGAGAGAAGA
The DNA here is from genome assembly GCA_900319635.1 of uncultured Eubacteriales bacterium. Classification (GTDB taxonomy): domain Bacteria; phylum Bacillota; class Clostridia; order Oscillospirales; family Oscillospiraceae; genus Limivicinus. The sequence goes on along the minus strand of ONPF01000023.1, from coordinate 25,701 downwards.
AGGCGCAGGCTTTTCAAAAGCTTGGCGTCTTCACTCTTCGTGACCTTCTTTCCTTTTTTCCCCGGCGCTATGAGGATCGCAGCGTCTATAAGCCTATCGCCCTGACCCAGGACGGGGAGAGCGTCTGCGTTCGCGCCATGGTGGCGGACACCCCCCGTCTCAGCCGGATCCGCCGTGGTCTCGAGCTTGTAAAATTCCGGATCGTGGACGAAAGCGGCATGGCGGACGTGACCTATTTCAACCAGTCCTACCGAAAGGACGGCATTCACAAGGGTGAAACCTACGTTTTCTATGGAAAGATCGAGGGCTCCGGCGTCCGCCGCGGCATGGTGAATCCCGTCTGTGAACGGGAAGACGCCGAGGGAGGCGTGACAGGGCGCATCGTCCCCGTCTATCGGCTCTGCGCCGGTCTCAACCAGCGCAATGTGCTGCAGGGCGTTCGCCAGGGTCTGGACGCCTGCGGCGAGCAGCTGCCCGAGATTCTGCCGGAGGCTGTGCGCCGGCAGGAGCAGCTCTGCCCCGCCCGCTATGCCTATGAAAACATCCATTTCCCTGCGGATTTCCAGGCGCTGGAGATCGCGAGGCGGCGGCTCATCTTCGAGGAGCTCTTTGTGCTGGCCTGCGCGTTGGGAAAGATGCGCGGCGAACGGGTTCGGGAGCAGGGTATCCGGTTAAAGCCCGTGGAGCTTGAGCGCTTCTGGGAAACGCTGCCCTTCTCCCCCACAGGCGCCCAGCGCCGGGCGGTGGACGAGGCACTCTCTGACCTGTACTCCGGCTCAGTGATGAACCGCCTGGTGCAGGGCGACGTGGGCAGCGGCAAGACCCTGGTGGCGGCGGCTCTCATCTGGGCAGCCTGGCAAAACGGGCTTTGCAGCGCCTTCATGGCGCCGACGGAGATCCTGGCGCAGCAGCATTATACCACTCTCAGCGGCTTTCTCGCCCCCTTCGGCGTCCGCATCCGCAAGCTCACCGGCTCCACCGGCGCGAAGGAGAAGCGGGAGATCAAGGCCGCGCTGGCGGCGGGTGAGGTGGATTTGGTCATCGGTACCCACGCCCTGTTCAGCGCGGATGTGGAGTACGGGAACCTTGGTCTTGTGATCACCGACGAGCAGCACCGCTTCGGCGTAGGGCAGCGCTCGGCGCTCATCGGGAAGGGCCAGCGCCCCCACGTGCTGGTCATGTCCGCAACGCCCATCCCCCGCACCCTGGCATTGATCCTCTACGGGGATCTGGACGTCTCCATACTGGACGAGATGCCCCCCGGGCGGCAAAAGGTGGATACCTTCGCCGTCAATGAGAGCTACCGCGCCCGGCTCAACGGCTTCATCCGAAAGCTGGCCTCTGAGGGGCGGCAGATCTTTGTGGTCTGCCCCATGGTGGAGGAGAATGACGAGCTGCCCCAGGAGCTCAAATCCGCCGAGGAGCACGCAAAGGCCTTGCAGGAGGCTTTTCCGGAACTGCGCGTCGCCTGTGTCCACGGGAAAATGAAGCCGAAGGAAAAGGACGCCGTCATGGCCGCTTTTGTGGCGGGCGAAACGGACGTTCTGGTTTCCACCACGGTGATCGAGGTGGGTGTGGACGTGCCTAACGCGGCGCTGATGGTTGTGGAAAACGCGGAGCGCTTCGGTCTCAGCCAGCTGCATCAGCTGCGGGGACGGGTAGGCCGCGGCAGGCACAAGAGCTGGTGCATCCTCGTCTCCGACGCGGAGGGCGATGAGGTGCGGGCCAGGCTGGATATTCTCTGCAAGACGGGCGACGGCTTCAAGATCGCGGAGGAGGATCTTCGTCTGCGGGGCCCCGGTGATTTCTTCGGCTCCCGCCAGAGCGGCCTGCCCGAGATGCACGTTGCCGATCTGGGAGCAGACGCCCAGATCCTGCAGCGGGCACAGCAGGCAGCCCTCAAGCTGCTGGCGGATGACCCCGCTCTTGCGCGGCCGGAGAACCGTCCGCTCCGGGAGCGGGTGGATCAGCTCTTCCAGCGCGGCGCCGAAAAGATTTCCGAGGCAGAATTGTGACAGGCGAGGCGCTTCCCGCAGAGCATAATGGAGATATATGGTCAAGGGAAGCAACGAAGCATGGCGCAATTCTGGCCGGAAAGAATCAAAGATTTCTATTAGGTGTTAGTATAAATATGAAAAGCTCCCTCTGCGGAAGATTCATCCGCAGGGGGAGCTGATTGATATTCCTCTACTTACTTCTTTTCCAGCGCGCGCACCACGCCCTCGATGGCGGAAACGGCGCCCTCCACCCCTGTCACCGCGCTGTTGATACAGAGGTCATAGTTGTTGATCTCGCTCCAGATCTGGTCTGTGTAGTACTTATAATAGCTGGAGCGATCCTTGTCCACCTGCTTGATGAGCCGTCTGGCCTGCTCCTCGTCCAGCTGGCGGCGCTCCATCATCGTCCTGATCCGATAATCCTGGGGCGCCATGATGAACACGCGCAGCAGATCCTTCCGATTGCGCAGCACATAGTCGGCACAGCGGCCCACAAAAATGCAGTTGCCCTCGTTGGCAAGGCTGCGAATGGCGTCAAACTGCGCAGCAGCGATCTGGGTGCTCAGGCGGAAGCCCTCTCCCATTCCCCCCATGTACTGGAGCGAACCGGAAAAATAGGGTGAAATGCGCTTTTCGTCATAAGAAGCAAGGATGGCCTTGTTGAAATTGGAGTCCTCCGCCGCCCGGTCCACAATCTCCTTGTCCAGGCAGCGATAGCCCAGCCGCTCCGCCAGGCCGCCGGCGATCAGATGCCCGTTGCTTCCATGCTGTCTTCCGATGGTAATGATCATAGCCATCCCTCCTTGTCAGCGATTATTTTACCAATTCCCGCCGCAAAAAACAAGCTCCCCGGGAAAAAAACCGGGGAGCAAGTGAAAACTTTATACTTTCTTTTTCCGCGCCCTGCGGGCGTCTCCCTTGTGCATCAAGGGCGAAATGCGCTTATAGAGCAGGAAGGTAAGCGCAGTGATGATCACACCCTTGAGAAGATTGAAGGGAACCACCGCATACAGTACCAGGGTGTAGACGCTGGTGATGCTGCCGTTCACCTTTGTTCCCATGGAAACGATGCTGTCAAGATCCATGTGGAACAGCTGCGCGAATTTGGGGATCAGATACAGCGCGTTAAAGGAGCTGCCGAATACCGTCATCACCAGGGTACCGACTGCCATGCCGAGAAGCGCGGTTTTCTTGCTGGGCTTGGCGTGATAGATCACGCTGGCGGGAAGCACGAAGGTGCAGCCAACGGCAAAATTGGCAAAATCGCCCACAAAGGCTGTGCTGGTGCCTTTCAGCAAAAGCTTCAGCAGAACTTTGATAAATTCCGCCACCACGCCGGACACCGGGCCGAGATAGAAGGTGCAGATCATGACGGGCAGCTCGCTCAGATCCAGCTTATAGAAAGAGGGGGCAAAGAACAGCGGGATCTCCAGCAGCATCAGCACCGCTGCCATGGTGGCAAAGATGGCGGTATAGGCGATGTAGTGCGTGTCGGAAAAGCTCTTCCGGTTTTTGACCAGCATCCGCTCGAAGAGCCAGGCGAGGATGAACAGTCCCGCAAAGACAGCCAGGCAAACCAGCAGGAAGCCTCCGTTTTCCCGAATGTCTTTCCAGAGCTTCTGCAGTCCGGTCGGCTTTGCTTCCTCTTGGCTCTGTTCCCCGGCGGATTCCTCCGCTTCGCCCTCCGCGGGAGCGGCCGCCTGCTCCTCCGTGCTCTCGTCCTGGCCCTCCCCTTCCGCAAAAGCGGTAGGCAGCATGGCAAACAGGAGCAGCAGCGCAAGCAGCAGTGCCAGAATGTGTTTCAGATTTCCGGTTTTCATGTCGATTCCTCCTAAAAAAACAACCTGAAGTCCGTTCGACTTCAGGCACAACAAATGAGAGGACAGGAATATCAGATTTTCCCGTCTTCTTCCATCCAGACTATACTGTCGGTTCCGGAATCGCACCGGATCGGCCCGAAGGCTCGCGGACTGTACCGCCGGTCGGGAATTTCACCCTGCCCTGAAGACGATGTGAGTATAGCACAACAGCTTTCCTTTGACAAGTCCTTATTTATTCGCTACAATAGCGGCGTGTATCATTGAGCCATGCGGAGGCTGCCATGAACTTTCTCGCCGTGAGCTGCTGCTTCACCGGTCACCGACCCTCCAAGCTGCCCTGGGGCTACCGGGAGGACGATCTCAGGTGTCTGGATCTGAAAATGGATATCGTGCAGGCGCTGGTGGAGCTCTACGGACGGGGCTACCGGCACTTTCTCTGCGGCATGGCAGAGGGCTGCGACCTCTACTTTGCGGAGAGCGTGCTGATGCTGCGCCAGGTGCACAGCGACGTGACGCTGGAGGCGGCGGTGCCCTTCCGCGGCCAGGCGGCGCGCTGGACGGGCGAGCAGAAGCGGCGCTATCAGCGTCTTCTTGACGCTGCCGACAGCGTAAAGGTGCTGCAGGAGGCCTACAGTCCCGGCTGCATGATGGCGCGCAACCGCTATCTCGTGAACCACGCCTCCCTCCTGCTGGCCTGCTATAACGGAGAGGCCGGCGGCACCCGCAACACCATCCTCTACGCCCGAGAGCAGGGTCTGGAGATCATTACCCTCCCAATAGCATAAAGAACGGCCGACCGAGGCTTTGGCCCGGTCGGCCGTTCTTTGCGCCTTACGTCAAAAGCAGCGCTTTCAGTTCTTCCAGATCCTGCGCAACGGTGAGGGCACCGGCCTGCTCCAGCTCCCCGGGGACGGCGTAGCCGTAGCCCACGCCGATACAGGGGATCCCGCAGCGCAGCGCCCCGGCCACGTCATACTTGGTGTCTCCCACAAGGACGCTGCTTTCAGGCTTCGCGCCCAGGGTGGTCATCGCCCGCTGCAGCACCTGCCACTTGGCGTTGCCCTCCCCCTCGTCACCGGCGCCGCAGATGCAGTCGAAGAGGCCGTCCAGCCCCTCCCGGCGCAGCAGCTCCTGTGCCAGCGGCTGGGGCTTGGAGGTAGACACGGCCAGCTTCTTGCCTTCCATCCGCAGGGCTTCCAGGAATGCGCGCATTCCCGGGAAGGCGCGGCTCTCGTACAGGCCGATGGGAACATAGCGCTCTCTGAAATCCCGCACCGCCTGCTCCGCCTCCGGGAGAGTAAACGCGAATTTCTCCATAAACATATCCGTCAGCGGCGGCCCGGCAAAGCAGCGAAGTGCGGAGAGCTCCGCGTCCATGCCGCGCTTTTGCAGCGCATAGCGGACGGATTTTGTGATCCCCTCCACGGTGTCGTAGAGCGTTCCGTCAAAATCGAAAAAAATACAGGAATACAAAAGCATCAGCTCCCAATCATAGGATCATTGTTTTCGCATAAAATACAGGGAAAAGAGGTGCTGCTATGTTTCAGGACTACTTCCTTGGCGGGAACACCGCCGAGGGCTTCTACTCCCTCTATGGCGGGTTCCCGCATCGCGCGGACGCCTTCCTGCACATCCTCAAAGGCGGCCCGGGAACCGGAAAATCCACCCTCCTCCGCGCCATCGCCCGGGAGGCGGACAGACGCGGGATGGAGGTAGAGCGGGTGCTCTGCTCCGGCGACCCGGATTCGCTGGACGGGGTCTACCTGCCCGCCCTGGGCCTTGCCTGGGTGGACGGCACGGCTCCCCATGTAATCGAGCCCGAGCTTTTCGGGGCGAATGGAGATTATGTAAACCTCGGCGCGTTCTTCTCTGCTCCATTTTCCAGTGTCGAGAAAAAAGAGCTCCGTACGCTGCAGACGGCATACAAGGCCTGTTATCGCCGCGCCTACGCGCTTCTTGCCGCGTGTCCGCGGGACAACGAACGCACGCATTGCTGCTCAGATGAGCAGCTCCGCGACACGCTGTCCGCTCTTCCTGCGCAGGAAAAGCAAGGCCGCATGGCCCGGCGCTTTGCCAGCGCGATCACCTGCAAGGGCTTGCTTCGCCTTCCCCCGGCGTCCGCAGACTACGCTGTATCTCCCGCTCCCGCTGCCGCGTTGCCGGCAGCCGCGGAGGAGGTGCAGCGTCGGGGCTGGGACGTCATCCTCTGCCCCTCGCCGTTGTTTCCCGATGAGGCGGAGGCACTCCTGCTGCCGGAGAAAAAGCTTGCGTTTACTGCCGTACCCGATTCGGAACAAGCAGATCAGCCGTATTTGGAGAAGGCCGTGGAGGCGCTGCGGGAGGCCAAGGCGCTCCACGACGAGCTGGAAGCTCTGTACCGTCCCCACATGGATTTTCCAGGCTTATCCGCTTACGCCGGGCAGCTGCTCGAAAAATTGTTTCCCCCAAAAGAATGACAAAATACGCAAAAAGGAAAACGCCGTCACGCGTTTTCCTTTTTTGCGGTCAGCAGCACATGAAGCGCCAGCCGCAAGCAGGGCCGCAGCAGAGCTGAGACGCACAGAGCGTCATGCAAAGGCGATCCATGTTCAGCCCGCCCTGATAGTTGGAGGAATAGTTGGTATAAAAGTCTCCCCCGCTCTCCAGCTGCCGGAGCAGATTTTGGTATTCCTCGCAGTCCGGATCCAGCTCCACAGCGCGTCGGGCGTCCTCCATGGCGGCAATTTTATTGCCCTGATACATTTTGGCAACGCCGCTGAGGAAATACCAGCGTCCGTCCCGCTCCACGGCAGGAACGCCGCTCAACGCGGTCAGCGCCTCGTTATACATGCGGTTGCGGATGAAATTGCGTGCCGCGGTATACTCGCTCCGCTCCGTGGGCCGGGTCTGCCTCGCCTGCTCCTGATACCAGGTGTAGGGATTGAAACCGCCGAAGCCCGCCCAGTTGTAGGTGCCATAGGCCTGCTGGGCTCCCGCTCCCCCGCCGTAGCTCTGCTGCTGCGCAGTGCCGTTTTTGATGGCGTCGTAGGCGGCATTGATGTCATGCATTTTCTGCGCCGCACGCTCATCTCCGGGGTTCAGATCCGGATGGTATTTCTTTGTCAGATCCCGGTACGCCTTTTTGATCTCCTCATCGGAGGCATCCGGCGAGACGCCGAGGACTTTATACGGATCCTGAGCCATCCGCGGTCTCCTTCTTCCCTTTATATTTCCGGTCAAACTGTGTCCAAAGCCCCACGCAGAGGATGTTCTTCAAAATCGAAGCGTCCTGCACCAGCGGGAGCCGGTCAAAAGCCATGAGGCAATCGCTCAGCAGCATGTTCATGATGGAGCGAAAGCGCTGTTCGTTGTTGCTGAGGCCGTAATAGCGGCGAAACGGATTGTAGCGGTTCCAGGTGGCGTCCCCGTCCAGATCCATACAGGCGTCCATCACATAGAGGCAGCGCCCCAGCGCGTCCCCCATGCGGCGCAGCGTCTCGCTCCAGCGATCCTCCCGCCAGACGAAGAGCTCGCCCAGCAGGCCGCCGAAGCAGGCGGCGGCCGCGTCGGGATCCTCTTTCCGCTCCCGCTCCAGAGCGTGGAGGGCTTCCATTCCCCGGGAAATCGCGGCGCACTGTCTGGGATAGTCCCTGCAGACCCGCTCGTAGGCGCCGCGCAGGGTCTCCGCCTGGGCAAGGGCCTTCAGGCTGCCCTCATCCTCCCAGTCGTCCAGGCATTTGAGGTAGGCAAGAGCCACGTTCAGATCCGCCCCGTAGTCGCTGGCCTCGCTGCGCTGCCAGGCTCTCGCCTGCAGGGGATGGGGCAGGCAGGTATCCTCTCCCCGGGTCTCCTCTGGCTCATACAGAGACTGGAGCAGCAGCACCAGGAAGGTCATGTCATAATTGAGCGTAAGGCGAGAGGCCTGGCCGTGCCGCTTCTGCAGACTGCGGCAGAGGCCGCAGTAGCAGGCCTTATAGCGCTCCAGCTCCTCCGGCGTCAGCAGCTCGGTATTGGCCGTGAGATAGCCGAACATTCAGGACTTCCTCACGAAGGAGGTGCCGCACTTGCGGCAGACGATCTTGATCTTCCCTCTCCCCCGGGGCACGCGCAGCGCCGCATGGCAGGAGGGGCAGCAGAAAAAGCGATAGTCCTTGCGCTGCACCCAGCGCTCCTTCAGCAGGCGGAAATTGCCCAGCACCCTGGATCTCAGTTCCCAGTATTTGGCGTTTTCTATCTGCCGCTTGTATAGATTGCGGGAAAACATCCGATAATACGTGAGCACCAGAAGGATCAGAAACAGGGGATACAACAGGGCTGAGATCCTGCCGCCCAACAGCAGCGACAGCACCAGCAGCACAATCTCCACGACAACCAGGAAACGGTTCAGCGCATCGTTCCCGTTCCTGCCAGCCATAAATTGTATCAGTCTTTCTCTCATGGAATCACCTGAAACAAAGCGAATTTCTGATTCTTTATTGTAACAGATTCCCACGACAAAACATCACGAATCTGTTAACAAGCGCGCTCTTTCCTGCGCTGTGCCAGGCTCAGCAACACGATCTTCTCACAAAGCGCGGCGTAGCTCAGGCCTTCCAGCTTTGCCGCCTTGGGGATCAGGCTGTTGGGCGTCATGCCGGGCAGGGTATTGACCTCCAGGCACCAGGCTCTCCCCTCCCCGTCCAGGATGAAATCTGCCCGGGAATAGACGGAAAGCCCCAGCGCAGCATGAATGCGCAGCGCAGCCTCGGAAACCAGCGCCCGCTCCTCCTCGCTGATGGGGGCGGGGCAAAGCTCTCTTGCGCCCTCGTCGCCGCTTTGGTACTTGGAGACATAGTCAAAGTCCTTGCCCTGAGGCGGGACGATCTCAATGGGGCTGAGCGCCTTCTCATCCAGCACAGGCACCGTGAGCTCGCGCCCGCGGATCTTCTCTTCCACAACGACACGGTCGCCGTAGCGAAGAATCTCCTCCAGCGCGCTGCGAAGCTCCTCCCGCGTCTCCGGAAGCGCCACGCCGATGGAGGAGCCGCCCCCCACCACCTTCACCGCGCAGGGAACCGGCAGCGTCTCCGCCAGCGCGGGGATTTGTTCCGCCGTATAGCGGAGCTCCTGCCATGCCGGGGTGTGCACGCCGCAGCTTTCCATGATGCGCTTGGCCACAGCCTTGTCCATGGCCATACCGCTGCCCAGCGGGCCGGAGCCGGTATAGGGCACGCCCAGCAGATCAAGCGTGGCCTGGATCTTTCCGTCTTCTCCGTCCTGCCCGTGCAGGCCCAGATACACACAGTCGGCGAGCTTGCAGATCTCCAGTACGTTTTTTCCGATCCGGCTGTCGCTCTGATCCTTGCGGGACGCGCGAACCGCGGCCAGATCCGGCGCTGTTTTTTCGATACCCACCTGCCCGCAGCGCCCATCCGGCGCGTCAAACAGCTGCTCAAGAGGGACGTCTGACTCTTCAATTCCCAGGTACAGATCCACAAACACGGCCCGATGGCCAAGACTGCGCAGCGCGCGGCAGACAGAGGTCGCCGATACCAGAGAGACCTGACGTTCTGTGCTGATGCCGCCGCCGAGAACAACGATCTTCATGCAAAAATCCTTCTTTCCGGGTGATTTTCCATACTGGTATAGAATACCACCAGGCTCGCTCCCGTACAAGTATTTTTTATTCTTTTCCTTCCGGATTTAAAAGCATAAGAAAAAAGTTCTTGACATTCGCTTATTTTGTGGTAATATATCCCTTGCTGATGCGGGCATAGCTCATCCGGTAGAGCGCCACCTTGCCAAGGTGGAGGTAGCGAGTTCGAGCCTCGTTGCCCGCTCCATCTTGAACCCGTTGCGTTTCGCAATGGGTTTTTTTCATATGCGGGTATGGTGGAATTGGCAGACACGCTGGATTTAGGTTCCAGTGGGAAACCGTGCAGGTTCGAGTCCTGTTACCCGCACCAAGCAGAACAGCCGCCCCTTGGCGGTTGCTCTGCTTGATACGGGGAAGGGGTAACTTGGTTCTGCCTGCCCGAAGGGCAGCGGCAGCGACGGAAACGCAAAGCGTTTCCTAGTCCCTTTAGGGAGTTCGAGTCCTGTTACCCGCACCACCACGTCAGAAGAACGCAGCTCCGTTCCGTTTCCGCGGTTTGCGAAAGAGCCGCGAAAACTACACATCCGCTGAGTCCTTCTTCCTTTCCCAAATCGAACCCGCTTCGCTGGGCTTCAATTTGGATTCTGATTCTATCTTTTTCCTTCCGGTACACCATGTCCAAAGAACTCAGCTCCGTTCCGTTTATGCGGTTTGCGAAAGAGCCGCGAAAACTACACTTCTGCTGAGTCCTTCTTCCTTTTCCAAATCGAACCCACTCCGTTGGGCTTCGATTTGGATACCGACTCGGATTTAGTTTCCTCCGCGCCACCACGTCAGAAGAAACTTACTCCATTCCGCTGGTAACGCGCAAAAAGCGGGGCGCCGCAGCGCCCCGCCCGCGGGATCTCGCATTTTCGTTTGAAATGCCGCTTCCCGCTTGACAGGCTTTCGACCGGGCTTTCCGCCTTGATGCGGCGCCTTCGGTTCTCTCTCTTTCCGAAATCTGTCCACGGATAGTGTGTGCATTCTCCCGTCCCTTAACCAGGCAGTATTTCCCTTTCAAAGGAGTTCTTATGAATATCGTTTTAAATTACCTGAAAGACCACATTCCCGTTTTTACTGTCTCCAGCATCGGCATTGTACTGATTATTGTCCTTCTCGTGATCTTCGCCAAGCCCATCCGGAAGCTCGTGAAGCTGCTGCTGCACGCCGCATTTGGCTTCATCCTTCTCTTTGCGTTGAATTATTTCATCAAATCTGACGCTTTCCATCTGGAGATCAATCTGGCAAACTGCATTGTGGCAGGCGTCGGCGGGATCCCTGGGGTTCTGCTTCTGCTGGGCTACCAATACTATTTTCAATAAAAAAACATCCTGCCTCGGCAGGGTGTTTTTTTCTATAACCCGAGAAGTGCGGGCATCTCTGCGAGATCATGGATCTCATAGTCCGGTACGATGTCCGCACGTGGCGCTCTCCTTCGGGGATTGAACCAGCAGGTATGGAGCCCCGCGTCCCGGCCGCCCCGAATGTCCGAGGTCAGACTGTCCCCCACCATCCAGGCCTGTGCGGGATCAAAGTCCGGGATCACGGCAAAGCAGCGCCGGAAGTATTCTCTCGCGGGCTTGTCGGCGCCGATCCGTTCCGAAATAAAGATCCCCTCAAAGAAGGGCGCAAGGCCGGCGCTCTTGATCCGCGCATCCTGCACGGCGGCGCAGCCGTTGGAGGCGATATAGAGATGGGCTTTCCCCTGCAGCTTACGCAGCAGTTCCTCCGCGCCGGGAATGAATTGATGTCCCTCCGCCAGCAGCAGCTCATAGCGTTCCCCGATCCGGGCCGCGGGCAAATCCAGTCCGCGCTCTTCAAAGAGGCGCTCAAAGCGGGTCACCAGCACCTCCTCCCGGGTGAGAACGCCCTCCTCCAGCAGCTCCCACTGCTGAATGTTGATCTCATGATAGCGTGAAAGCAGCGCCGCCGTTGGCTCAAGCCCTGCATCTTGAAACACATTGCTCAGTGCGCGCCGCTCCGCCCAGGTAAAATCCAGGATCGTGTCATCCAGATCCAAAAAGACAAAAGGCTTTTTCACAGGCACTTTAAAGCCTCCGCAATGGGATCGAAACGCATGCCGCGGGAAGCCTTCACCAGCACCCGGTCCCCGGGTCGAATCAGTTCCGGAAGCGCCCCGATCAGGGCGTCAACGCTGGGATACCACTTCCCCACAGAGCCAGCCCCCTCCGCAATGGCGCTGCCAAGACGTCCGCTGCAGAGCACCAACGCCGCACCCGCCTGCGCCGCATAAGCGCCAACGTCCCGGTGCATGGCCTCTTCCTCCTCCCCCAACTCCAGCATGTCGCCCAGAATGCAAACATGCCGCCCCGGGAGCTTCATCAAAGAGTCGATACCACACTTGACGGAATCGGGATTGGCGTTATAGCAATCGTCAATGAGGGTGATCTTTCCCGTCTCGGTGACGGCTGAGCGCCGTCCCACCGTCTCATACCGGGCGATGCCGGAGATGATCTCCTCGTCCGTCAGTCCCAGCACGAAGCCCACCGCCGCGCCGGCAAGGGCGGCGTAGATCATGTGCTGTCCGAAGGCCGGGATCTGCACCGGCAGCACGCGCTCGCCATAGCGGATGGTGCAGGAGATGTGCCCCCTCTCATCCAGGCGGACGTCCGCAGCGCGCACCTCATTCTCTTCCCCAAGGCCGAAGCGCAGCAGCTTCTGCCGGCAGGAGAGGCCGCGCAGCAGGTCGTCGTCCCCGTTCACAAGAACAATACCGTCCTCGTCCATATTCTCCAGCATCTCGGTCTTGGCCTGAAAGACGCCCTGCCGGTCGTGCAGGAATTCCAGGTGCGCATGACCGATAATGGTGAACACCGCCACCGTCGGCCGGGCGATTTGACTGAGCAGACGCATCTCCCCAAAGCCGGAGATGCCCATCTCCACCACCGCCGCCTGATGCTCCTCCTCGATGCGGGAGATGGTCATCGGGACGCCGATCTGGTTATTCAGATTTTTATCCGTTTTCAGAATGTGAAGCCGCTGCTCCAGCACTGCGGCGATCATCTCCTTGGCGGAAGTCTTGCCCACGCTGCCGGTGATCCCGATCACGGGGATGGTCAGCATCTGCCGATACGCCTCGGCGATCTGCTCCACCGCGCGCTGTACATTCTCCACCAGGAGGATCGGCCGCGTCTCCCCTTCCGGGATCCGCTCCGCCAGGCAGCAGGCAGCGCCCCGCTCAAAAGCCGCGGCAATGTAGTTGTGTCCGTCCACACGCTCGCCCCGATACGCCGCAAAGAGGTCGCCCGGCTCCACGGCACGGCTGTCGATCATGATGCGTCCCAGGGCTGTATTCTCATGAAACTCCCCGCAGAGCCGGCCGCCGCAGGCGGCCGCTGCGCGGGCTAAGGTCATTTTTCTCATAACACACCCTCCCCTGCGTGAGTATACCATATGCGCGCCGGGGATGCAAAAGAATTACTTGTACTTTTCTGAAAAAAAGTAGTGCAATCCCGATTCGGATATGCTATACTGTTTCGGTAATTTACGAAGCGAAGAGGAAGACACTATGAACTATGTGGTGGTGGATCTGGAGTGGAATCAGGCCATGAGCTCCAAATCCTCCGTTTTCAACAAGCTGCCCATCCATCTGCGGGGGGAGATCATTGAGATCGGCGCCGTCAAGCTGGATGAAAACATGAGACCCACCGAGGAGTTTACCGTGGACGTCAAGCCCGTATACTTCCGGCGGATGCACTATAAGGTCAAAAAAATCACCGGCTTTGACAAGGAGCGTCTGGCCCGCGGGCTGAGCTTTCCGGACGCTATGGAGCAGTTTCGCGCCTGGTGCGGGGACGGGGTCACCTTTCTGACCTGGGGCTGCGACGACCAGGGCATTCTGGAGCAGAATATCATCATCCATGACCTGGACTGGGACTGGATCGACGGCTGGATCAATCTGCAGCTCATCTACAATCTGCAGACCGGCGGCGACAAGAATCAGAAATCCCTGGCCAGCGCCATGGAGCATTTTGAGATCGAGCAGACCCGGGTTGCCCACGACGCTCTGGGCGACGCCTATAACACGGCCCTGGTCAGCACCCACCTGGACATGAAGGAGGGGCTGCGCCTCTATCCGGAGGCCGGGAAGATCCTCGCCGCCCGGATGCCCAACTACAAGCCCGCCGCCGAGAGCACCGGGCCGGACGCGCTGCTGCACGAGAGCTACGAGGGCTTCGAGAGCAAAGCCGCCGCCTTCGCGGACGAGCGGCTGGAGGGTCTTGTCTGCCCGGTCTGCGGAAAGCCTCTGGAGGGCGTCCGCTGGGTCAACCAGGGCGACCAGCGCTACATGAATCTCTTCACCTGCCCGGAGGACGGGGCTTTTCTCTCCCGCGTCCGCTTCCGCAAGGATCCGGTGAACGGGAGCTGGACGGCCAACAAGCTGGTCTATGAGGCCGACGGGGATATGCAGGACTTCTATAAGGCCAAATCCGCTCAGTCCCGCCGCCGCGGCCGCGGCCACTCCTCCCGCAAGAACCGCCCGGCCAGCAAGCAGTAACTGCATATGAAAAACCGAGGGTGCACGCGCACCCTCGGTTTTCGTTTATTATTCTTCGTCCTGCACCTGGGGGTTTTTCTCCTGCCGGCGGAAGCGGAACTTCCCGTCGATGGCCTTCTGCACCGCGTCCGAAATGCGCTGCCCCAGATCCTGTCCGAAGCGGACGCTGTCCTCCACCTGCCGGTCGATTATCTCGTCCAGCTCCAGGTCAAAGTCGTCCTCGTTATACCGGCGATTCACCCCTTTTTTCCGCGGCGAAGAACCGCCTGCTATCACCGTCCCATTCACGCTGTCGCAGTCGACCCGTGTTCCGGCATAGACGTTTTTGCCCACGTCGTTGCAGTCTACGCTGGCGCCGGCGCTCACGTCGCCGCCTACGTCCCCGCAGTCCACGTTGCCGCCGGCGTTCACGCCGCCGCCCACATCGCCGCAGTTCACATTGCCGCCGGCCTCCAGTCCCCGGGCCACATCACCGCAGCTCACGCTGCCGCTTGCCCGCAGGCTGCCGCTCACATCGCCGCAATTCGTGTCCCCGCCGGAGCTTACGTCACCGCCCACATCGCCGCAGCTGACCGTCGTCCCGGCCTTTACAGAGCCCTCCACATCGCCGTCCACCTGGACGGAAACGTCACTGAAGATGTTCTGCGCCGGCCCCTCGTACTGGAACAAGAAGCGCGTCTGTTTTTTCTGCAGTTCCTCGGCCTGGCTCCCGATCAGCGTGTGTCCATGGAAGAGCACCATGTAGAATGCGTCGTCATCCTCCCAGGGGAGCGAAAAACTGTTGCCGGGCTCCTCATAGCTCTCCGCAGACGGCTCCGCTTCCTGCGTCGGCCGGCTCTGCTCCTCCGGCACCGCCATAAGGGGCACCCGGCCGATCAGCTGATCCACGCTCACGGAAAAGAGATCCGCCAGCAGGGGCAGCGTGGAGATGTCCGGGCAGGAGTTGCCCGTCTCCCACTTGCTGACCGCCTGGAAGGAAATCCCCAGCGCAGTGGCCAGCTGCTCCTGGGTCATGCCGTTCTCCTTGCGGAGCATCATGATGTTGTTGCCAAGAATCTCGTTCATCGTCAAACCCTCCCGTCTGAATTACAGGCTGCGCGCCGCCCTGTTCGCCGCAAGCGTAGCAGGAAAAGCGTCGATTTGCCAATAACCTGTAAGTTGAATCGCGTATTTCAACCATTGGTTGAGTCGTTTTTCAGCGAAAAGCCCTCCGCCGGGGAGGGCTTTTTCACGCTTTCGCGGCAAAATAGGCTCTTGCGGCCTCCGCGTCCCGGTGGATCTGCTCCGAGAGTGCCTCAAAGCTGTCAAATTTCACCTCGCCGCGCAGGAAGGAATAAAACTCCACCCGCGCCTGGCGGCCGTAGAGATTGCCGGAGTAATCCAGCAAATGGCTCTCCACGCTGACCCGATCGTCGTTGCTGACGGTGGGGCGCACCCCCACATTGGTCACGGCGATATAGGAAGCGCCGCCGTCCAGGAACACCTTGCTGGCGTAGACGCCGTGCCGCGGCACGATGACCCCCTGGGGGAAAAACATGTTGATCGTCGGCGTTCCCAGCTTGCGGCCGAGATGATAGCCGGAGTGAACCGTGTCCGCCAGGGTGTGCGGATGCCCCAGCCAGCGATTGGCTTCCTCCATCTCCCCCGCCGCGATCAGCTCCCGGATGCGGGTGGAGCTGACGATCTGTCCGTCCAGCATCACCGGCGGGATCACATCGCAGCCCAGACCCTTCTCTTGGCAATACTGCTGCAGCCGCTCCACGTTCCCCTGTCCCTTGTAGCCGAAGCAGAAGTCATGCCCCACCACGATGTGGCGTACCTGCAGATCCTGCACCAGGCTCTCCAGGAAGTCCCGCCAGTCCATCCGCATCACATAGGGGCTGAAGTGAATGAACACCACATTTTCGATCCCGTAGCAGCGGCGGATGATCTCCTCCCGGCCGATGGCGCTGTTGATGAGGGGAACCTCTTTGCCGAAAACCAGGGTATCCGGATGCACGTCAAAGCTCAGCACCGAGGGCATGACCCCCAGCTCCGCCGCCCGCTGCTTCGTGCGCTTCAGCAGCTCCCCGTGCCCGATATGCACGCCGTCAAAAAAGCCCAGCGCAATGACTCTCTGTGTATCTTCCATCAAGTTGAAACCTCAAAAAAGCTTTTGATGCTCCGCAGCTCTCCGTTTTGAATGCTGCCGAGGGCGAGGAAGGCGCCATCTGCACCGTAAACGCGATAGTTTTCCTCCGCCTCCCGCCTTGGAATGGCGGCGCCTACGCGGATCCGTCGCTCCTCCGCCGCGTTCAGCACAAGGGCGGGGCAGCGGTCAAACAGCGCGTCCACCGGCAGCAGCAGCGTCTCGGCGCGGTTTTCGTCCGCGGCTCTCTGCACTTCCTCTAGGGTATGGGCATCCTCCAGGGAAAAGTCCCCCGCCCGCACCCGGCGCAGGGCGCTCATGCAGGCGCCGCAGCCCAGCGCCGCGCCGATGTCGTGGCAGAGGGTGCGGATATAAGTACCTTTGGAGCAAGTCACATCCAACAGGAAATCCTGCCCCTCCCGCCCCAGCAGGCGCAGCTCCCGGATGGTGACGCTGCGGGGTGCACGCTCCACCTGGCCGCCCCGGCGGGCGATCTCGTAGAGCTTTTGCCCCTTCACCTTGATGGCGGAGTACATGGGCGGGATCTGCCGGATCTCCCCGCGGAAGCTGGGCAAAATCGCCTCCAGCTCCTCCGTGGAAACCTGCCGCTCGATCCCGCCCAGGCGGGTGCCGGTGGTGTCCTGGGTGTCGGTGATAAGGCCGGGGCGCAGGGAAGCCAGATAGCGCTTCTCATGGCTCTCCGCAAATTCCACGGCGCGGGTCGCCCGTCCCACAAAGACGACAAGCAGCCCCGTCGCCATGGGATCCAGGGTGCCGGAGTGGCCGATGCGCCGCTCGTGCAGAATGCCTCGGAGCTTTGCCACCACGTCGCTGCTGGTCCAGCCGGCAGGCTTGTCGATCAGCAGGATGCCGTTCATGCCCAAACCTCGTCAATGGCCTGCAGCAGCAGCTCCCGCGCCTGCAGCGGCGGAACGGGGAGATTGCAGCCCGCGGCCATTTTATGTCCCCCGCCGCCGAAGCGGGCGCAGAGAGCGCAGCTGTCAAAGCTCTCTCCCGAGCGGACGGATACCTTGCTGTGTCCCCCGGGATAATCCCGGATGGTGATGCTCACCTCGCCGCACTCCGCCCGCCCGGCCAGCCCGGCCAGATCGTCGCAGTCGTCCTCGGTGGCGCCGGCCTCTGCGATCATCTCATCGGTGACGATGGCCACGACCACCTTCCCGTCCCGGTGGAAGCTCATGTTCGCGTAGATCAGCCCCTCCAGCTTGATGCGGGGGATGGAGACCTTGCGGAAGAAGAGCTGGTTCAGCCTGGCGTTGTCCGCCCCGGCAGTCACCAGCGCGGCAGCGCTGAGCAGCGCATGCGCGTCCGTATTGGCGTACTGAAAACAGCCGCAGTCGGTGGAGAGGGCGATATAGAGAAGGTCAGCCTCCTCCTTGGTAAGCTCACCGCAGAGCGCCGTGATCACCTGCAGCACGATCTCCCCGCAGGCGGCCCGTTCGCCGCAAATGCACGCCTCGGGAGCATAATGACTGTTGCTGGGGTGGTGGTCGATGCTGAGATCCACGTTCCCGGAAAAGCCGTCGGCAAACATTTTTTCCGTCGCCACGTCCACGGAAACGGTGTATTCGGGGCTATACCCTGCCGACGCGTAGCAGGGCTGCACAAAGGGCAGGAGCTTCTCGGTCACCTGTTTGTTAGGAAACAGATACGCGGTTTTCCCCGCCCGCCGCAGGGCAGAGCAGAGGGCGGCGGCGCTGCCCATGGTGTCCCCGTCCGGGTTCCGGTGGGTGACGAGCAGAAAGCGGTCTCTCCCGGCGAGCCAGGCGGCAACTTCCTCAGGCTTCATCGTTCCCATCCTCGTCGTGCTGAATTTCCAGGGAGTTGATGACCTGGCTGATGTGGGCGCCGTATTCGATGCTGTGATCCACCTCGAACACCAGCTCCGGCGTGTAGCGCAGGGTCATGGCCTGTCCCAGCTCGTGCCGCAGCCAGCCGGCGGCGGATTTGAGCCCCTTCTTGAATTCCTTCTCATTCTCCAGTCCCAGCACCGAGAGCCAGACCTTGGCGTAACGCAGATCGCCGGTGGTCTCCACCCGGGTGACGCTGATCATGCCCTGCTGGACGCGGGGATCCTTAACCTGGGGGATCAGCTTGGACAGGACAAACTGGATGTCGTCGTTGGTTCTTGCGAGTTTATTGGATGCCATGGTATTCTCCTTCATCTATGGCAGGGGCTTGCCTGCCTGTTCGCTTTTTATTGTTCATTTACCAGGTCGCAGCTTGGCATTATACCACCTGCACGGTCTCCTTGCAAGCCTGCCGCTCCCCCGTCAGCTTCTGCGCCATGTGCAGCACGCGGCTGGCGTTCAGCTGCAGCTGTCTGCGGCTGAGCTTCTTTTTCTTCAGCGCCTTCAGCATGGCCTTCTGGTCGCCCTTGCCGCCGGGCATGACCAGGTCTCCCCCCGCAGCGGCGATCCGCCCGGCGTTGGGCGCCTTGTGCTTTTTGGACTTGCCCTGCATCGCGCCGATGATCCAATCCGTCATCACGATGCCCTCAAAGCCGAATTCGCAGCGCAGAATCCGCTCGATCAGATCCCGCTGCTCCGCGGTATGCACACCGTTGATGAGGTTGTAGGAGGTCATCAGCGCCAGGGGCTGACTCTCCCGCACGCAGATCCCGAAGCCCCGCAGATACAGCTCCCGCAGGGCGCGCTCGCTGACCTGGCTGTTGGAGTTGTAGCGGTTATACTCCTGGTTGTTGGCCGCAAAGTGCTTGATGGTCACCCCGCAGCCCGGGTGCTTCTGCACCCCCCGGGTCAGCGCGGCAGCCATCTTGCCGGAGATCAGCGGATCCTCGGAAAAATACTCAAAGTTCCGACCGCAGCGGATGTCCCGGTGCAGATTCAGCGCCGGTGCCAGCCAGAGGTGCACGCCGAAGCGGGTCATTTCGTCGCCC
The DNA here is from genome assembly GCA_900319635.1 of uncultured Eubacteriales bacterium. Classification (GTDB taxonomy): domain Bacteria; phylum Bacillota; class Clostridia; order Oscillospirales; family Oscillospiraceae; genus Limivicinus. The sequence continues at coordinate 6,721 of ONPF01000023.1, read as the reverse complement.
ACAATGTCGCCGCATGCTTCACACAGTTCCTCATTCCAGCTCTGCGCCAGGGCGGTGCCGATGGGGATCGCAGAGGCATACTGGCTGTGCTGCTCTCCCTCCGGCGTCTTACCGCCCAGCTTGCGCATGATCCAGGTCAATGGGGCGGGCAGCAGCTCTCCCACACTCTCGGGCAGGGTCTCCCCGATGGGGTGGACGCCTTTTTCGTCTACCGTGTAGAGCTTACTGAGGCGCAGCCCCGCCGGGCCGTCCGCCATCACCAGGGAGGGGATCCCCTTCTCCCGCAGGGCCCGGGTGGTCTCCCCCGCCGCGCCGGCGACGGATTTGCCCTCGTTGCCGATCACGCTCCGGATCCCACCGCCCGCAAAGTCTCCGATGCCCATCAGGCTCAGCTCCTCGTCGGAGAGCTCCTCCACCAGCGGGTCGATCTCCTCCTGCCGCTTATAGCTCACTTTCTCGGTCTCGAGCTTCTTGGCGCAGAAGCGCAGGCTGTGCAGCGAGCGTTCTTTTTTCTTCTTCTGCGTGGATGGGCTCCAGTCGCTGAAATCCGGCTTGCCGCAGCAGGCTCTGCACTGGAGCGTCACCGCGTCCTTGTTCAGGCGAAGAACGCCTATCTTCTTTGTCTCCGCGCTGCAGGTTCCCAGGCGCAGCACATAGCTGCCTTTTTCCAGGGTCCAGGCGCTCTCGTCCTGGTCGTAGTAGGCCAGCTCCCGCAGGGAGAAGCGCAGCGTGACCTCGCAGCTCTCCCCGGGCTGCAGCTCCGGCGTCTTGGCAAAAGCCGCCAGCACCTGCAGGGGCTGATCCACGATCTCCCCCGGTTGGGAGACATAGAGCTGCACCGTCTCCTTCCCGGGAAATGTCCCGGTGTTGCGAACCTTCGCCGTCACGCGGATCTGCTCCCCCTCCCGGCGGATCGTGCCGGGCTTCACAGAAAAATCTGTGTAACCCAGGCCGAAGCCGAAGGGATAGAGGGGCTTTTTCCCCGCAATGTCAAAATAGCGATAGCCGACGAAGACGCCTTCCTTATAGCGCGTCTCGTCCCTGCCGCCGAAATCGCCGAGCGTCGGATAGTCTTCCCAGGCAGCCCAGGTCGTAGTCAGCTTGCCGGAGGGATAGGCTTTGCCCAACAGCAGATCCGCCAGAATATTCCCGGTCTCCATGCCGAGCTGACTTAAAAGCAGAATGTTTTCCACCTCCTGCACCGGGCTCAGATCCACAACGCCGCCCACGTTCAGCACCAGCAGAAAGCGCTTGTACTTCTTCTGCAGAGTCAAAATATCCCGGATCTCCGTCTCGGTCAGCAGGATGTCTCCCGGGACGGGCTTGCGATCCGAGCCCTCGCCGGAAATGCGGGCGAGGACGTAGATCGCCGTCTCTCCCTCGCCGCAGAGGGGGAGGTTGTATTCCGGCTCCGGCATCACCGCGCCCATATACTCCAGCGCGGCGATCTTGTGCTCCTTTTTGGCCTGCGCCCAGAGCTTTTTGCCGAAATCCTCCCTGGCCGCCTGCCGGATGTAGGCATAGGTCTCCAGCCAGATCTTACTGGTCACGGTGAAGCCCGCCTGCTCCAGGCCATCCTCCACCGTCACGAAATAGTGGGAATTGACCTCCCCGGAGCCGGTGCCGCCCTTGACCGTCAGGCGCGCGCCGCTGCCGAACAGGGCGATCTCCCCCGCCTCTTTCAGCGGGAAATCCCCGTTTCGCTTCAGCAGCACCGCACACTCCGCCCCCAGGCGGCGCAGGGTCTGGGCGTGCTCCCGTTCATATTCCTGCAGCTGCATCATGATCCCTCCCGCAAATCTGTCCGCTCATGCGGCGCAAAAGGCTTTTTATCTTTATTCAGTATTGTACCCATGTTTTTCAAGGCGCGTCAAGGGTTTTCTGCGTATCCGGAACGTTCCCGATCAGGAAACAGATACGCTCTCCACACCCGTTCGGCTTTTTCGGAGCAGGAACTCCGCATACAGCGCGGCGGTGATCAGCAAAGCCAGCGCTGCAAGGGGAAGCAGCCCGTCCAGCATGGCGCATTCGCTGCGCCAAAAGATGAGGCTTGCAAGGCTCAATACGCTTGCGCCGGCGCCGAACACTGCGGCAGCCAGCGGCGATTTCTTCCGCGCAAGGCCCAAAATCACCGCGCCAAGGGCACAGACCGCAGCGGCAAGGACAATCCAGGTGATCCAGCGGGCAGTGGACTCTTCCCGCTCCAGCTGCCCCAGGAGATCCTGAAAATAGCCCTCTGCGGTGTCCAGCACTTCCATAACGCCGGGATTTTTCGGCAGCCGTTCCTTGACCCCCGGCTCCTCTTTCAGGATTCGGATGCCCTCCCGCAGACGCTCCAGCTCGTCGCCGTATTGATCCAGCGCCCGGAGGCTGGCGTTCAGCGCGTCCAGGTTTTCCGCCAGCATCTGGCGTCCTTCCTCCAGCTTTGCGCGATTTTCGGCCAGCTCATTGCCGCCGGCTTCCAGCTGTTCCTGGGCTTCGGCCAGCTGCTCCCGGCCTTCCCGGATCTGATAGCCGCCGGCGGCCAGCTGGGCATAGCCCTCTTCCAGAGCTTGCTTGCCTTCGGCAAGCTGCTGTTCCGCCTCGGCCAACTGCTGTTCCGCCTCCGCCACCTGGGCGTAGCCCTCGTCCAGCTTCTGCTTGCCCTCGGAAAGCTGCTGTTCCGCCTCGGCTGCCTGGGCGTAGCCCTCATCCAGCGCTTGCTTGCCGGCTGCAAGCTCCTGCTCCGCTTCGGCAAGCTGCGCCCGCGCATCCTCATACTGGCCGATCAGACTGGAAATGCTCACGCCGCCAAGCTGCAGCTCCAGGGCGGCTTTCGCCGCGTTGAGGCGCGCGGAGATGGCCAGCGCCTCCCCGTAGTCTTCTCTCGCGATGGCGTCATCGTACTCTCGCTGCAGCTCTTCCACCCGCTGCTGCAGGGCGATGGCTGCCCGGTATAGCGGCTCCACCGCGTTCAGCACGGCCTGCGCCTGGTTGTACTGGGCAAGGCCGGCATCATAGGCAGCCTGGCCCTCGGCAAGCTGCCGCTGGCCCTCTTCATAAGCGGCAAGGCCCTCGTCATAAGCAGCCTGCCCCTCCGCCAGTTCCTGCTTGGCAGTCTCCAGCTGCGCCTTGCCCTCGTTATAGGCTGCAAGGCCCGCGTCGTACTTGGCCTGCGCCTCAGCCAGCTGAGCAGAGCCGGCGTAATACTGGGCCTCCGCCTCCTCCAGGCGGGCAGCGCCCTCATTGTATTCGGCAAGACCGCTGTTATACAGCTCCTCGCCCTCCTGCAGCAGCTGTTCCCCCTCGGCCAGCTGGGCGGAGCCCACCTCGTCCGTAACAAGCTGCTGGGCAAAGTCATATTTCAGTGCGTCGAGATCGTTACCCTCTCGCTCCAGCTTCTCTGCCAGCGCGCGAAGCTCTCCGGTCTGCTCCAGGAGTGCGTCCACACGCAGGCGTGAATCGGCAAGGAACTGCTCTCCACGCTGTTTTGATGTGGGGATAATAGCCAGCGCGAAGATGCTCGCAGCCGCCAGCAAAAGCCCGGCAAGGCGTCGGCGGTTCTGCACCAGGAAACGGAGCAGCCGGGATTTCCCCAGGTTCACTCTGGTAACGGTGACGAAGTGTTCTCCCAGCAGCAGCACCTGGGGCAGGGCAAAGAGGATCAGCACCAGGGATATGCTGGTGCCGGTGCCTACATAGTAGCCCATGCCCGCAATGATGCACTGGGACACGCCAAAGCCCACAAGGAGTCCTGCGCAGACCATCATGAGTCCCGAGGTGATCACCGTGGGGAAGGCCAGGTTCAGCGTTTCGATGATCGCCGCCTTCTGATCCATAGTCTCCCGCAGCTCCCGATAGCGGGAGGAGACCACGATGGCATAGTCGATATTGGCGCCCATCTGGATTGCGCCCACGATCAGGTAGCACAGGAAAAAGACATAGTCCCCTTTCACGGCGGCGATGGCAAAGTTGATCCAGATGCTGCCCTGGATCACCAGGATCAGCAGCAGAGGCATACCAAAGGACTTGAAGGTGAAAAACAGGATCAGCATCACCAGCGCAAGGCTCATAAGCCCCACGATGGTGTTATCGGAAGCAAAAGAGTCCCGGAAACCCATGGCGCTGACCGAGTCGCCCGTGAGCACGACGCCGCTCTTATAATACTGCCCCGCGATCCGATGGATCCGCTCCAGGAAGAGGAAGGTCTCCTCTGACTGCACGGGGAGATTCAGATCCAGGAGCATCCGGCTGTAGTTTTCGCCCATCAGTTGGTCGCGCACCATATCCAGCTGGCCGTAGAGCTGGCGGATCATCTCGGCCTGCTCCTCTTCCAGCTCCAGCTCCCCAGCCTCCAGCCGGTCGTGGAGGAAGAGGAAAATGTCCAGCAGCGGCGCCTTGTAGCCCGCCAGATCCTCCCGCACCGCACGGTGCTCTCCGTTCTCCGCGGCGTAGTAGGCAAACACCGCCTTGGCGCTGGTCTCATCCACCCCGGAAAGGCGCGCAAACTCCGCGTAATCCACTTCCTTTCCGATGCTGTACCCGTCCATAGCCTGGATGGAGGCCAGTCCCGTTGCGCTTTTTACCTCCGGGCAGGCGGAGAGCTCCTGCAGCAGCGCCTCCTCCGCGGCAAAGTCCCCGGACGGCACGACCACAGCCACCACATTGCTGCTGCCGAACTGCTCCCGAATCTCCTCCTTGGCCTCCTCCATCTCCGTCATCCGAAAGGCGGGGACCATGTCCATGCCATAGGCATACTGTACCTTGTTCACCATATAATATCCCCCCGCGACGAGGGCGACAAACAGCACCGGCACCACGAAGCGGGTAGCATAGGCAAATTTGCCGATAAAGGAGATCTTTGGGACAAAGCGGCGGTGCCTGGTCTTATCCATGGCCTTGCCGAAGAGCATCAGCAGCGCGGGCATGAACAGGAACACCGTCAGCAAACTGCAAATGATCGCCTTGATGAGCGTCAGCCCAAGATCCGCGCCAAGGCTGAATTTCATCATGGTCATGGCCGTGAGGCCGGCGATGGTGGTCAGGCTGCTGGCGGAAATTTCCGGAATGGAGGCGGCAAGGGCGCGCACCACCGCGTCATGGACGTCCAGGTGCTCATGCTCCTCCTTATAACGGTTGCAGAAGATAATGGCGTAATCCACCGACAGGGCAAGCTGCAGCACGATGCCGACGGAGTTCGATACAAAGGAGATGGTGCCCATCATGAAATGAGTGCCGATGTTCACGATGGCCGCCGCCACAAAGGTCAGCACCATCACCGGAATCTCGGCATAGGTGCTGGAGGTGAAAACCAGGACGGCCAGCACAACGAGCACCACAAAAATCAGCACCGTTGACATTTGCTCGGCCAAGAGCTTGGAGAGGCTGAAGCCCACCTCGGAATAGATGGTGGTGTCCCTGTCCTCCAGCAGCTCTTTTACCCGCTCCAGAGCCGCTTCGCTGCGCTCGGAGTTCGCGGTGTCCGCAAAAGTCAGGTCAAAAAGGGCGTTTCCGTCCTTGTAGTGGGACTCGCTCTCGTCATACTGGACAAGCACCACATCCTCCACCGCGGAGAGCTCTTCGGAGAGCTGCTGTGCCTCCTCCGGGCTTAGGTCCTTCACCATCACCTTGGCGGTGCCGAAGGTGGTGAATTCCTCCTCCATGATGAAAAGCCCCCGCTTGGCCTCCGCGTCGTCAGGCAGGTAGTAGGTGATGTCCTCCTCCACCTGGATCCACCGCACCGAGAAGACGGTGAAGACGATCATTGCCGCAAAAAGGGCAAGAAACCACCTTCTGTGATCCACCACAAAGCTCGCAAGCTTTGTCATAAAGCTGTTTTTCTCTGTCTTCATATCGTTTGGCCTCCGCGGTCGAAGCAATTCTCTCTAATTAAAATATTATAACACGAATCATCTCAAATGGGAAACACCCAAACGACAAAAATCGCCTTGAAACTGCACATTTCAAGACGATTTTTTGAGTTTACCAGCCGTTGGCAGTGATCCGCAGTTTTTGCGCGCTTCTCCACCCGGTCTCTATATATTTCCCAATGGGATAAGTTGCCCGAAAAGCAGGAACACGATTCCGTCGAATCAGGATCCGATTCAGGGTGTTGAAGAAGCGTCCCGTGGCCACCGCGGGGCCGAAAAGCAGAAGCCCGAACACATTCCAGTCGAACATATGCCGGTAGGAGGTCAGCTTTCCCCCGATCCCCAGCTCGATGGCCTTGGCTTTCAGCTCCTCTGCGATCTTCGCCATCCAGACCAGTGTGTAGAGAAACAGCGTCGGCACGCCCAGCAGGTATGCCACCCAGTAGCGCTGGGTTCGATGTCCCAGGATCTCGTCCAGCTCATCCTGCAGGCCGCGCTGCATATACACCAGGAAAAAGAGCCCTGCCGTGAGAAAGTCGACAAAGCCCAGCAGGAAGCCAGGGCGGCGGGTATGTTCAAATCTCATGTGGCTACACCTCCAAGGATCCGATTGATCCGAAAAATCATTGCGTCACGCTTACAATGCTTCCGCCATTCTACGGATAGCCCCAAAGCAGTCCACGTCATGATTGGTAAAGAGGCCCATGTTCTCCAGTCCCAGATAGCCGAGGAAATCCCCCTCGAAGGAAAAACGTGCGCCAGTATCCATATCTGCATCACCGGAGGCCAGGAACATGGCAACCTTTTTGAGCCGCTCCGGCGCCTTGGGATAGAGGGCTGCATAGAAGCGGTCAATGACGCATTTGAGCTGG
>ONPF01000007.1 GCA_900319635.1 uncultured Eubacteriales bacterium | reverse complement strand
GATTCCCACACCAGTGACGTCGGTCACTCACTACAAGTTCTTGGCGACGAAGGAGCCTTAGAACTTGTGCGTGCCTTTGGCAGGTTCGGAATGACAGAAAACCAACTTTGTCGACAGCTTGAGCCGGGGGATTCAACTTCCCCCGGCTCCGTTTCAGGTTCCTTCTACTAACTCAAATCTCAAAACTCAAATCTTCTTCCCCGCGATATAGTCGCAGGCGGAGAGGGCGGCCACATTGCCCTCGCCGGCGGCCTTGGCCAGCTGATAGGGCTTGCCGGTGCAGTCCCCTGCCGCGAAGACGCCGGGGACGCTGGTGGCCATCTGCCGGTTCACCACGATGGCGCCGCTCTCATACTCCAGCCCCGGCACCAACCGGGTGACGGAGACAGTGTCCTTGATGATGAAGATCCCGTCCACCTTGTGCTCCTCCCCGGCATAGACCAGGGTGTCCGCCTTCAGACCGCCGCGGATCTCGTATCTCCCGTTCTGCTCAAAGCGCAGCACCTTGCAGCCGATGCTCTCCAGAAAATCTCCGTCGTGCCGGGCTTCCTCCCCGCCGCCCACGACGGCCACGGTCTTGCCCCGGTAGAGCATCCCGTCGCAGGTGGCGCAGTAGCTGACGCCGCGGCCCAAAAACTCCCCCTCGCCGGGGTAGAGCTTCTCCCGGGTGATGCCGGCGGCGATGATCAGCGCCTTGGCCATATAGAAATCGCTGCCCACCGCCACGCCGAAGGTGTCGCCCATGGGCATGACGGAGAGGGCGCGGCCGGAAATGATCTCCGCCGGGCTCTCCTCGATCTGCCGGCGGAAGAGGGCTGTCAGCTCCGCGCCGGTCATGGGAGGCAGTCCCGGATAATTGGTCACTTTCTCGGCCTTGTAGAGACTGCTGGTCTCCGCCTTGTTGGTGACGACGCCCACGGTCTTGCCCCGGTTCAGCAGGGTCAGTGTTGCAGAGGTGGCAGCCGCGCCGCCGCCGATCACGATCACATCAAAAGTATCAGACATGGTAGTATGCTCCTTTGTGCATTTTAGGTTGTTTGCAATTTAATTTATTCCATTATATTCGTTTTCCGTGCCGATTGCAAGCTTATTTGAAAAAAATACCGCCGTGGAAAGGCCATGGCGGTATGTTCGTTTATTTCTCGATGCGGAAACGGGCGATCAGGTTTTCCACGCTGTTCTCCATCAGGGTCAGGATCCGGTCGGTGGTGATCTCCTGCGGCATCTGCATCCCCAGATCCATCCACTGGGCGATAAAGCCGATGGCGCACTTGGCATAGAACTTGACCACGAACTCGAAGTCCTGCCGGTCGATATTCTGCCCCTCGGAGACGATCACCGCAAAGCTGCGGATACAGGCCTCCATCTTCTCCTCCAGGTAGCGCAGCATATACAGGCGGCTGTTGGAGTTGTAAACGTTCAGGGTGAAGGCGCTGTTCTCCTTCAGATACTCCATGAACACCATCACGTCTTCCCGCCAGTGCTCATAGACCACCTTATGGGGCAGCACCCGGTTGGCGTCCTCCTCAAAGACCCACTCCAGCAGGTCGTACACATCATCAAAATGATAATAGAAGGTCTGCCGGTTGACTCCGCAGATCTCCACCAGATCCTTCACCGTGATTTTACCGATGGGCTTGACGTTCATCAGCTGCTTCAGCGCTCCGGCAAGCGCTTCCTTCGTACTCGTCGACATAGTACCCTCCATTCACAATTTTGATACATTATAGCATTCCCTGTGTGCATTTGCAAAGACATTTTTTCAATCTTGACAATATTTCTCTCCGGCGCATGCTCCGGCGAGTCCCTCTGCGCCCGGAAGAATCTGAAAAAATCTTTTTCGGATGGCAAAAAAGGGCTTGAATTGCCCGAATCCTTGTGTTATACTTTTCGGGCTGACAAAAATGTACATCGTCGAAAGGATTGAAATACATGTCTATTTTCATTACCATTCTGCAGGTTCTGGCCGGTTTGACCGTTACCGTCATCGTTCTGGCCCAGAGCGGCAAGAGCGCGGGCCTGTCCGGTACCATTTCCGGCGGCGCTGACACCTTTATGTCCAAGGGCAAGGCCAAGTCTCTGGACGCCAAGCTCGCCAAGCTCACCAAGTGGTTTGCGCTGGGCTTCGTGGTGCTGACCCTGGTGCTGAACCTGATGGCCGGTACCGCCAGCTCCTCTGACGAGGACAAGCAGCTCATCGATCCCGCTGACGTCGTCTCCACCGAGGCCGAGCAGCAGGACGAGGAAGTTCCTGAGACCGAGAACACCGAGACCGACACCGACGAGAACGAAGCGAACGAGTAATTTTATCAGCACATGGAATCCAGCCGCGAGGGATCGCGGCTGGATTTTTCTATCAAGCAAAAGCGGCTGCCCTTGGGGCAGCCGCTTTTCTTATTCCCAGGTTTTCCAGATCTCCGGGCAATAGCCCACGGTGGCCTGCTTGCCGTTGCGCACCACGGGGCTCTGGATCAGCTCCGGAATTTCAAAGAGCTTTTCCAGCTTCGCCTCCGTGCTGGCCAGATACTGGAACATCGGATAGTCCCGGTCGTTCTTGTTCACCAGATTTTCCAGCCCCACCGCGTTTTTCACCGCGTTCAGCTCTCCCCTGCTCATGCCGATGCGCACAAGGTCGATGTACTGATATTTGATCCGGCGCTCCTTGAACCAGCGCTCGGCCTTCTTGGTGTCGAAGCATTTGCTTTTGCCGAAAATCTGGATGTTCATCTCTCTATCCTCAAATCTCGGAAATCACCGGCAGGATCATGGGGCTGCGCCGGGTGGTTTTGTACAGATAGCCGGAGAGATCGCTCTTCACCCGGCTCTTGATCGTCGTCCAATCGTTGATGCGGCGGGACTGGCAGGCGTCCACCGATTCCATCGCCACACGCTTGAGCTCCTCCATCATCTCCTCCGCCTCCTTGACGTAGACGAAGCCCCGGGTGACGATTTCCGGATCCGCCATCAGGCGGTGGTCATAGGAGGAGAAGGGCAGAACGACCACGATCATGCCGTCCTCGGCCAGCTTGTGCCGATCCCGCATGACCACGCTGCCAACCTCGCCGATTCCGCCGCTGCCGTCCAGCAGCACAGCGCCTGTGGGCACGCTGGTCTCGCTCTTGATTCCCTTCTTGGTGATCTCGATCACGCTGCCGTTTTCCGCGATCAGCACGTTTTTGGGCGCCACGCCCATCTCCTTGCCGATCTCGGCGTGCTTGACCAGCATCCGGTATTCCCCGTGGACGGGGATGAAAAACTTGGGGCGGATCAGGGCCAGCATCATCTTCTGCTCCTCCTGGGAGGCGTGGCCGGAGACGTGCAGGTCGGTGTGCCGGTCATAGATCACCTCGGCGCCCTTGTGGAACAGCTCGTCGATGACGCGGCTGATGGTGTTCTCATTGCCGGGGATGGCGGAGGCGGAGATAATGATCCGGTCTCCTCCATCCACGCGGATCTGCTTATGCTCGGAAAAGGCCATCCGGTACAGAGCGGACATGGCCTCGCCCTGGCTGCCGGTGGAGATGATGACCACCTGATCCCGGGGGAGCTTGTTGACCTGATCCAGATCCACCATCACGTTCTGAGGAATGTCCATGTAGCCCAGCTCCGTGGACACCCGCAGCACGTTCTCCATGCTGCGCCCGGTGATGGCCACCTTGCGCTTGAACTTGGCAGCCACGTTGATGATCTGCTGCAGGCGGTGGACGTTGGAGGCAAAGGTGGTGATGATGATGCGCTTTTTGCAGCCTATGAAGAGCTTTTCAAAGCTGGCGCCCACCTTCCGCTCGGAATCGGAATGGCCGGGCTTTTCCACATTGGTGGAGTCCATCAGCAGGGCCAGCACGCCCTCATTGCCCAGCTCGCCGAAGCGCACCAGGTCGATCATGCCGCCGGAGATGGGGGTCACGTCGATCTTGAAGTCGCCGGTGTGGATCACTGTGCCGAGGGGCGTCTTGATGGCCAGGGCCACCGAGTCGGGGATGGAATGATTGACGTGGATGAATTCGATCGTAAAATTGCCCAGGCGGAACACGTCCCCGGCCTTTTTGGTGAAGATCTGGGAATTGCGCAGGAGGTCGTGCTCCTCCAGCTTCAGCTCCACCAGCGCCGCGGTGAGGGGCGTGGTGTAGATGGGCACGTCCAGCTCCTTGAGCACATAGGGCACCGCGCCGATGTGATCCTCGTGTCCGTGGGTCAGGATGATGCCGCGGACGTGGGAGGCCTTGGACTTGAGGTAGCTGATGTCCGGCAGCACCACGTCGATGCCGTACATGTCCTCGTCGGGAAAGCCCATGCCGCAGTCCACCACGATGCTGTCGTTTCCATATTCAAAGACGGTCATGTTCTTGCCGATCTCGCCAAGACCGCCCAGGGGGATGATTTTCAGTTTTTGTACCATTGTAACTCCATTCTTAAGGTTTTTGCTGTAGGCAATTGCGAAACTCGTTTCGCAATTGCCTAAAATATTTGCTATGCTGAGATCGTATGTATGCTTTTCTTATGTTCTTACAGATAGTATAGCCGAAGTCCGCCGATGCTAATCACATCTCCGTCCGGCCTTCGATGGCGCGGTTGAGGGTCGCGTCATCGGCAAACTCCAGGTTGGAGCCCACGGGGATGCCGTAGGCCAGGCGGGTGACCCGAACCTGGAAGGGCTTGAGCAGGCGGGAGATGTACATGGCGGTGGCCTCCCCCTCCGTGTCGGGGTTGGTAGCCATGATGACCTCGCTCACATCCTCCTCCGCCACCCGGTGCAGCAGCTCCTTGATGCGGATATCCTCCGGCCCCACGTGGCTCATGGGGGACAGCACCCCGTGCAGCACATGGTAGCTGCCGTTATACTCATGTCCCCGCTCGATGCTCAGCACATCCCGGGGCTCCGACACCACGCAGATGGTGCTGTGATCCCGTCTGTCGCTGGCGCAGATGGAGCAGATCTCCCCTTCCGTCAGATTCTGGCAGATCCGGCAGGTGTGCACGCTGCGCTTTGCCTCGGTGATCGCGTCGGCAAAGGAGAGCGCCTCCGCCTCCGGCAGGGACAGGACGTGAAAGGCCAGGCGCTGGGCGCTCTTGCGGCCGATGCCGGGCAGGGCTGCAAATTTGTCGATCAAATTTTCCAGGGAAGCAGGAAAAAAGGACATGGTCGTCTCTCCCTTATTCTGTCATTCTGCGCCGCGGATGGCGCGGATCGCCGCAGCGCGGTCGGGTTTTCCGAAGACGGCGCTGCCGGCTACCAGCACATTGGCGCCGGCCTGGATGCAGAGGGGGGCGGTCTCAGCGTCCACGCCGCCGTCCACCTCCAGCTCGCAGGCAAGGCCACGCTCCTCGATCCAGCCGCGGATGGCGCGGATCTTGGGCAGCATATCCGCCATGAAGCGCTGGCCGCCGAAGCCGGGCTCCACCGTCATCACCAGCACCAGATCCACCTGTTCCAGCCAGGGCAGCACCGCCTCGGCCGGGGTGCCGGGCTTGAGCGTGACGCCGGTCTTCTTCCCGCAGGCGCGGATCTTTTCCAGCGCGGCGGAAATATTCTCCGGCGTGTCCGCCTCCACATGCACGTTCACCAGATCCGCCCCCGCCTTGCAGAACTGCTCCACATAGCGGACGGGGCGATCCACCATCAGATGGGCGTCCAGGAACATGTCCGTCGCCTTCCGGAGAGAGGCCAGCACCGGCACGCCCATGGAAATATTGGGAACAAAAGCGCCGTCCATCACGTCAAAATGCACGTAATCCGCACAGGCTGCGCGTATTTCTTCCACATCCCGGGCAAGATTGGCAAGGTCGGCCGAAAGGATCGAAGGAGCAACTTTGATCATGGGGGACGCCTCCTCTTAATCTGCGCGGCGGAGCGCGCTGTTTGATGACGGGTTATTATACTACACTTTGCATTTAAAATGCAATACTCTTGACGGTAAGAAGATTTCGATATAAAATGGTATGATAAAATTTGGAGGAGACAAGCTATGGCCAGACGCAACAACAGACGCTCCGGCGTAAAGCCGTTTTATACCTTTGCCCTCTCCTGGCTCTTTCTGTCGGCCTTCCTGCCCATGTTCCGCCTCTCCACGCTTGTTCTCAGCGCGGGGCTCTGCGGTGTGCTCTCCTATTTCCTGGGCCGCTCCCGCGGCCGGCAGGAGAAGAAGGCGGAGGAGGCCGCCCGCAAGGCGCAGGTGGAGGCCGCCCAGGTGAAGCCCCAGTACACCTCCCAGCGGGTGCAGCAGCAGGCGAAGCCCCAGTACACCTCTCAGCGGGTGCAGAACGCCCAGCCGGAGAAGAAGAGCTACGGCCCGGAGATCGACCCCATTGTGGAGGAGGGCAACCGGGCTCTCAGCGAGATGGGGCGGCTCTATATGTCCATCAAGGATCCCGCCATCCGGGTGAAGATCAACGAGCTGATGCGCGTGACGGACAAGATCACCCAGGACGCCATCGCCGATCCCTCGGACATCCCCCAGATCAAGAAGTTCATGAACTACTACCTCCCCACCACCATCAAGCTCCTGAACGCCTACGACCGGATGAGCGCCCAGGGCATCGAGGGGGAGAACCTGGACAAGACCATGAAGAGCATCGACACCATGCTGGACGACGCCATTGCGGCCTACAAGAAGATGCTGGACTCTCTCTTTGCCAACCAGGCCCTGGATATTGAGACCGACATTCAGGTGATGAACACCATGCTGGCCAGAGAGGGGCTCACCGGCAACAAGGATTTTGACATCAAGCCCGCGGCCGCTCCCGCCCAAGGGAATGCGGAGGGCAGCGTTGCGGCGGGCTCCGGCGGCATCAACCTCCATTTCTGATTCTGTTTTCCAAGGTTAAAACCGTTTGCCATACAATCTGTAAAAGAAAGGAACATGTGACATGAGCGAAGAAACGAAGATCCCCTTCCTGACACTGGATCCCAACGCAGCGACGGCTGCCGCTGTGGAGGAAGCGCCCGCCCCCGAGGAAGAAAAGGTCGAGGAAAAGGCTCCCGTGGAAAAGCTGGATCTCAGCAACCTGTCCGAGGCGGAGCAGGCCGCCGTCCGCGAGTTTTCCGAGAAGATCGACGTGCTCAACACCGAGCAGGTCATGAACTACGGTGGCGCCGCCCAGAAGAACATCTCCGAGTTCTCCGACGCCGCGCTGGCCACCGTGCGCACCAAGGATCTGGGCGAGGTGGGCGGTATGCTGGGCGACCTGGTGGTGGAGCTGAAGGGCTTCAACTTCGACGCTGAGGAGAAAAAGGGCTTCCTGGGCCTGTTCAAGAAGGGGCAGCAGAGCCTGGCCTCTCTGAAGGCGCAGTATGACAAGGCCGAGGTCAATGTGGACAAGATCGTGGACTCTCTGGAAAAGCACGAAGTCGTTCTGCTCAAGGACATCAGCATGATGGACAAGATGTACGAGAAGAACGAGGAGTACATGAAGGAGCTGACCATGTACATCCTGGCCGGCAAGCTGAAGATCGAGCATCTGCGCCAGGTGGAGCTGCCGGAGCTGGTGAAGAAGGCCAACGAGTCCGGCCAGCCGGAGGACGCCCAGGCCGCCAACGACTTTGCCAACATGATCGGCCGCTTCGAGAAGAAGATCCACGACCTGGAGCTGACCCGCATGATCTCCGTGCAGATGGCGCCCCAGATCCGCATGGTGCAGAATAACGACAGTCTGATGGTGGAGAAGATCCGCACCTCCATCGTGAACACCATCCCTCTCTGGAAGAACCAGATGGTCATGGCCCTGTCCCTGTACCACTCCGAGCAGGCCATGAAGGCCCAGCGGGAGGTCACCGACGTGACCAACGCCCTCCTGCAGAAGAACGCCCAGACCCTGCACCAGGGCAGCGTCGCCATCGCCAAGGAGTCCGAGCGCGGCATCGTGGATATGGAGACCCTGCGCAAGACCAACGAGGAGTTGATCGCCACCCTGAACGAGGTGCGGGAGATCCAGGATCAGGGCCGCATCCGCCGTGCCCAGGCCGAGGAAGAGCTGGGCCGCATCGAGGGCGCCCTCAAGCAGAAGCTGCTGGAGATGCAGGGCTGATTCCCCCTGTAGGAGTTTTGTATGAAGTTTTTCAAAAACCGCGCCGTCGCGCTGATCCTCTGTGTGCTGATCGTCGTGGGCGCAACGCTTCTGAACACCCATGTGAAGTTCGGCGCGCTCTGCCGGGATATGACGAACACCTTCTTTGATGACGGTGAGATCTACCAACAGCTGCGGGCGCTGCAGGCAGAGGCCGTTCGACTGGCCGCCGTGGCAGAAAAGAACGGACTCGACACGGCAGACCTGAGCGCTGCGGCGGAGGATCTTCAGCGCTGTATGATCCGGGGCGACGTCGGCGCCAAACGGTTTTATGCCTCCTACAATGCGCTCTGCCAAGAGCTGTCCGCCATGGAACAGAGTCTTTTGAGTACGGCGCTCAGCGAAGAAGACGCAGAAGCTGTAAGTCTCTGCCTGACGCAGATCCACACTGCGCAGGCCAAGATCGCCGCCTCGCCTTATAACGACAACGTGCGGGAATTCCTGCAGAAATACGACCGCTTTCCCACCAGTATTCTGGCAGACCTGGCCGAAGTTTCCATGCCGGAGGAGTTTGCCTGATGTCCATTGAAAAAGGCCGGGCGTATTTCCGCGCCCTGGGCATGGAGGATCGGGTGCGGGAATTCACCGTCTCCTCCGCCACGGTGGAGTTGGCCGCCCTGGCCCTGGGGGTGGAGGGCGCCCGGATCGCCAAGACCCTCTCCTTCAAAACCGAGGATGGCTGTATGCTGATCCTGGCCGCCGGAGACGCGCGGATCGACAACAGGAAGTTCCGGGAGAAGTTTCACTTCAAGGCGCGGATGCTCTCCGCCGAGGAGGTGCCGGAGCTCACCGGCCACCCGGTGGGCGGCGTGTGTCCCTTCGGCTGCAAGGAGGGGATCCCGGTGTATCTGGACGAGAGTCTGAAGCGCTTCACCACCGTCTTCCCCGCCGTGGGCAGCCCCAGCAGCGCCATCGAGCTGAATCTGGAGGAGCTGTTTTGCGTCTCCCGGGCGTTGGAATGGATCGACGTCTGCAAGCTGCCGGAATAAAAGCACAAAGAAAAATCACGGGTTCGCTTCTCAGGAAGCGTTCCCGTGATTTTCCTTTTTCGGCCAGAGCCGCCAGGCTGTCCAGCCCAGACAGGCGCCGGGGACGTTCAGGATCAGATCGTCCACATCCAGGGAGCCCCGCCGCGTCCAGAGCTGCAGCAGCTCCACCGCGCAGACGGCAAACACCACCGTCGTGAGGAAAATCCAAAAGTTTCCCTGCCGCCGGAACAGGAGCGGAAGAAACACGCCCAAAGGCAAAAAAGCCAGAATGTTGCCCAGAAAATTGACCCAGCCGTAAGCCCGCAGACCCGCCTCCCAGGGATTTCGCATCCGCATCACCAGAAAATAGTCCCGGATGGTGGCGAAGGGGGCAAGATTGTACTCATGCCCCGCCCGGGGCTGCCGGTAAAACAAGAGCAGCAGCATTCCGGCTACATAGACCGCGAACAGCACAGCGACCGTGATTTTGATTCGTTTTTCCTTCATTGCCTACCTCTTGAGGCGTGCGACCAGGGCTTCGTCCGCCTGGGTCAGCAGGGTCTTGTACTCGGTGTAGATCACCTTGCCCGGCATGGCGCCGGAGGGCTTGCGCACATGGCGCACCATGGTGTAGTCCACCGGGATCTTGCCGCCCTCCCGTCCCTGGGAGTAATAGGCCGCGATGGACGCCGCCTGCTCCAGGGCGAGGGAACTGGGCTCCTCCCCTTCGCAGCGGAGGATCACATGGCTGCCGTGCACCTTCTGGGTGTGCAGCCACCAGTCGCTGCGGCGGGCAATTTTGGTGGTCAGCTCGTCATTCTGCACGTTGCTGCGCCCCACCAGGATCTCAAAGCCGTCGTCGGTGACGAAGCGCCAGGGCGCCTGGGCCCTGCCCTTCTCGTTTTTGCCGCCCCGGCCTTTTTTCAGATAGCCGGTATCCGCAAGCTCCCGGCGAATATCCGCCAGATCCCGCTCGCTCTCCGCCTGCTCCAGCTCCGCCAGAACGCTGTCCAGATAGTCCAGCTCCCTTTCGCCCTTTGCGATGAGCTCTGTCAGATGCAGCTCGGCGCCCTTGAGCTTGTTATACTCCTTGAACAGCGCCGCAGCGTTCTGCTGGGGCGTTTTCAGAGCATCCAGCGGAATGGTGATCTCCGGGCAGTCCTCCTGATAGTAGTCCTGGCAGCTCAGGCTGCTATCGCCCTTTTTCATGCGGTAGAGGTTCGCGGTGATCAGCTCCGCCCTGCGGCGCACGTCTTCCCGGGTCTCGGTGCGCTT
Source organism: uncultured Eubacteriales bacterium (assembly GCA_900319635.1). Classification (GTDB taxonomy): domain Bacteria; phylum Bacillota; class Clostridia; order Oscillospirales; family Oscillospiraceae; genus Limivicinus. Next base: position 27,727 of record ONPF01000007.1, on the reverse strand, counting down.
CAGCTCCTCCCGCTGGTTTGCGAGCTTCCGGGCCAGGCGATCCCGCCCGGTGCGGATGGTCTTCATCAGCTCATGGCTGCGGCGGCGCCGCTGCTCCGCCTGATCCCGGCGGGCATAAAAGGCGTCCAGCAGCTCGGAAAAGCTGTCATAGCTCTCGTTTTGCGTGTCTTTCCCGTACTGGGTGATAGGCAGGAAGCTGAAATCCTGGGCTTTCCCGTCCCGCAGCAGCAGGCAGGGGCTATAGTCCCCGGCGTCCACGCTCTCCCGCAGGGCCTCCATCTGCTCCGGCAGGGTGTCGTAGTCCCCGCCGCAGCGGGCGGCCAGCTCCCGGCATAGAAGCGGCGAGAGGCCGGAGAAGCTGTCCAGCAGCCACTTGTCCGCCGGGCGGCTCCGATCCGCCCGGGCGACCAGGCTCCGATATTCCTCCGCCGGCGTCTCAAAGAAGGGGCGCTTCTCCTGGGCGGGGGGCATGCGGTAAAAGCTCCCGGGCAGCAGATGGCGCAGGGCGTCGCCCCCGAACTCCACCCGGCGCATACAGTCGATGATGCGCCCATCCTCGCCCACCAGGATCACATTGGCGCTGCGGCCGATCAGCTCCACCACCAGGCGCTTGTGGGAGGCCACGCCCAGTTCGTCCCGGGCGTCCAGCTCCAGGATCAGCATCCGCTCCCAGTCCGGCTGGGTCACGGCGGTGATGCGGGCGCCCACCAGGTGCTTGCGCAGCAGCATGCAGAACATGGGCGCCTCCGGGGGATTTTCAAAGCCGGCTCTGGTCACATGGACCCGGGCATTCCCCGTCCCGGCGGCCAGCAGCAGCCGCAGATTCTCCCCCTTTGCCCGCAGGGAGAGCAGCAGCAGATCCCGCTCGGGCTGCTGCACCTTGTCGATCCGCCCCTCGGCGATGCGCTCCTGCAGCTCCGCCGCCAAGGCGTGAATACAGACAGCGTCAAGTGGCATGTTCTTCCTCCATAATGGCGGCAAAGAGGGCGTCGATACGCTCCAACCGCCCCAGCAAATAGAGCCAGCCGAAGAGCGCCTCCAGCCCCGTGGCCGCGTGATAGTCCGCAAGCTGGGCGTGGTGGGGCACCGAGTTCACATGGGTGTTGCGCCCCCGGCGATAGATCGAGAGCTCCTCCTCCGTCAGCAGGGGGAGGATGTGCGCGGCGGCTTTCGCCTGGGCCTCCGCCCGCACCCGCGCCACGGTGAGCCGGTGCAGGGTCTGCACGTCGGTGTGTCCCTCCCGGCAGAGCTGGCTGCGGTTTAGAAGCTCATACACCCCATCGCCCACATGGGCCAGGCCCAGCATGCTGATGCTCTTGACCTCCTGCAGGCTCATTTCCGGTTTCAAAAAACTCATCTGTTTACCCGAAAGGGGCGCAGATGCGCCCCTTCCCTTTCTGTCTCATTCGTCGTAGGCGGCGAAGTCCGCGTTCTCGCTCATCTCCGCGGCCAAGGCCATGTCGTCGTCCTGGATCATGCCCAGCTGCACCTGCAGATCGTGCCAGCCGGCCCGATCCATGGTCACGGCCCGGGGCTTGGCGCCCTCGTAGGGGCCGACCACGCCCAGCTCCTCCATCTGATCCACGATGCGGGCGGCGCGGGAGTAGCCCAGCTTCACCCGCCGCTGCAGCATGGAGACCGAGCAGGAGCCCGCCTCGATCACCGCCTCTACCGCCTGGGGCAGCATCTCGTCATAGCCCGAGGCAGAGCTGCCCTCGTCCTTGGCGCCCTTGGCGCCTTCGGCGGCGGTCTTGTCCTCGGTGGCCTTGTTCATAAACTCCTCGATCTCGCTGTTCTTCTGAACCTCGCCGGCGCTGTCCTTGATGAACTGGATGACCTCCTCCCGCTCCTCGTCGGACACGAAGGCGCCCTGGATGCGGGTGGGCTTGCCGCTGCCCACGGGAGAGAAGAGCATGTCGCCCATGCCCACCAGCTTCTCCGCCCCGCCCTGGTCCAGAATGATCCGGCTCTCCATGGCGGAGGAGACCGCAAAGGCGATGCGGCTGGGGATATTGGCCTTCATGAGGCCGGTGATCACATCCGCAGACGGGCGCTGGGTGGCGATCACCAGGTGCATGCCGGCGGCGCGGCCCATCTGGGCCACGCGGCAGATGCTCTCCTCCACTTCCTTGGAGGCCACCAACATCAAATCGGCCAGCTCGTCGATGACGATGACCACCTGGGGCAGGGTATCCTCCCCGGCGACCTGGGCATGCTTGTTGTAGCTCTCCAGATCCCGCACGCCGATCTCGGAGAAGAGGCGGTAGCGCTTGAGCATCTCCACCGCCGACCACTGCAGCGCGCCGGCGGCCTTCTTGGGATCGGTCACCACCGGGACGTAGAGGTGGGGGATGCCGTTATACACGCCCAGCTCCACCATCTTCGGGTCGATCATGATGAGCCGCACCTCATCCGGCCGGGCCTTGTACAGCAGGCTCAGGATCAGCGAGTTCATGCAGACGGATTTGCCGGAGCCGGTGGTGCCGGCAATGAGCATGTGGGGCAGCTTTGCGATATTGCCCACGATGCAGTCGCCGCCGATGTCCTTGCCCAGGGCGAAGCTCAGCTTGGACTTGGCGCTCTGGAAGCGGGGAGACTCGATGATCTCCCGCAGATAGACGGTGCTCACGATCTTGTTGGGCACCTCGATGCCCACGGTGGAAATTTTATCGGGGATGGGCGCGATGCGCACATTCACAACGCCCAGAGCCAGGGCCAGGTCGCCCGCCAGGTTCGTGACCCGGGAGAGCTTCACGCCCTGCTCCAGCTCAATATCGTAGCGGGTGACGGTGGGGCCGTGGGTCACGCCCACGATGGCCGCGTTGATGCCGAAGCTGTTGAGGGCGCCCTGCAGGCGCTCCCCGTTGAGCTGGATCTCGTCCCGTGCGTCCACCTTGCCGCCGGTGCTGCTGCGCAGCAGCTCCAGGGGTGGGAACTCATAGACGGGCTTGTCCTCCGCGTTGGAGATCTCCGCCGCCACGGCCTGGGTCTCCTTCTCCAGCTCCTTCTTCCCCATCCGCTTGGGCTTGGGGGGATCCCCGGGGGGATCCTTGATCTCCGCAGTCATGGCAACCGGCGCCGCCGGCACCTTCGGCGTCTTGGGCACCGGCGAGACAGGCAGCTTCCGCCGGCTCTCCGGCTGCTCCTCAAACGGGGACGGCTCGTCCTCCGGGAAGCGGAAGGTCTCCACCTTCGGGGCGGACTCCGTCTTGCGGCGCACGGTGGCGCGCTTGGCAGCCGGATCCCGCTCCGGCGGCGTGGGGATGAAGGAGGCGCTGGGGCCCTTCAGGCTCAGCTCCTCTTCCTCCGCACCCAGAGGCAGATCCACCGTATAGCTGGGTCGCCGCGTTTTGGCCGCGCTCCGCCGCTCCGGCGTCTTCACGCGCTGCACCGGCTCCTCCGGCTCCTCCTCTTCTTCCTCTTCCTGCTCCTGCTCGCGGCGCTGACGCAGCTCTTCCCTGCGCTCAGCCGCGGCCTGCTTCATACCGGTGAAGAGGCCGGACAGTCTCCCGCGGACAGCCAGGACCGCAAGAAGCAGAAAGCCCACCAGCAGCAGCGGGAAGGCGCCGTAAATGCTGAAGGCGGAGTCCAGCCCCTCGCCCAGCAGGCCGCCCAGGGCGCCGCCGGATTCCAGCCGTTTTCCGGTGACATAGAGCTTCTCCGCGAGAGCCTGCAGGCCAAGTCCCTCCAGCCCGGCGGGCCGCGCCAAAAGCTCCGTCAGCGCGCCGAGAAGCAGGGGCAGCAGCAGCGTCGCGCTGACCCGCAGGGTGACCGGCTCCTTCCGCCGGAGCAGCAGCAGGCCGCCGGCAAAGAGCAGCGCCGGCACCGTCAGCCAGAAGCCCCGGCCCAGCAGGCCCTTGAAGATGTCCGCGAAAAACGCGACAAATTTCCCGTCCGTGCTGAAATAGCTGATGAGCAGGATGATGCCCAGCGCCAGCAGGATCAGCCCCAGCAGCACCCGGCCGTCGCCGGAGGAGGCTATGCTCTCCTCTTCGCTTTTGGCGGGCTTGCTGCTGGCCTTGGGGGCGGGCTTTTTGGCCTTTGCGCTGTCCTTGCTCCCGGAAGAGCGTGTTGTTTTTTTCTTGCTCGTCTTTTTCTCTGCCATGATACCGTTCCTTTTTCAGAAAATCATCGTCAGAATGATGGCCAGTACGCCCATCACCCAGCAATAGTAGGCAAAGCCGCCGAAGCGTCCCTTCCTTGCAATGGCGTGGAGCAGACGGATGGACGCGATGCCGGAAACCGCCGCCACCACCATACCCACCAGATAGGCCGGCATGAGCGACCAGTTGATTCCCTCCTGCAGCGCGTCGATGAGGCTCAGGAGATTGGCGCCCAGCACCGCGGGGATGGACATGAGGAAGGCGAACTTCACCGCAAAGTCCCGCTTGAGGCCGGTGGCGATGCCCGCCGTGATCGTGGTTCCCGAGCGGGACAGGCCGGGCACCGTGGCCACGCACTGGCACAGGCCGATGATCAGCGCGTCCAGGATCGTCATACTGGTCTCGCTCTTCTTGCCCGGCGTCATCTTATCGGAAACATAGAGCATGCAGCCTGTGAGGATCAGCGAAATGCCGATGAACACGCTGTGGTAGTACAGGCTCTCCAGCTGATCCTTCATGGGTAGGATCAGCACCAGGGGCAGGGTCGCCATGATGATCATGAAAAACAGGCGCGCCGCGGGATAGCGTCTCTTTCTCTCCCCCGCCGCGGGGCCCAGGTTCACAAAGCCCAGAACCTCGTAGAACATGGCGACAATGTCCTTCCAGTACACCACGGCGATGGACACCAGGGTGCCCAGGTGCAGCAGCACATCGAAAAAGACATGCCCTTCTCCCTCCGTGCTCAGGCCGAAGAGATTATTCAAAAGAGACAGATGCCCCGAGCTGGAAATGGGAAGAAACTCCGTGATGCCCTGAATCAGGCCCAGGAGGATGGCAACCAGGATGCTCATGGTCAAACCTCCAACATACGAAACGCCGGCCTTTGGCTCCGCGTTTGTAACAACAATCGTAAAAGTTATTTTACCATAGATCCCCTGCAAAAACAAGAGCGGAAGATCGCAAATACGCCGCCTGCCCGACCGGACAGACGGCGTTTTCTCATTCTTCTGCTTTCTTTTTCCGGGTAAAGACCCAGTATTTCTGCACCAGGAAATTGACGACGGCCATGGCCACGTCCACCGGCGCGTTGATCAGGGTGTGGAGCGCCGCGGCCTTGCCCCTGCTGTAGCTGGCTGTGATCTCGTCGATCCGCGTCCACTTCGCCACCAGGGACAGCAGCCCCGCGGAGATCAGCATGGAGGGGATCACCAGGCAGTAATACTTGACAAGCTTCCGCCAGTAGGTCTCGCTGCCGCGAAAGACCAGCCAGTTGTTCATGTTGAAGTTAAAGAAGGAGGAGATCGCCCGGGCGATCACCTTCTGTGGCGCCTCGCTCAGCCAGGAGCCGAAGAAGTACTCCAGGCAGAACAGCACCGCATACTCCAGCAGGAAAGAGGCGATCGAGCAGAGCGCGTACAGGATCGGTTGCCTTGCCTTTTTCATGCCTCAGCTCCTGTCAAACAAGCCCCTGAACATGACCTTGAAGATGCGCCAGGAGTCCTTGACCGCGTTGTAGTGGGAGCTGTAGTCCTCCGGGTCGTAGACCGTGGTGATGGGCTGCTCCAGGAAGGGGATGCCCCGGTACTTCATCTTCAGGAGCATGTTCATCTCATACTCAAAGCGCTCCCCCTGGATCTCGGAAAAGCTCTCCAGATACTTCCGGGGGATGGCGCGCAGGCCCGTCTGGGTGTCGGAAAGGCGGACGCCGTAAAAGAGGCGGAACATACGGGAGGTGATCTTGTTCCCGGTCACGCTGCGGGCCGGGACGCCTTCCTGGTCAAAGTCCCGGCAGCCCAGCACGACCTTGTCCCCCTCGGCCAGCATCCGCTCGCCGCAGGCCACAATGTCCTCCAGCAGGTGCTGCCCGTCTCCGTCGATGGTGATGACGCCGGCGAGCTGCGGCAGCTTTTCCGCCACATAGGCGAAGGCGTCCCTGAGGGCGCGGCCCTTGCCCTTGTTGATCTCGTGCCGCAGCACGGTGCACTGGGGGTAAGCCGCCGCCTTCTCAAAATGCTTCTGTTTTTCCGGCGCGCTGCCGTCGTCCACGATCACCAGGTGCTGAAAGCCCCGGTTCACAAGGCCCTCCACCACCCGGTCAAATTTCTCGTCCGGATCCAGGGACGGGAGCACGATCGCCAGATCGTGCAGGGGAGATTTCATATCAGCCATCCTTATTCTCTACCGTGTTGTAGTCCTCAGCCGAGAAGGCGAACACCTCGTCCGTGTCCGGGCGGTACTTCACATAGACCAGCATGTCCCGGTGGACCTTCACCCGGCCCACGGGCATGTGGCAGCTGGAATCCGTGGATATGTCCAGCACATAAAGATCGTTGCCCAGGGGCGTGACGCCGTTGAGCGTAGCGCCGTCAAAAACGAAGTCGGAATTGTGCTGCCAGCCAATATAGCTGTCGATCATCCGGTAGCAGCGGTCATGCAGGTCGCTGCCCTTCAGCAGATAGGGCTCCAGCTCCACCCACAGGGTCCACATATCCCGGGTACCGGCACTGAACTCCAGGTACCGGTACGCAAAGCGGGGCGTAAAGTCCTCAAACCGGGCGACAAGCTCCGCCGAGACCGGCGGGATAAACTGGGAATCATCCCGCTCCGGGTCGATCTCCGTGGGATTGCCGTTGCCGTCCAGCAGCTGATAGTCCACATGGCCGAAAATCTTGTCCGCGTGATAGGTCACCTTGGTGGGCAGGCCATCGAATTCATCATAGAAATCCGCCAGAACATCATAGGGAATGTCGCGCTCCAGGATATTCTCCTGCGTCAGGGTGTGGCCGTTGAGGATCACCGTGTAATTCTCGGGAACCGTGATCTCAAAGGACGAGTACAGTCCCTCCAGATTGTCCAGGCTGAACTGCACGCTGGACTCGTCCACCTCCCAGGGATAGAGGTAGTATTTCTCGATCAGTCCGTTCAGGATCCAATCCTCGTCAGGCGTGAACTTCTGCTCGATCAGCGTCACCTGACCCAGCTTGCAGCTTCCGCACAGCAGATCGTAGGTCTTTGTCCCGGGGAGCCCGAGGCCGGTGCTGGGAACGCTGCGCAGCTCATCCTGCAGCATCCCGCGCAGAACCACCAGACACTCCTCATCCGTCTGATAGGGGTGCTCCATCTGGGAGACGGTGTTCATGACGCTGTTTTCGCCGTCCTGCCACATCTCCACACTGAGTCGATCCATATAGGCGTTGAGCTTGGGGTCGATCTGGGCTGCCTCCCAGTATTCGCCGAAGCGCTTTGCATCCTTCCAGATGTAGGTGCTTGCAAAGACGAGCAGCGCGATCCACACCAGGAGGAACGACCAGTAGACGATGGCGCCAATCTTGGATTTCCGTTTTTTTGCTTGCTTCATGATTGACACCTCCTCTTAGCGGAACATAAAGGCATCGGGCAGGCCGCGGGAATAGCCGCTCATGGAGGAGGGCTGATTCACCAGCTCGCCGTTGAGATACATGACCGTGGACGAGCCGCCGTCCAGATTCATGGCGTTCACCGCGCCGAACTGCAGCATCACTTCGATCAGGTCATCATAGGTCGCGCCGGCGCTGCTGAGCTGCCGTCCGTCGATGACCAGCATCAGCACGGCGCCGTCCGCCCGCTGGCCGATGGCCGTGCGGGGATTCACGCCGCTGGGGCCGGGATCCTGGGGGACGCCGTTAATGATCAGCGGGGGGGAGAAGGTCACGCCGCCGACGATGCCCAGATTCAGACAGTCGGCATAGCTGAAGTAGCCCACGTGGAGGATTCCGTCCGCATCAAAGCCGGCAAAGCTCTGCCGATCCCAACGGGCGGATTCGACCAGCGCGCCGTCAATGATGGTGAGACCCTCCGGCTCCTTGCCGGTACCGGAGCCGTCCGGATCCACGAAGGCGCCGGCGTTGATGCCGCCGATGGCGCCGCTGCGCTCGGCGATCAGGTTGATGGTCTGCCCCTCGCCGCCGCGGGCCACAAAGCAGCGTTTGGGATCCAGCACCACCAGCATATAGCCGTTATAGCCCCGGCCGCTGACCGGCACAAGGATATATCCGTCCCCATCTTCGTCCACGATGCCGTAATCGTCCGTCTTGGGAGTGGGCTCCTCGCCCTGCTCCGGCTCGGTTTGCTGCGGATCGTTGGCCGCAATGTGGATCAGACTGGGATCGGTCACTTCCGCGGTAGTGGTCGGCTTGCGGGACATGATCTCCTCATATTCGTCTGTCGCCAGGAAGATCCGCGGCACAAAGGTAAAGCGCCGGGTCTCGTCCATCGTCATCACGAAATGCTCCCGCAGGCTGGGATAGTCCTTGCTGGTAAGGATAAAGCCAAGGCCGATCACGGCGATGCCGATCATGAGACCGGTGGCGAACAAAACGCCGAAAATCCGGTTGAGAAGCTGGTTTACCGTTTTCCAGGTCCCTTTTCTTTTCCGCTTTTCCGGGTCGTTCAGTTTCGCGTCTATAACACCTGTGGTCTCGGGTGTCTTATTCGAGTTGTTCTTCACAAAAAGCACCTTCACATTTATATTTGTGCAGATCAGACCGCACTCAATCTCTAATATCTTATCATACGCGATTCTTTATGACAAGAAGATTTTGTGATTTTTAAGAAACAGAAATGAGGGAGGAACACGAAAGCTTCCTCCCTCACTGTGTTTTGCTATTTTATTGTCCCAGAGCAGGCATAAGACGCATCCGCCCTCCGCATCAGGCCTCCGCGGGTTCCGCCTTGGCGGGAGCGGCCTTTTTGCTTCTGCCGGAGCCGGGCAGAGCGGCGAACACGATCTCCGCCGCGCCGGCGACCACCAGCGCGATCACGCCGGCCAGGATGATGCCCACCGTGCCGGTGCCGGAGATGACGGACATGGGGTTCTCCGTGCCGAACACCAGCGCAAGCACGACGGCAGTGATGGCGAAAGCGGTGGCAAGGATCGCCGGGATCAGCGCGCCGAAGCGGCGGCCGCACAGACCGAGAATGGCGCTCACAATGCCGGTGACAACGGCGATGGCTGCCACGATCCAGACGATCAGGCGACCGGTGATCTCCTTGGTGACCACCTTGGTGGTGTCGTCCAGGAAGCTGCGGCCGGCCTCCACGACCTCAAGCGCCTTCCCCAGATCCAGGAACTTCTGGCCGTTCAGAAGCAGCGGCGTGCCGTCCTCCGCCAGCATCCAGTAGTTGAAGTTCTTCTCCAGGCGGTCGGCGATGGCGGTGACCAGAGGCTGCTTGGCCCGGTTATAATAGGTGTCGGTTCCCAGGACCTTCTCCAGACCTTCCACGACCTGATCCTGGCCGCCCTCATACTCGCCCAGCTTGGCGAGACCCTCGTTCAGCTGCGCGGCGCCGTCCTCCAGCTTGTCTTTGCCGGCCTCATACTCGGCATAGCCGTTGGCAAGCTGATTTCCGGCGTTTGCAAGCTCCTGATCCTTCTCGTCCAGGATGGCCTTGGCCTCGGCCAGCTTCTGCTCGGCCTCGGCGATCTGCGCCTCAGACTCCGCGATCTTCTTCACGCCCTCGGCGATCTGACGTTTGCCCTCTTCCACGCGGCGCTGGCCTTCCTCATAGGCAGCGATCTGCTGCTGGCCGGCCTCGTACTCGGCAATGATGCCGTTGACGGTGTAATCGCCCAGCTGCATGTTCAGCGCGGCCTCCGCCATGGCGATCTCCAGATCCAGCTCCTGCACCTTCTTCTCGCCCAGGATGCCCATAGCGGCATAGCGCTCGCGCTCCGCCTTCAGATCGTCGATCTTCGCAACGGCCGCCATGGCAGCCTGGTAGATCGGGGTGACCTCAGCAAGCTTGGCCTTGCCCTCTTCATACTCCTGCTGATGGGCAGCCAGCTCCGCCTCGCCCGCGGCGACCTCGGCCTTGCCGGCCTCCAGAGCAGCCTTGCCAGCCTCCAGCTCCGCCTTGGCAGCCTCCAGCTTTGCCATGTTCTCGTCATACTGCTGGTGGGCCGCGGCAAGACGGGCGGCCCCGTCGTCATACTGTGCCTGGCCGTCGCTCAGCTGAGCGGCGCCGGCAGCCAGGTCGGCTTCGCCCTGCTCGTACTGCTCCAGCCCCTCTTCGTAGGCGTCCACACCTTCCCGATAGGCCAGCTCGTTCTCGCGCAGCTGATTGATGCCGTCTTCCAGCTTGTCAAAATTCTCGTTTGCCTCGGCGCCCTCAGCCTCCCAGTAGGCCTTGCAGTCCAGCGCCTGCTTCAGTCCGATGCCCTGGAACACCAGGCACAGGACACAGACCAGCGCCAGCACGCCGCTGAAAACGCGGAGTAAAATCTGTTTTGCATTCATGAAAAACACCTCTTGCCAGTTTTTTACGTTTACCAATCTTAAGGAAAAAAATTAAGGAAACTCTTAAAAAGCATTGTTAAGTTATCTACAAGTCCATGTATTGACATAGTTTATCAACAAGTCCCGACACAAGACAAGGGATGTGGAAAAAGTTCCACATCCCTTGCCCTGTGTTCCGGCAGCGCTTATTTGGCCAGATAGCTGCGCAGCATCTCCTGCAGCAGCTCGTCCCGGTCGATCCGGCAGATCAGCGTGCGGGCGTTGTTGTAGTTGGTGATGTAAGTCGGATCCTCGGAAAGGATATAGCCCACGATCTGATTGATGGGGTTATAGCCCTTGACCATGAGGGAGTTATACACGGACGACAGGATCTCTCGCATCTCCGCTTTGCTGTCCATCGCAGCAAATTTTCTTGTAACATCCTCCATGACGATCCCTCCTTTCTTGGTTCCTCGACCCTATTATATCAGATATTTCTGCCAAGTAAAGTCGAAAAAGGCTCGCAATCACACATTTTTTACCGCATGACGGCGTTGAATTTCTCCTTCAGGAGCTGCAGCACCTTTTTCACCGTCTCCTCGGCGTGCTCGTCGGTCAGCGTCTGATCCTCCGCCCGCATAGTGAGGGAGAAGGCCACGGACTTCATGCCCTCGGCGATGTGGTGGCCGGTGTACACGTCAAAGAGGGTGCAGCCCTTGAGATACTGGCCGCCGCCTGCGAGGATGGCCTCGGTCATGTCGCCCACGGGCACCTCCGCGCCGCAGACCACGGCGATGTCCCGGGTCACCGCGGGGAAGCGGGGCAGAGGCTTGAAGACGGGGATGCCGCCCTTGACGGAAAGGAGCGCGTCAAAGCGCAGCTCGGCGCAGTAGAGCTCCGCGTCCACGCCGTAGTTTGAGGCTACCTGGGGATGGATCTGCCCCAGTACGCCGATCTCGGTCTCGCCCACGAAGACGCGGGCGCAGCGGCCGGGATGATAGGAGGGGTTGAGGCGCTCCTGGACAAAGTGAGGCTTTGCAGCGCCCAGATCCGCCAGCAGGTTCTCCACCCAGCCCTTCAACACGAAGAAGTCCATCTCTGGGCCGTAGGCGCCCAGGGAGACGATCTTCGGCTCGTCGGCCAGACCGTCGGGGCGCTTGTGGTAGATGCGGCCGATCTCGTAGAGGGCGGCGGACTTGTTGCGGTAGTTGTAGTTGCGGGTCAGGATCTCCAGCATGGAGGGGAGGATGGTGGTGCGCATGATGGAGGTATCCTCGCCCAGGGGGTTCAGGATCTTCAGGCTGTCCCGCCGGGGATCGTCCTTGGGCATGCGGATCTTGTCATAGTAGCCGGGGCTGATGAAGGAGTAGGTAATGATCTCGTCCAGCCCCATGCTGCGGCAGACCTCGCCGATGCGCCGCTCCGTCTGCTGGAGCTCGGTGTAGCCGCCGGCGGTGCTGATGCCGCCGGAGAAGGCGGTGGGGATCTCGTTATAGCCGTAGAAGCGGGCCACCTCCTCGGCAATGTCGGAGTAGTGCTCCACGTCGCCGCGCCAGGAGGGCACCAGGATGGTGTCGCCGTCAAAGCCGAAGCCCAGGTCGCTGAGGATCCTGCGCATGGTCTGCTCGTCGATGTCCGTGCCGAGAAGGCCGTTGATCTTTTCCGGCTCCAGCTTGACCGTAGTCTGGGGCTTCTTGCCGGGGAAGACGTCGATCACGCCCTCCACCACCTCGCCGCAGCCCAGGAGCTCCACCAGCTCGCAGGCGCGCTGCACGGCCTTCCAGGTGCCCTCGGCGTCCAGCCCCTTCTCAAAGCGGGAGGAGGCGTCGGTGCGCATGCCCAGCGCGGTGGCAGTGCGGCGGACGGAGGGGCCGTTGAAGCAGGCGCTCTCAAAGAGCACCATGGCGGTGTCGCCCACGATCTCGCTGTTCTCGCCGCCCATGACGCCGGCCACGGCCACGGGCTTTTCCGTGTCGCAGATGCAGAGCATATTGGGCGTGAGGGGGCGGTCGTTGCCGTCCAGGGTGCGGATGCTCTCCCCTTCCCGGGCGCAGCGCACATGGATCTCCCCGTCCTTGACGCAGCTGAAGTCAAAGGCGTGCATGGGCTGACCGTACTCCAGCATGACGTAGTTTGTGATGTCCACCAGGTTGTTGATGGGGCGCATGCCCGCGTTGCGCAGCCGCTCCCGCATCCAGGCCGGAGACGGGGCGATCTTCACGTTTTTCACCATCCGGGCGGTGTAGCGGGGGCAGAGCGCCGGATCCTCGATGACGATCCTGGCCATGTTCGCGATATTGCCGCCCGCCTTGGCCTGCACTACCGGCTCGTGGAGCTTCAGCTCCTTGCCGAAGGTGACGGCCACTTCCCGCGCCAGGCCGATCATGCACAGGCAGTCCGGCCGGTTGGGGGTGATCTCATACTCCACCACATGGTCGTCCCGACCCAGGAGCACGCCCACATCGTCGCCGGGCTTGCAGTCCTCGTGGAGGATCAGGATGCCGTCCTCGATGCAGTTGGGAAACTCCCGCTGCTCGGCGTGGAGGTCCTGGAGGGTGCAGATGGCGTCCTTCTCGGTGTTGTAGGCCACCAGGTCGCCCGCGTGGATGTTCTGGCAGTCGGTGATGGTCTCGTTTCCAGTGGCGAGGCTGCATTTGAACCGGTTCACGCCGGCGTTTTCCACCTTGGTGACCTCCGCCGCCACCACCTTGCCGAAGATCCGGTCGCCGCTCTTGATGAGAGGAGAGATGGAGGGCTTCAGCGGGTCGATGGGGTGATAGTTGTTCAGCAGGGCCGCGGCCTTGATCTGGCCGTAGGGGAAGTCGTGCACGTCCGCCGCCAGCTCCTTGAGGGAGCAGAGCATACCGCAGGACTCCACGCCCCGGAGCTTGCCCTTCTCGATCTTCGTCCCGTTCGGCAGCAGGGACTTGTGCAGCGCCGCGGGCACCAGATCGCCCACATGCACGTTCCAGGCGCCGGTGCAGATCTGGACGGGAGCTTCCTCCCCCACATCGATCTGGCACACCAGCATATGATCCGAATTGGGGTGCTTCTCCAGGGACAGGATGCGCCCCACCTTGACGTTGTGGATGGTCTGGGTCAGATCCTCGGTGACCTCCACCTTGGAGCCGGAGACGCTCATCGCCTCGGCAAAGGCCTTGTCGCCCACCTCCTCCAGAGGCAGATTTACAAACTCATTGAGCCATTTTCTGGGCATTTTCATATCAATAATCCTCCTTTTTGGCTCCCCTGAGGGGGAATTGCGGACTCGCGCTGCCTGTGGCAGAAAAAGCGAGTCCGGAATTTCCGCAGCGGTCGAAAAATGCAAGGAACTGTGAAAGCCCGCAGCATTTTTCGGGCACCGCAAGGCGGAAGCTGTCGCGAAGCGACTGAAGGGGCTGTCAAATGGGAGCCCCTATCGCCCCTGCGGGGCACTTCCCCCCAAGGGGGAAGCAAGTCAGAACTGTTCAAGAAATCTTACGTCGTTCTCAAAAATGAGACGCAGATCCGTGATCTTGTATTCGCCCATGGCGAGCCGCTCCAGGCCCATGCCGAAGGCCCAGCCGGAGTACACGTCCGGGTCGATGCCGCAGCCGGAGAGCACCTTGGGGTGCACCATGCCGGCGCCAAGCACCTCGATCCAGCCCTCGCCCTTGCAGGTGGAGCAGCCTTTGCCGCCGCACTTGTGGCACTGGATGTCCAGCTCGCAGCTGGGCTCGGTGAAGGGGAAGTGATGGGGGCGGAAGCGGGTGACGGTGCCCTTGCCGTAAATCTTCTCCACCACCAGGTTCAGCGTGGCCTTCAGATCCGCCATGGTCACACCCTTGTCGATGACCATGCCCTCGATCTGGTGGAACATGGGGCTGTGGGTGGCGTCCACCTCGTCCTTGCGGTAGACCCGCCCGGGGGCGATGATGCGGATAGGAAGCGGCCGGGTCTCCATGGCGTGGATCTGCATGGGAGAGGTCTGGGTGCGCAGGAGGATCTTGCTGTCCGGGGTGAAATAGAAGGTGTCCGTCCACTCCCGGGAGGGGTGCCCCTCGTCGATGTTCAGCTTGGTGAAGTTATACTCCTCCCGCTCCACCTCGGGGCCGTCCACGATCTCAAAGCCCATGCCGATGAAGATGTCCTTGATCTGATCCAGGACGTTGTACATGGGGTGCTTGTGCCCCAGCTGGGGCTTCCGGCCGGGCAGGGTCACGTCGATGGCCTCCCGCTGCAGCTTCTTCTCCAGCATGGCCTCGGTCACGATCTTCCGCCGCTCCTCCAGCAGACCCTCGATCTCGCCGCGGACCTGGTTGGCCAGCTGACCCATCACCGGGCGCTCCTCCGGGGAGAGCTTGCCCATCTGCCGCAGGATCGCGGTCATCTCGCCCTTTTTGCCCAGGTACTTGATGCGCAGCTCCTCCAGCTTTTCCACGTCGTCCGCCTCGAAGATGGCCTGCATGGCCTTGTCCCGAAGCGCCTGCATCAGTTCTTTCATATAAATCTCCTTTCCTTATAGGCTCCCCTGCCTAAGGGGAGCTGTCCGGCAAAGCCGGACTGAGGGGTTCTCCTTTCATCTTTGCCTCCCCTGCCTAAGGGGAGGTGCCCCAGTGCTCACACTGGGGCGGAGGGGTTCTCTTTCCTTGTGTGCTCCCCTGTCTAAGGGGAATTGCGGCTTTGCGCTGCCGGTGGCAGATAAAGCAAAGGCGGAATTTCCGCAGCGGTCGAAAAACGCAAGGAATAGCGTAAGCCCGCAGCGTTTTTCGGGCACCGCAAGGCGGCGCTGTCCGGCAAAGCCGGACTGAGGGGTTTCTTTCATCTTTGCCTCCCCTGCCTAAGGGGAGGTGCCCCAGTGCTCACACTGGGGCGGAGGGGTTCTCTTTCCTTGTGTGCGCCCCTGTGCAAGGGGAATTGCGGCTTTGCGCTGCCGGTGGCAGACAAAGCAAAGACGGAATTTCCGCAGCGGTCGAAAAACGCAAGGAATAGCGTAAGCCCGCAGCGTTTTTCGGGCACCGCAAGGCGGCTCTGTCCGCAAAGCCGGACTGAGGGGTATTCCGTTTTCACGCGGGCCGTCGAGGGCGCCGGCCCCTACAAAAAAAATAAGCCTCCGTCCCGCACTGGGACGAAAGCATCGCTTCCGTGGTACCACCCACATTCGATTCCAGGAATCGCACTCTCGACGCGGTAACGGGCGCCGCCCGCCGGGGATTGGCCGGAGCTCCCGGGCGAACCAAGCGCCCCTGACGCAGAGGGCTTCCAGCCGCCGACCCTCTTTCTCTGTCCGTCCGTCCAGGCACTATTTTCCCGATCACAGCAGGCATAGAGTATCACAGTTCGCACAAGTTTTCAAGAGTGTTTTTGTCCTTTTTGCCAAAAATCAAGGGCGGAAAGAAAGAATTGACGGAGTGCCGGGCAGGGATTATAATGTTCATCAAACCGGGGGGCGGGCGCATAAGCTTGGATACCACGACACTTTGGAGGTACCCATGAAAAAAACGCTTGTCCTGATCCCCCTGCTGTTCTGTCTGCTGCTCACCGGCTGCGGCAACGCCGCCCGGGAGCGCTTTGAGACTTTTTCCCGGGAACTTGCCCAAAAGGACGCTCTCAGCTTCACCGCCGCGCTCACCGCCTCCTACCCGGATCGCACGGCTTCCTTCTCCCTGCGCTACGCGCTGGAGGGGGACGTGCAGCGGGTCACGGTGCTCTCGCCGGGAGAGATCTCCGGCATCACGGCCAAGGTGGAAAAGGGCGCCACCGCCCTGGAGTATGACTGGCTGATCCTGGATACCGGGGATCTGGACGCCTACGGGCTCACGCCCATGTCCGCCCTGCCGCTGCTGGTGGAGGCTCTGCGAACCGGCCACCCGGACGCCTTCTGGGAGGAGGGCGGCTGTGACGCGGTGGAGCTTTCCGTCAGCGACCACTGCCTGGCGCGGGTCTGGTTCGACGGGGGGATCCCCTGCCGGGCGGAACTGCAATGCGACGGCGTTGTGACCGTCGCCTGTGAAATCGAAAATTGGAGTTAAACATGAACGACTTACAAAAGAGAAGCTGGGCGGAGATCTCCCTGCCCAATATCCGCCACAATTATGAGGCCATCCGCGCCGCGCTGCCGAAGGGCTGCCGCTTTCTGGGCGTGGTGAAGGCCGACGCCTACGGGCACGGCGCGCTGCCCGTCTCCCGCCTGCTGCAGGAAGCCGGGGCGGACTACCTGGCCGTCTCCTGTCTGGACGAGGCGCTGGAGCTGCGCCGGGGCGGCATCACCATGCCGATCCTGATCCTGGGGCACACGCCGCCGGAGTACACGGGGCTGTTGATCGAAGAGGATCTGACCCAAACCGTGAGTGCCCTGGCGAAAGCGAAGGAGTATTCCGCCGCTGCCCGGGAGCTGGGAAAGACGCTCCGGGTCCACATCAAGCTGGACACCGGCATGTCCCGGCTGGGCTTCCTCTGTGCCGGGGACTACTTTGACATCGGCGTGGGGAACGTGATCGCCTCCTGCCATCTTCCGAACCTGGAGCCGGAGGGGATCTACACCCACTTTGCCGTCTCCGACGAGGAGGGCGAGGAGAACGAGGCCTACACCCGACAGCAATTCAAGCTCTTTACGGATGTGATCGCCGCCGTAAAGGAGCGGGGCAGGGTGCGCTTTGCCATCCGGCACTGCGCAAACTCCGGCGCCGTGGTACACTATCCGGAGATGGCGCTGGACATGGTGCGGCCCGGGCTGCTGCTCTACGGCTACGGGGATGAAACCGGCAAGCTCGGCCTGAAGCCCTGTATGCGCCTTGTGACCACCGTGAGCACCATCAAGCACTACGAGGCCGGCACCAGCGTCAGCTACGGGCGGCGCTTTGTGACGGAGCGCCACACCCGCATGGGCGTGCTCGCCATCGGCTACGCCGACGGGCTGCCCCGCATCCTCTCCAACCGCTGCAGCTTTTATGTGGAAGGCGGCTTCGCCCCCCAGCGGGGCAGCATCTGCATGGACATGTGCATGGTGGATCTGACGGAGCTGCCCCAGGTGGAGGTGGGCAGCGAGGTGGAGATCTTCGGCGAGCACAACGACATCAACGCCCTGGCGCGGGAGGCCGGCACCATCTCCTACGAGCTGCTGTGCGCGGTGTCCAAGCGGGTGCCGCGGGTGTATAACAAGTGAACAGATAAAAGTAAAGAGTGAAGAGAGTTTTCCGCTCCCTTCACTCTTTTTGCGCGATCGCGCGGCGCTATGCGGGCAGGGCTCCCTTCGCTCTCCCGTCCTTTCAGGAAAGGAAGCTATCGTCCCAATAGAAGAAGCCCTTGACGAGCTTTCCGTTTTTGTCATAGAGTCTTCCGTTTTCGGAATAGAAGTTTCGATTTGCCGGGTCGCAGTTGAAATAGACCCGAACGACGTGTACCTCTCCCCTGTCGCCGCCCGTTTCCACGTAATCGGCAGCCTGACAGGCGTAGATTTCCCGGATATTTGCGCCGAGGTTCAGCGTCACATCATGATAGAAGACATCCACGTTTTTCCCGTTGACTTTCCCGAAGGTCCCGCCAGACGGAAAAACCCCCAGCGTGGAGGGAAGCCCCTTCACTTCGATCTCAAAGGGGCAGGGGCCGCCCTTTCCAACATAGCCGCCCAGCTCCACCACAGGGTAGTCCCCACAGGCGTCTGGGATCGTGAACTCTGATACGCCGCTGTCCGGGTCGAACGTGATGACGACAAGGGCGGCTTTCTTCCCCTCTCCTCGGTAAAAAAGACTTCCCGGCCGCTCCTCCCGGGTCAAGAAGCTGAAGCTTCCCTCGGTCAAATCATCGGTATAGTTCAGCGCCGTTGCCCGAATCATGGCGAAATAAAACAGCCCATATGGCAAGACAAGCAGCAGAACGCAGAGGAGCAGGATCAGCAGCATGCTCAAGAGTATTCCCCGTCTCTTTTTCATACGCGCTCCCTTCACGCTTTTTTTCGTTTTCGGGCCGCCGAGGGCGTCGGCCCCTACAAATCACTCTTCCACCGTCCAGGGGAGCTCCACAAAGGTGGGCTCGTGCTCCAGGGCGGGCAGGATCTTTTCAAACAGATCCGTCGTCTTGAAGCGCAGGCTGGAGGTGTTGATGCAGGGGTGGCAGCCGAAGCTCTCCTCGGCCAGCAGATCCCGATCCACAAGCAGGCGAACCTTCTTCTCCCTGTCGTTCATCAGCCCCAGGACGCTGACGGAGCCGGGGGTGATGTCCAGATACTGCTCCATATGCTCGGGCCCGGCAAAGCTCAGGCGAGCGGAGCCGATCTGCTTGGAGAGGAGTTTGGTCTTGAAGGGCTTCTCCCCCGGCATGATGAGCAGATAGAAATCCGTCTGCTGGCGGTTTGTGAGAAAGAGGTTCTTGCAGATCTTGCAGCCCAGCAGGCCCTCCACCAGCTCGCAGTCCGGGATTGTGTCGGCGTGCTCGTGATCCACCCGGAAGTATTCCACCCCCAGGCGGTCGAGGAAATCGTAGCAGCGCGTCTCCTTGGGGATGCGCTCCCCCGCCGGACGGCCGCGATATAAGGTGTTGTCGATGTACATGGTTTTTCTCCTCAGTATGCCGGAACGATTTGCAGCGCGACGCTCAATCCCCCTTCCGCCCAGTGTGCGCACTGGGCACCTCCCCCCCCCAGGGGGGAGGCGAGCTCTTGCTTCCCCCGCAGGGGGAAGTGGCCGGAGGCCGATAGGGGGAAGGGATCTCCTCTCAGCGTTTGTTGGACGGCAGCCAGATGCGCTGCTCCTCCGCCTTGCGGATCAGCTCCTCCCGGAAGTCGGGGTGGGCAATGTCGATGAGCCGCGCCGCCCGCTCCCAGGTGCTGCGGCCGGTGAGATCCGCCGCGCCGTACTCGGTGACGATGGTGGCCGCCTGGCTGCGGGGCGTGGTGATGATGTCGCCCGACATCTGGGGCAGGATGCGGGAGTGGAGCACGCCCTTCTTATCCGTGAAGGTGGAGGGGAGGCACAAAAAGCTCCGTCCGCCCTTGGACATGGCCGCGCCGGTGACGAAGTCCAGCTGGCCGCCGGTGCCGCTGATGTGCCGGGTGCCGGCGCTCTCAGAGGCCACCTGGCCGTAGAGATCCACGTTCAGGCAGCCGTTGATGGAGATCATCTTGTCATTTTGCGCGATGACGAAGGGGTTATTCACATAGCTCAGCGGGGCGCCAAGCACGGCGTCGTTCTCGTTAACCCAGTCAAAGAGCTCCTGGGAGCCGATGGCGAGGCCCAGCACGCCCTTGCCGGTGTGCAGGGTCTTTTTCGCGTTGGTGAGCTTGCCGGCCTTGAAGAGGGCCAGATACCCGTCGGAGCAGAGCTCGGTGTGCATGCCCAGATCCTGGAGATCGGACTCCGCCAGCAGCTCGCCCAGGGCGTTGGGCATACCGCCGATGCCCAGCTGGATCACCGCCCCGTCGGGGATCAGGGGCAGCACATGCCCCGCGATCTGACGGTCGATTTCCGAGGGCTCGGGGGACTTCATCTCCCACAGGGGGATGCGCCCGGCCTCCACAATGGCGTCCACCCGCTCCAGCGGGATGCCGACCTCCGCGGGATTGCCCTTGATGCGGGGCAGATTCTCGTTGACCTCCACGATGATCTTCTTCGCCGTGTCCGCAATGCCCCGCTCCGCGCCCAGGGCGCCGGAGAGATTGAAATAGCCGTTCTCGTCCATGGGCGCAACCGAGAGCATGGCCACGTCTACGGTCAGGTACTGGTGATAATAGCGATCCAGATCCCGGAACAGCATGGGGGTAAAGAAGGCGCGGCCCGCGTCGCAGAGCTTGCGCTCATAGCCGGAGCAGTGCCAGGAATCATACACAAAATGCTCCATGCTGGGGTCGCACTCCACCACGGCCAGGGGGCCGCGCAGGAGATTGCCGCGCACCTTCACATGGTGCAGCTCGTCCCGCCGCCGGGCCAGCGCCGCGTCCAGCGTGGAGGGATAGCCGTTGTTGGAGCCGTAGTCCACCCAGTCACCGGATTTGACCAGGCGCACCGCCTCTTCGGCGGTGCAGAGCTTGCTGCGATATTCCTGCATGAGATTCATGAAGCATCACCTCTGGAAGATTATAGCAGGATTATTCGTTCCAGGCAAGTGTATTTCCCTTCTGATGTCATTGCGGGGAGGAAAAGTCCATGGCCGGCGGCAGTCCCCATCCCCCGTACTCCCCGGAAAAGAGAGACACGGATTGCCACACCAGTGTTGCGACACTGGCTCGCAATGACGGGGGAAGCTTCATATTGACAGCAAAAAGGGCTGCCGAAGCAGCCCTTCTTACTGAGGAATCTATTGGAATATGTGCGTTTGAACGAAGAGAGGACGATTACGCCTTCTGCTTGTTCTTGCCCTGGGCGATCAGGGTCTTGAGAGACATGACGGCCAGGATGACAGCCAGAACAACCAGGATGATGCTCCAGATAACCTGGAACCACACGCCCCAGGCAGCGCCAGCGGCGATCTTGCCGAAGCCGCCAACGATGGTGTAGCACAGAGCGGTGATGGTAGCAACCAGCATGAAGCACATGGGGAAGTAGAACATCTTGTTGTTCTTGCCGATCTTGCCCAGCCAAGTGCAGACAGCCAGCATGGCAACAGCAGCCAGCAGCTGGTTGGCAGCGCCGAACACGCCCCAGATCTGGTTCAGGTTCAGGAAGCCGATGCCGCAGCCGATGACGACCATGATGAGGGTGGAGACGATAGGCGTGGTCAGGAACTTGGCAACGCCGGTCAGATCCTCGTGGGTCTTTCCTTCCGGAGTGAGCAGCTCAGCGAACAGGTAGCGGCACAGACGAGTGGCGGAGTCCAGAGAGGTCAGAGCGAAGACGGACACAGCCAGGGTGAACAGGTTGCGGATGACGCCCTTGGTCGCAGGAGCGAAGGAAGAGAACAGGGTGGCAATACCACCGGCGAAGATGGTCGGAGGAGAGGACATGGACATACCGTCGCCACCGGCAACAGCAGTCTTGTACACAACACCAACAGCGATCAGGGAGATGATGCCCAGAGCGGACTCGATGATCATGGAGCCGTAGCCGATGATCTTGGCGTCCTTCTCGTTGTTGATCTGCTTGGAGGAAGTACCGGAGCTGATCAGAGAGTGGAAGCCGGAGCAGGCGCCGCAGGCAACGGTGATGAACAGGAACGGGAACAGAGGCTGACCCGCAGCGTTCTTCCAACCGGTGAACATGGGAACTTCCATGTTGGCAGTGCCGGTGAAGGTGCCGCCGATGATGGCGACAACAGCCAGGATCATCATACCGTAGAGCAGGAAGGAGCTCAGGTAGTCACGAGGCTGCAGCAGGATCCACACGGGCAGCAGGGAGGCGATGGTGACGTACACAGCGATGAACAGAACCCAGAAAGTACGACCCAGGTTCAGACCGACCTTAAGGCCGACGAAAACGATCGCGATGATACCGATGATGCCGATGATGGTGGCGGGGCCGACCTTGGCATTCTTGCGGTACACAAAGTAACCGAAGACGATGGCGATCAGGATGAACAGCATGGAGGTCATAGCGGTGGAAGCGTTGGGCAGGATGGCGCCGGTGGTAATGGCCTTACCCACGGGGACAAACACCTTGGTAGCGTCCGTCTCAGCCAGATCCTTGGCTACGTATTTCACGCCGTCCTTGGCGAAGTAGGTAACACCCTCAGCAGCGACAGGGACGAAGTACTCGGCCTCGGGATCGACCTCGGGATAGTTGCCTTCCGCATCCTTGACGATCAGCTTGTAGCTGCCGTCCTCGTTCAGAGCATAGACATTCTTGCCATCTTCAAACGCGGTGACCTCGGTCTTCTCGAAGTCAACGCCAGTCTTGGTGTAGTTGGCCTCAAAGGTGGAGGCAACAACAGAGGTGAAGGAGGCGATGACCAGGATCAGAACGGCGAGGGCGAAGACGATGAAGAGCCGCTGGGCCTTGACACCCATGGAGTCCTTCATGACCTGGCCGATGGAGCCGCCGTTGTGACGGATGGAGGCGAACAGGGCGCCAAAGTCGTGCATAGCGCCGAAGAAGATGCCGCCCAGCACACACCACAGGAAAACGGGAACCCAGCCGAACACAGCGGCCTGGATAGGTCCGTTAATGGGGCCTGCACCGGCGATGGAAGAGAAGTGGTGGCCCATCAGCACGGCGGGGTTGGCAGGAACGAAGTCCTTTCCGTCGTAGCTGGTGTGAGCCGGGGTCTCGCGATTGGGGTCGACACCCCACTGCTTGGCAAGCCAGCCGCCATAGAAGACGTAGCCCAGGCCCAGCAGTACGATCGCGATCAAGAGGATCAACAATGCGCTCATACTTTTCACTCCTTAGATGAAAAAGTTTTTATCACCATTTGCTCTACGCTTCCTCATGACGCAGGGCAAACAGCTTATGAAAGAAGGATTCCAGGCCGTGGCCGACCCGGTTTGTATAGGTTTTCTCCGTACTCAGATCCACGGCAGCGGCGACCAGCTCCGTGTATCCCTGGGCGGAGAGAAAACCGTAACTCTTGGAAAACTTGCTTTTCTTCACAGCGGAGATCGTTGCCTCATCAAGAGAATCGGCAATGAAGACCACCTTGCAGTTGGTATACTGATGTTCCTTGTGCGGCTTCACCTTGGGGAGCATATCCTCCAGCGCCCAGTCGATGCACTTTTTCACTGTCTCCTGGTCAAAGGCAGCCGCAGAGAACACAAATGCGTACTCTTTTTTCTCGTTTCGCCAGATGCTGGCGTTCTTGGTGAGAAAATACCGTTCATCCTGGGCATTATAGTCCGCCCGGAAAGCCAGGGGCAGCTCCGTCTCCTCCGCGGGGATAATCGTATAATAGGCGCTGTAGGCGTCCTTTACGATTTCCAGAAACAAAGACCGCTCAATGGCCATTTGGCTATCCCCCAAAAATGAACAATTTATGACTATAGCTTACTATACCTCCAAATGCTAAAAAATTCAATAGCTTTTTTCATCCTTTTTTATCATTTGATCAAGGCCGCGGTTTTCTTGCAAGTTTTTCTGTTAGATTTGTCACATCCCGTTTACAAGTTTCGACTTTTCCTGTATATTTGTGCAGGAAAGATTTTTTCGATTTGCGAGGTAACTATGGATCTTCAATTTTGCGTGCCCTGTCTGTTCGGCCTGGAGGGGCTGGCAGCCGATGAGCTGCGGCGCATGGACGCACCCTCCGTCTCGGCGGAAAACGGCCGGGTCTACTTCACCGGCGACGAGGGGATGCTGGCCCGGGCGAATTTGCGCCTGCGCACCGGCGAGCGGGTGCTGCTGGAGCTGGGCCGCTTCGAGGCTCTGACCTTTGACCAGCTCTTTGAGCGGACGAAGGCCCTGCCCTGGGAGCGCTGGATCCCCAAGGACGCCGCCTTCCCCGTCACCGGGCACAGTCTGAACTCCAAGCTCTTCTCCGTGTCCGACTGCCAGAAGATCATCAAAAAGGCCGTGGTGGAGCGGCTGAAAGGGCGCTATCATCTGGGCTGGTTCGCCGAGACCGGCGAGACGGTGCAGATCCGCTTTTCCATCATGAAGGATCAGGTCTCCCTGTGCCTGGACACCAGCGGAGAGGGGCTGCACAAGCGGGGCTACCGCCCGGCGCACAACGCCGCGCCCCTGCGGGAGACTCTGGCCGCCGCCATGGTGAATCTCTCCCGTTACCGGGGGCGGGACGATTTCTGCGACCCCTTCTGCGGCAGCGGCACCATCCCCATCGAGGCGGCGATGATCGCCAAAAACGCCGCGCCCGGCCGAAGCCGGCACTTTGCCGCCATGGACTGGCGCACGCTGGATCCGGGGATCTGGCAGCGGGAGCGGGAGGCCGCCGCCGTGCGGGAGTTTCACGGCGACTACAGGATCCTTGGCACGGACATCGACCCCAAGGCCATCGCCATCGCAAGGGCCAACGCCGAGCGCGCCGGGGTTTCCGATATCGTCCGCTTCGAGGTGGCCGACGCCCGCAGCTTTGACCGGAAGACCGAGCGGGGCGTGATCGTCACCAATCCCCCCTACGGGGAGCGGATCGGCGAGAAGGAGGAGGCCGAAGACCTCTACCGCGCCTTCGGCCAGGCGTACCGGAGCCTTGCAAACTGGCAGCTCTATCTGCTCTCCTCCCACACAGAGTTTGAGCGCTGCTTCGGCCGGGAGGCGGACAAAAAGCGGAAGCTGTATAACGGTATGATCAAGTGCGACCTGTTCATGTACTATAAATAAAAAAGAGGGATACAAGATGAAGCACCTGTTTATCGTAAACCCCATCGCCGGCGGCAAGGACAAGACCGAAGAGGTGCGGGGCAAGGTGGAGGCCGCTTTTCAAAAACGGGGCGGAGAATTTGAAATCTATGTGACCACCGCCCCCCTGGACGCCACCCGCAAGATCCAGGAGGAGAGCGCGAAGGGCGAGCATCTGCGCGTCTACGCCTGCGGCGGGGACGGCACCTTCAACGAGTGCGTCTGCGGCGCGGCGCTGAAGCGAAACGTGGCCGTCTGCCCCTTCCCCACCGGCACGGGCAACGACTTCTGCCGCATGTTCGGGGACGAGAAGGATCTGTTTCGGGATCTGGACGCCCTGCTGGACGGCAGCGAGCGCCCCATCGACCTTTTGGAATGCAACGGCCGCTATAGCGCCAACATCTGCTCCGTGGGCGTGGACGCCCGCATCGGCACCGACATCCATAAATACAGCGGCATCCCCCTCATCGGCGGCGCCACCGGCTACGTGGTCTCCGCAGCGGTGAACATGTTCAAGGGCATCGCCACGAAGATGGATATCGCCTGCGGCGATTTTCACGCCGACGGCAAGCACACCCTGGTCTGCGCCTGCAACGGCCGCTTCTACGGCGGCGGCTTCAACCCCAGTCTGGAAGCCATGCCCGACGACGGGATCATGGACGTGTACATCGTGAAGAAGGTCAACCTGGTGCAGTTTGCCGCGCTGATCGGCAAATACTCCAAGGGCAAGGCGGACGAGATGCCCAAGTTCATCAAGCACATCCGCTCCTCCGGCGAGGTCGTGATCCGCTGTGAGAAGGAGGACGTGGCCCAGCTGGACGGCGAGGCGCTGCGGGCGACGGAGTTTCGCTTCCACATGGTTCCCAAGGCGCTGAACCTGATCGTACCCAGGGGGATGACGTTCTTCGGGGAATGATACAGCGCACCTGGGGAAACCCTTCCGTCACCCGGCTTGCGGGGGACGCCGGGCGACACCTCCCCTTTCAGGGGAGGCAAGGACGCAATGAACGCCGGATTCGTCTCTCCTTTCACAAAAAGTTCAAAACTTCTTTTGGCAAGGGGCTTGCAAAAATAGAAAATTGTGGTATAGTAAGCACCGTTAGCACTCATAGGTTTTGAGTGCTAACGGTGCTGATTTTTGTAAAAAACATTTATGGAGGTATAGAAGCAATGAAACTGAAACCCTTGGCTGACAGAGTCGTGCTGAAGCAGCGCGCCGCCGAAGAGCGCACCGCCTCCGGTCTGTTCCTGGCCTCTTCCGCCCAGGAAAAGCCCGAGATCTATGACGTGATGGAGGTCGGCCCCGGCGGACTGGTGGACGGCAATCAGGTCGAGATGATCGTGAAGGCCGGACAGCAGGTTCTGGTCGGCAAGTACAGCGGCAGCAAGGTCAAGCTGGAGGATGAGGAGTACACCATCGTCCGCCAGTCCGACATTCTGGCCGTTATTGAGTAAGTAAGGAGGCATTTGAACTATGGCAAAGCAGATTATTTACGGGGAAGAGGCTCGCAAGGCCATTGAGCGCGGCGTCAACCAGCTGGCGGACACCGTGAAGATCACCCTGGGCCCCAAGGGCCGCAACGTGGTGCTGGACAAGAAGTTCGGCACGCCCCTGATCACCAACGACGGCGTGACCATCGCCAAGGAGATCGAGCTGGAGAACGCCTTTGAGAACATGGGCGCTCAGCTCATCAAGGAAGTCTCCACCAAGACCAACGACGTGGCCGGCGACGGCACCACCACCGCCACCGTGCTGGCTCAGGCCATGATCAACGAGGGGCTCAAGAACCTGGCCGCCGGCGCCAACCCCATGACCATGAAGAAGGGCATCCAGAAGGCCGCGGCCGACGCGGTGGAGGCCATCAAGGCCGTGTCCCAGCCGGTCTCCGGCACCAAGGACATCGCCCGTGTCGGCACCATCTCCTCCGGCGACGAGCACATCGGCGCCCTGATCGCCGAGGCCATGGAGAAGGTCAGCCAGAACGGCGTCATCACCATTGAGGAGAGCAAGACCGCCGAGACCTACAGCGACGTGGTCGAGGGCATGCAGTTTGACCGGGGCTACCTCTCCCCCTACATGGTCACCGATCCCGACAAGATGGAGGCTGTGCTGGACGACGCGCTGATTCTCCTCACCGATAAGAAGATCTCCAACATCCAGGAAGTGCTGCCTCTGCTGGAGCAGATCGTGCAGCAGGGCCGCAAGCTCCTCATCATCGCCGAGGACGTGGAGGGCGAGGCCCTGGCCACCATCGTGCTGAATAAGCTCCGCGGCACCTTCACCTGCATCTGCGTCAAGGCTCCCGGCTTTGGCGACCGCCGCAAGGAAATGCTGCAGGACATCGCCGTTCTCACCGGCGCCACCGTCGTGTCCAGCGAGCTGGGCATGGAGCTGAAGGAAGCCAGCATCAACGTGCTGGGTCAGGCCCACCAGGTCAAGGTCACCAAGGAGAACACCGTCATCGTCGACGGCGCCGGCTCCCCCGCCGAGATCGAAGCGCGCCGCGCCCAGATCGCCCGTCAGATCGAGACCACCACGTCCGAGTATGATAAGGAGAAGCTGCAGGAGCGTCTGGCCAAGCTCTCCGGCGGTGTGGCCGTCATCAAGGTCGGCGCCGCTACCGAGACCGAGATGAAGGAGAAGAAGCTCCGCATCGAGGACGCGCTGAACGCCACCCGCGCCGCTGTGGCCGAGGGCATCGTCCCCGGCGGCGGCACCGCTTACGTGCTGGCCTCCAAGGCCGCCGAGAAGCTCACCGCCAAGCTGGAGGGCGACGAGAAGACCGGCGCCGCCATCGTGGCCAAGGCGCTGAAGGCCCCCATCATGCAGATCGCCGCCAACGCCGGCGTGGAGGGCGCCGTGATCCTGAACAAGGTCGCCTCCGCCCGCAGCCAGAACTTCGGCTATGACGCCGCCAACGACACCTACGGCGACATGATCAGCCTGGGCATCGTGGATCCCACCAAGGTCTGCCGCAGCGCCCTGGAGAACGCCGCCTCCGTGGCCGGCATGGTGCTGACCACCGAGAGCCTGGTGGCCGATATTCCCGAGAAGGCCGCGCCCGCTCCCGCCGCACCCGACATGGGCGGCATGTACTAAGATGTAACTTTCGAGTGAGAAAGCAAGCAAATTAGTATCCATTCTTCATGAAAACGCAAACTTTTAAATGCGAAA
>ONPF01000034.1 GCA_900319635.1 uncultured Eubacteriales bacterium | reverse complement strand
ATCGTCTTTGTGATGTGATCAACGCCCTCTCCGCTGACGTCATTCGCAGCGTCACCGGACGCGATTGGATAATCCGTTGTTTTAATTAGAGTTTAGTATCAGACTTGTTTTGATCATAAGACACTCTCCTTTTTCACATGCATACCGCCTGTCGCGGTTAGCTGTATCTAACTATGGAGTATAGCACAGCTTTCCCGGAATGAAAAGACCCAATTCATATGGGTGATTTCGATTTCCTATTGACAACGTAGGAATTAAGCGCTATACTGGCGCCATTCCCAAGGAAAGGTGGCCTGCTCCATGGCTCTGCTGCGCGAACGATGTCAGCCCTCCCGGAGAGTACGTGCATAAAATAATGTATGAATAACAGGAGGGATACCTATGTCCAATATCTATACATCTCTTGATCAGCTCATCGGAAAAACGCCGCTGCTGGAGCTGCGCAATGTGGAAAAGCAGCAGGGACTGGAGGCCAGAGTGCTGGCAAAGCTGGAGTATCTGAATCCGGCGGGCTCGGTGAAAGATCGGGTGGCCAAGGCCATGATCGACGACGCCGAGGCCCGGGGACTTCTGAAGGCGGGCTCCGTGATCATTGAGCCCACCTCCGGCAATACGGGCATCGGCCTCTGCTCGGTGGCCGCCGCCCGGGGCTACCGCATCATCATCGTCATGCCCGAGACCATGAGCGTGGAGCGCCGCCAGCTCATGAAGGCCTACGGCGCCGAGCTGGTGCTCACCGAGGGCGCCAAGGGCATGAAGGGCGCCATCGCTAAGGCCGAGGAGCTGGCCGGAGAGATCCCCGGCGCCTTCATCCCCGGCCAGTTTGTCAATCCCGCGAACCCGGCCACCCACAAGGCCACCACCGGCCCGGAGATCTGGGCGGATACCGACGGTAAAGTGGACATCTTTGTGGCGGGCGTCGGCACCGGCGGCACCATCACCGGCGTGGGCGAGTATCTGAAGGAGAAAAACCCCGCCGTGCAGATCGTGGCGGTGGAGCCGGCGGGCTCGCCGGTGCTGTCCAAGGGCACGGCCGGCCCCCACAAGATCCAGGGCATCGGCGCGGGCTTTGTGCCGGAGGTGCTGAACACCGCCGTGTACGATGAGATCATCCCCGTGGAGAACGAGGACGCCTTTGCTGCGGGGCGGCTCCTGGGCAAGACCGAAGGGGTGCTGGTGGGCATCTCCTCGGGCGCTGCGCTCCACGCGGCGCTGATCCTGGCCAAGCGGCCGGAGAACCGGGGCAAGACCATTGTGGCCCTGCTGCCGGACACAGGCGACCGCTACCTCTCCACCCCCCTCTTCGCGGACTGAGCGGGACGCGCCGAGCGATCTTTTCCGCCATGACGGAAGCTCTGAATGATCGGAGCTTCCGTTTTTTTGCACTTCTTAGCTTCCTTTAAGGTTGAAACGGTATTCTTTCGGCAAGAAAGGAGGCAATGAGATGAAAAGAACAGACAAATGGTTCAGGATCCTGTTTTCCCTTGCGCTAACGGCCTTTACCGTCTATGCGCTGCTGGATACCTTCGTGATCGCCCGCGTCTATGAGACGGTCGAGCAGACAGCCGCCCTTCGGGTCGGCGACGCGGGAGCGGAGACGCTCTCCGCCCAAGCCTGCGAAAGCGCAGCGGAGCCGGTCGTGAGTGAGACCTGCTATGACGACGGACAACTGCGCATTCAGATCGAGACCTACCGCTATGCCGAAAGCAACGTGTACGTTGCGGACATCCAAACGACGGATCCCCAGGCGCTGCTGACCGCCTTCGCCCAGAGCAGCTACGGGCGCAACGTCACCGCCGCCACCTCCGAGACAGCGGAGGAGGTGGGCGCTGTCCTGGCGGTCAATGGCGACAACTACGGCTCCCGCGAGACAGGCTATGTGATCCGCAACGGCGTGCTGTATCGGGACAGCGCGGCAAGGGATCAGGAGGATCTGGTGATCTGGGCCGACGGCAGCTTCTCCATCATCCGGGAGTCGGAGGTCACGGCGCAGGAGCTGCTGGAGCAGGGAGCGGTGCAGGTGTTTTCCTTCGGCCCGGGACTGCTGGAGGACGGCGAGCTCCTGGTGGGTACCGGAGACGAGGTGGATCGGGCGAAGGCCAGCAACCCCCGTACCGCCATCGGTTTCGTCGGGGAGGGGCACTACGTTCTGGTCGTGTCAGACGGCCGCACCGAGGAGAGCGAAGGACTGAGCCTCTATGAGCTGGCGCTCTTTCTGAAGGAACTGGGCGTCAGCACCGCATACAACCTGGATGGCGGGGGCTCCTCCACCATGGTGTTTCTCGGGCGCGTGGTGAACGTGCCCACAAGCGGCCGCAGCGTGAAGGAGCGGGCGGTGACGGACATCATCTACGTGTGACGGGAGGGATCGGAATGAATCGAAAAGAGCGCGCGCGGCGGAGCCGCTATGCCATAGCCGCGGCGGGAACCGCCCTCTTCGGCGCGGTTTACGAGTGCTTCAGCCACCAGGTCTATTCCAAGGCCATGATCTTTGCCTTTCTGATCCCGCTGCTGGGCGGTCTGATCCCCTGCAGCCTGTTATCCCTGATCCCCTGCCGCGATCGCCCCTCGGAGCGCAGCCGGAGCCTGTGGGATGCGGGGCTGGCCGCGCTGACCGTGGGGAGCGTCTTTCGCGGGATCCTGGAGATCTATGGCACCACAAGCCGCCTGAGCGCCGTCTACCCCGCGGCGGGCGTGATACTGGCGGGGTTCAGCGTGGGATGCTGGGCGGTTGAGACGCTGCGGCGCAGGAAGCGGAATGCTCCCTCGCCCTGAATCTTCGGTTGACAGGGGGAGGCGCGGGCGGTATAATCAAACGAATTATTTTATAGCTGAGGGATGAGCCATGTACGAGAGAATTCAAGCGCAGGATCCGGAGATTTTTGCCGCCATGCAGCGGGAGCTGCAGCGCCAGCGGGATCACATCGAGCTGATCGCTTCGGAGAACTTTGTGAGCCCCACGGTGCTGGAGGCCATGGGCAGCCATCTGACCAACAAATACGCCGAGGGCTATCCCGGCGCCCGGTATTACGGCGGCTGCCAGTATGTGGACGAGGTGGAGAATCTGGCCATCGAGCGCGCCAAGCGGCTCTTCGGCGCCGAGCACGCCAATGTCCAGCCCCACTCCGGCTCCAACGCCAACATGGCGGTGTACATTGCCCTGCTCCAGCCGGGGGACACTATCCTGGGCATGGATCTGACCCACGGCGGCCATCTGACCCACGGCTCCCGAGCCTCCATCTCCGGCAAGTACTTTAACGCCCAGTTTTACGGCGTGGAGAGGGACACGGAGCGCATCGACTACGACAAGGTGCTGCAGAAGGCGGAGGAGTGCCGCCCCAAGCTGATCATCGCCGGCGGCAGCGCCTATCCCCGCTTCATCGACTTTGAGAAGATGCGCCAGATCGCGGACGCGGTGGGCGCCTATCTCATGGTGGACATGGCCCACATCGCCGGGCTTGTGGCTGCCGGGCTCCATCCCAGCCCGGTGCCCTACGCCCATGTGGTCACCACCACCACCCACAAGACCCTGCGGGGGCCTCGGGGCGCACTGATCCTCTGCAAGGAGGAGCTGAAAAAGAAGATCAACTCCGGCGTCTTCCCCGGCACCCAGGGCGGCCCCCTCATGCACATCATCGCGGCCAAGGCCGTCTGCTTCGGGGAGGCGCTGACGCCGGAATTTCACGCCTATCAGGAGCAGATCCTGAAAAACGCCGCCGCCCTGGCCGACGAGCTGCAAAAGCGGGGCGTGCGTCTGGTCTCCGGCGGCACGGACAACCATCTCATGCTGGCCGACACCATGAGCCGGGGCAAGACCGGCCATGAGGTGCAGGAGCTGCTGGACGCCGCCAACATCACCGCCAACAAGAACACCATCCCCTTCGACACCCAGTCCATGCGCCAGACCAGCGGCATGCGCTTCGGCACCCCCGCCGTCACCAGCCGGGGGATGCAGGAGGGGGAGATGCGCCGGATCGGCGCCGCCATCGCCCGCCTGATGGACGAGGGGGAGGCCGCCGTGCCCCAGGTGCGGGAGGAAATGATCGCCCTCTGCCGCAGCTTCCCGCTGTACCCGGCGCTTTAAGGAGGCAGCTGTGGATCAGAAGGAACGGATGCTGAAAAACCTGCCCTACAAGGCCTGGATGGACGGGCTGAGTGAGGAGCGGCGCGCCTGCCAGGAGAAGCTCTGGGAGTTCAACAATCTCCCGCCGGAGCGCTGGGAGGAGCGCCCCGCCCTGCTGAAAAAGCTGCTGGGCGGCCTGGGGGAGCGTTCGATGCTCCTGCCGCCTCTGCACTGCGACTACGGCACGAACATCTTCATCGGCGAAGGCGTGGAGATCAATTATAATCTGACGGTGCTGGACGTGGGCCGGGTCCACATCGGGGATCGGGTGCTCATCGCGCCCAACGTGAGCATCTATACCGCCGGCCACCCCATCCACCCCCAGTCCCGCCGCTCCGGCTACGAGTACGGCATCGACGTGAGCATCGGGGACGATGTGTGGATCGGCGGCAGCGTCACCATCCTGCCCGGCGTGCACATCGGCAGCGGCTCGGTCATCGGCGGGGGCAGCGTGGTCACGAAGGACATCCCCGCGAACGTTGTGGCGGTGGGCAACCCCTGCCGGGTGCTCCGCCCGATCACGGAGGAGGACAGGGACTACTATTATCAGCGCCGCCCCTTCGACGTGGAGGACTACTGATTTTTATAACGGCAACAAAAAATGCACACGGACGAGCTCCGTGTGCAAATTTTTTTTCGGGAGTGAAACCTTTTGCGCATCTCATCCGTTATACGGACAGGTATGCTCCAAAGAGAAAACTTCTCGTAAAGATGGAGCCAATCGCAGAATGCATCCCGAAGGGAATAATGATCCGTTTTTGAGGCAGCTTTGCCGCCTCAAAAACACCCTAAGGCGAGCCAAGCGAGCCCTCGCGTCGACCAAAGCGGCATTAGCCGCTGCGATGAACGCGAGTCAACAAATGCGAAACGCGTTTCGCATTTGAAAAAGAAAGAGAGGGAAGACCATGGAAGCGGAGCTGGAATTTGCCAGCATCAGCCTGCGGACGATCTACCGGGAGTTCATGCCCTCGGTGTATCGGATGGCCTTCAGCTACATGCAGAACCACCCGGACAGCGAGGACGCGGTGCAGGAGGCCTTTCTCCGCCTGGCACAGAGCGGGAAGAAGTTCCAGGACAAGCGCCAGGTGCAGGCCTGGCTCATCATCACCGTGGCCAATATCTGCAAGGATCAGCTGCGGCGCAGCCGGCGGCGGGAGCTGCCCCTGGAGGCCGCGGCGAACGCCGCCGCACCCTCGGAGCGGGGCGGAGGATTGCGGGAGGCGGTGCTGCAGCTGCCGCAGAGGTACCGCACGGTCATCTATCTGCATTATTTTGAAGGCTACTCGGTGCCGGAGCTGGCAAAGCTGCTGCACCGGCCGGAGAGCACCGTGAAGACCTGGCTGCGCCGGGGGCGGGACAGTCTCCGGGAGCGACTTGGAGAGGAAGGAGGAATCGAGCTATGACCATGGAACATGCGGTAAGGAGCGTGTACGGCTCCATGAAGCCCCTGCCCGGCGCGGAAGAGCGGATGTGGCAGGCAATCGACGAGAAGCTGAAGGGAAAAGGGAACCGGGTCCAGATCAAGCTTCGCCCCCGGCGATCCAAGCGGCCCCTGCTGCTGGCCGCGGCGGCGATCCTGGCCCTGGTGCTGGTGACGGCGGCGGTGATCCGGCAGATGCCGCAGGATCTTCCGGCGGATGAGCTTCCGGCGGATCAGACGGTGGAGCCCACCCCCGAAACGGCGGAGGATCCCGTGGTGATCCCCCAGGTGCGGCAGATCCTGCTGGTCAACGCCCGGGTGGACGGCAAGGAGATCCTGGAGCTGACGGAGGAGGGGCGCTATCTTGCCCGCGCCCTGCTGCCCGAGGGCTATACCGTGGATCACTGGGAGATCAATGAGGAGCCCGTGGACGCGGGGAATCGGCTCTACACCCTGGAATTTGACAGCGAGGGCGTCTGGAAGGTGGAGGCGGTGCTCCGGGAGGAGCTGCGGGTAACCTGCGTCAACGCCTATCTGCAGTTCTTGGACGAGAACGGCAATCCGGCTGGCTGGATGTACGAGGACGTGTGCTTCGAGTATGACTATACCGTGCCCACCACCGGGGAGCGTCACCCGGGGGGCAGCATCACGGCGCGAGTACTGCCCATCGACCCCTCGACAGAGGATCCGTACTACTGGCTCATCGACGGGGAAAAGTACTGGAACGGGGAGAACGGAACACCTCCCCGGGAGATTCGGCTGGAGAATCTGGATCACAGCGTGCAGATCGAGCTGGTGTACAAGCACGGCTACTCGAACCGGGAACTGTCGGAGCCGATCGTGCTGGGCGAAGGAGGAGAGCCGACGCCGCTGCTGCAGCGGCCGGAGGACGATTATCCCGAAAACGGCTACCCTGCGCCGGAGGAGACCTGGCGGGAGGTGGACTACACGTGGGATGGGATCCCCATCGACCCGGAGGCGCCCGGACGGGACGGTCACACCCACGATTGGGTGTTGGATGAGGAGAATAGCTGGGAGAGCACATGCTTAAATGCTGGAAAACACTCTTATGTATGCTCCATCTGCGGATGGAGATACCATATCATCCTTAGCCAGAAGGCACATCTATTTCAGTGGGCAACGCAGGGCCAATGGGAAGGTGAATACTGCATCATCTGCGGAATTTTTGTCCCCAAATATTTTGTACCCCCCTCTGGCTCCGGAGGCGGAGGCGGCTACCCAACCACACCCCCGAGACCTACACCGCCCCCAATGTCCACACCGGCGCCGGGGATTCCGGTCGTTCCTGTCTTCCCATAAGACCCGTAGGGCGGCTATCAGCCGGCCGCCAACCTTCGCCTGTGTCCGACAAACGGGCGGGGACAAGCCCCGCCCCTACGTCGCAGCTCTCCATCTCCCCGTAGTGGCTGCTGCTCTCGGCAGCCCGCGGACCCGGGAGACACCTCATCCGTCAGTTGCTTTGCGGGGTATGGCGGCTGCCACTTTCCCTCAAGGGGAAGGCAAGGCGCGGCGTCCCCGGCGGAAAAAGAAAAACCGTGGCCATGCCGCACTCGGATAAAGAAAGAAGGAGAACACCATGCGCAAGACGATGAAGAGCAAGATTTTTGCCTGGCTGCTGCTGGCGGCCTGCCTGCTGACACTGCTGCTCTGCGCCTGCGGGAGCGCGGTGGAAAACGCCGCGGCCACCCCGTCGCCCTCGCCGACGCCTACGAAGGATCCCATTCAGGAGCAGCTGGAACAGAGCCATGTCCCGGCGGCGCCGGAGGTGGACACCTCCCACCTGCCCCGGGGGGAGATCCTGCGGGACGAGGACGGCACACATTATGTAAACCGAGAGTTCGGCATTGCCTGCGATCTGGACGGAGATTGGTATATCCTTTCGGATGAAGAGCTGGCGCAGGTCGCCGGACTCACCGTGGATACCGTGGCCGGGGAGGACGTCCGGGATGCCTTCGCCAGCGCCCAGATCTTCTGCGAGTTTGGCGCGCTGCGCCCTTCCGACTCCGCCAGTATGATGCTGATGATTGAGGATCTGGACAAGGCCAGAGGCGGGGACGTCAGCGAGGAGGAGTACCGGGAAATCTCTTTGGCCCAGCTTCAGCCCCAGGCGGACGCGCTCGGCGCAAGCAAATTCTCTGCCTCTAAAAACCAGGTGATGTTTGCCGGGCAGCTGCGCTGCGGTATCTATGTCACGGCGGAGCTGAACGGGCAGAAGAGCTATTCCCAGCAGATCATCCTCAAGCAGGGGCACTACATGCTCACCCTGACCCTTGGCACCTATGGAGAGGCGGGCACCTCCTCTCTGATCGCGCTTTTCCATGAGCCTGATACGGAATGAGCCTTGCGATCTCCCATACCCTGGCATATAATACAATCAATACCATAGAAGAAAGAAGGATAAAAGCATGAAAAAGATTCTGCTTGCAGTTTTGCTGCTGAGCCTGCTGCTGGCGCTCTGTGCCTGCGGCGATACCGGCGCGGCGGAGCCCGCGTCAGCGACTACTCCCGCTCCCACGGCGGAGACCGCGCCTGTCACCGTTCCCGATGAAAATGCGGAGGAACAGCTCACGGTGGGGACGCTCCGCCAGGATGCGGAGGGCGCCACGTATGAAAACCCGCTTCTGGGCTTCGGCTGCCGTCTGGATACGAGCTGGTATGTGGCCACGAAGGAGCAGCTGGCGCAGCTCTCCGGCGTGGTGATGGACGCCTATGAAGGCACCGGATACGAGGAGGCCATGCGCAGGGCGCAGAGCTTCTTCGACCTCTATGCGGAGAATCCGGATCTGCCCGCCACCGTCAATCTCAACTTCACCACGCTGAAGCAGCAGATCGACCCTAGCAACGAGCAGGTTCTGGCCGCCATGCAGGCCGAGCTGCAGAGCGGCCTGGAAGCCGGCAGCATGCAGAACGTGGAGACGGAGCTGCGCACCGTGAGTTTTCTCGGCGGGGAGACGAAAGCCGTCCACTTCTATGCCCTGAACCAGGGCGTGGACTACTACGGCCTGCAGATCTACTTCTCAGCGGACGACCGCTTTGCCACCCTGACCCTGGGCACCTTTGGGGAGGACAAGACCGAGACGCTGCTGGAGCTGTTCTACCCTCTGAGCTGAGCGCGACCCCATCAAAAATAAACGGAAAGAAGAAGGAACCATGAAACGACTGATCTCTTGCTTGCTGCTGTTGGTGCTGGCGGCGGCCCTGGGGCTGCTGATCTGGATGCGCCTCTCCGCCCGGCCGGCGGAGCAGAGCGAAAACGCGCCCGCCCCCGTCGAGACGCCGGAGCCCACGGAGGCGGCCGCGCCTGCGGACGAGCCCGCGGCGACGGAGGAGCCCGTGGCGGCGCCCGCGCCGGCGGAGACCCCCGCGCCTACGCCGGAGCCTACTCCCGCGCCTACGCCGGAGCCTACTCCCGAGCCCACGCCGGAGCCCACCCCGACCCCGGAGCCGGAGGCGCGGCAGCTCTCTGTCCGGGTCATCAACCGGAACCGGGAGTATGGAGAGCTCACCGACGGCAGCTACCGCACGGAGAAGGAGATCTACCGGGGCGACACGGTGTACGTCCGGGCGGAGGAAGAGATCAGCGCCATCTATATCCAGTGGGATCGCCCGCCGGAGCCCTGGACGGTGACCAGCGGCGGGGAGAGCCGGGAGCAGGGGCAGCACGGCTATGTGCACGAGTATGTGCCCCTGCCCGTGCCCGCCACGGAGGTGGAGCTGCACCTGGGGGAGAAGAAAGACTCCGGCATCACGGAGATCTATGCCTTCTCCGCCGGCGCCAAGCCCGCCTGGGTGCAGGACTGGGAGGAGCCCTGGGAGAATCCGGAGATCGTGGTGGTGCCCACCCACAGCGACGATGAGTTCATCTTCCTGGGCGGCGTGATTCCCAAGTATATCGACGAGGGCAGGCGGCTGCAGATGATCTACATCGTGCGGCACACCGGCTTCCGCCGCCATGAGATGCTGGACAGCCTCTGGACGGCGGGGGTGACCCACTATCCCGTGATGACCGAGTGCTCGGACATCTATGTGGGCTCCCTGAACAAGGCGCGGCAGACCTACGGCAGCGACTATGTGACGAATTTCCTCATCGAGCAGCTCCGCCGCTTCCGCCCCCAGGTGGTGGTGGGCCAGGCGGAGGACGGCGACTCCGGCCATGTGGTGCACATCTTCGGCGTGGAGTGCCTGAAAAACGCGGTGGATCGGCTGGGGGACGCGGCATACGACCCCGCCTCCGCCGAGCGCTACGGAACCTATGAGGTGCCCAAGGTTTATCTGCACCTCTACGGCGAGCCGGAGGACATGGTGACCCTGGACTATGACGTGCCACTGGAGCATTTCGGCGGCGCCACGGGCTTTGAGATCGCGGAGCTGGCCTTCCAGCAGTGCGTCTCCCAGTACAGGGAGGGGCGCTATGAGATCTACGGCGCGGGCAGCGTCCACGACAGCCGCCGCTTCGGCCTCTACCGGAGCCTTGTGGGCCCGGACACGGAGAAAATTGACTTATTCGAGAATTTGCCCCAGGAGAATTGAGGGAACACAGTGGCGGCGGGATCCTCTGCGCCGCGCAGCCATCAGAAAAGGAGGAAAGGATGGACCGAAGAAGAATACAGCTGCTCTTCCTCGCCGTGCTGATTCTTGCTGCTGCAGGAGCGTTGGTGGTTTATGCAGCCCGACAGGTGGATACGCCCGGCGAAAAGGTGCAGCCGCTGCAGGAATATGGAATCGAGTTTTGGGATTCTCCGCAGCTTGTCGCAGAGAAGCTTGGCGTCAGCATGTCCGGAAGAGAGAAAGGCGAGTCAGCCGCATCAAACTATTGCTGCCAGGCAAAGCTTTTCGGATATGATGCGGAGATTTGGTTCGATTTCTATGACGACAGAAAACTGACGGATGTGAGTATTATCGTGGCCTGTGGAGACGAGGAAGCGGCAGAAGCGCTGAAGGAAAAAGTGACGGAGGACTTGGACGAGACTTACAGCGCAGAGGAACGGTACCGGAGAAATGACGCCTATCACTCTTTTTACGATGCGGTGGTGACGGACATTGAGCTGCCGGACGGGCCATATGGAATGTCATACTCACTTTATGCTTCCGATGGGGAGCTGGTAATCTCCTGCCACTATCAGTATGACTGAAAACGGAATACCGGACAGCTTTGTGCGGACAGCGGTGGGGGAGTAAAACGGGTCGTCGAGGGCGCCGACCCCTACGGTGCAGACCGTCGTTTCCCCCGTGTCATTGCGAGGAGGGCGAAGCCCGACGTGGCAATCCGCATCCCCCGTCCTTGGATCAAGGAGAACGGATCGCCACACCAGTGTGAGCACTGGTTCGCGATGACAGAGCTTCGCTCTGTGCGCTCCGCGCGTGCATGCTCCGTCCCGTAGGGGCCGACGCCCTCGGCGGCCCGCAAACACCAACGCATGACGAACAAGCGGGCGGGGCAAGCCCCGCCCCTACGATACAGGCCATCGTTCCCCCGTAGGGGCGATTCACGAATCGCCCGCTAATGAGGGAGCCGACAAAGAAGGGATATCCCCCAGTCTGCCCTCCGGGCAGACAGCCCCCTTTAGGCAAGGGGGCCCATACAGAAAGGAGATCGACATGAGAAAAAGCATCTTTGCGCTCCTTCTGGCGGCGCTGCTGCTGACCGGCTGCGCCGGCCCGGAGCAGAGCACACCGCCAAATCCGGACGAAGCCACCGAGCAGAGTGCCCCGGCGGAGACGCCGGAGCCGCAGCCTTACCGCATCCTTGGACAGACGCGTCTGGAGGACTGCACCCTTGCCATCCATTACGACGATGGGGACACTTATCGGTATCGGCCCTTGGTCTTGGAGGAACTGCTTGCGGACGAAAGCGAATCGACGCATCACACGACAGTCCCCGGCACAGAGCTCATGGAGAACGAACGCTTCCTCGCGCTTCTGGAAGAGTTGGATCCGGAGGAATTGCCGCCGGAGCAGGACTTGACGAACTATTCCGGGCGGATCCAGCCGACGATCTATTACGTCCTGACGGATCAGAACGGGAAGAAGCTGTTTGACGTGGGTATGGGCTGGGACAACATGGAAGCCGGAGCCGATCTGATCGGAT
Organism: uncultured Eubacteriales bacterium; assembly: GCA_900319635.1. Taxonomy (GTDB): domain Bacteria; phylum Bacillota; class Clostridia; order Oscillospirales; family Oscillospiraceae; genus Limivicinus. The sequence goes on along the minus strand of ONPF01000034.1, from coordinate 3,180 downwards.
CGGTCAATTTCAACGGGGAAAAGATCCCCTTCGACGATCGCTTCTATTTCTGCGTGGAGCCTTACTTGACGGAGCCCTATTACGTCCCGGCGTTTTGCTGGGGGGACGGCGAAGGGGAAAGCTGGATCATGGAGACACAGACGGATCCAAACGCCTGACCGCCGAATCTTGCGCGAAACGGAAAGAGCCAGGCAGTGCCCGGCGCTGCGTGATAGGGGAAATCCCGAAAGGAGATCGACATGAGAAAAAACATCTTTGCGCTCCTTCTGGCGGCGCTGCTGCTGACCGGCTGCGCCGGCTCCGAGCAGAGCACACCGCCAAATTCGGACGAAGCCGCCGGGCAGAGCGCCCCGGCGGAGAAGGTCTACACCGCCCAGGAGGCGCGGGAGGCGCTGGGCGCCTGGCTGGAGCAGGACTGCTCCTTTGATATGCTGTTCCGCTGCCTCTCCCTGCCGGGGCAGTACGGCTACGAGGAAAAGATCAACCAGCGCTGCGCCGCGGACGGTAGCTTCAGCTTCTATATCTCCGCACGCTGGTGGGACAAGGGAACCGGCGTGGACGCGGAGGATCGGGCAGAGTACCACTACGCCTGGGAGGACGAGACCTACGTCTGCACCGTGAAACATAACGACGAGCCCGTGGAGCGCATTCCGATGACCCGACTGCAGCAGGAGGATCTGACTCAGTCCCGCCGGCAGATGATCGGCGTGGACACGCTCCTGCCCGCCTGGGCGGAGGACTTCCGCCAGGAGGAGGTCGAGACCGCGCCGGAGCTGCTCTGCTTCCGCTATGCCCTGCCGGTGGAGCGGCTGCTGCGGGAGGAGGACATGCTGAGCAAGGAGCTGGACATCGTCCTGCAGCTGCAGGAGCTGGACGCCTATCCCGAGGGGCTTTGCGTGGAGGTGAGCCTCTGCGCGGAGAAGGAGAGCCTGCGCCCCCGCGACGTGTACTACGATTTCAGCGAGCTCACGCCCTATGTGTTTGAAGACTGGGAGCATCTGCCCGATACCGCCGAGGACACGGCGCGGATGGAGATGCGTTTCACCTTTGACTTCGACCTGGCGGAGACGGTGCCCCTGCCCGATACCCTGCGGGAGACGGCGGAGGGCGAGCTTGCCCTGCCGGAGCCGGGTGTCATCGAGGACGGCGAATACCGCCAGCCCTTCTTCGGCCTGGCCTTCCCCCTGGAGGGCTGGGAACTGCGGGATCGGGAAGAGATCGGGCGCTTCGTTTTCGGAGATCCCCGGTACGGCTCCTTCAGCCCGGAGGAGCTCTTGCCCAAGCACATGCCCTACCCGGAGCTGATGATGCGCCGGGGCGATACCGAGATGCAGATCCTGCTGGAGCTGCCGCCCATCACCACCAGCGACGGGAGTATTTCCTACACCCCGGCGGAGTACATGGACGCCGACGCCGGAAACCTGCCCCGGGACTATGCGAGCATCGGCACAACCGTCTCTTCCGACGAGCGCTTTCAGACCGAACTCTGCGGCATGGCCTTTGAGGGCTACCGCCTCCAATTCCGCTTTAAGACCGGAGAAACGGTCATGACGATCCTCACCACAGAGAGAAACGGCGTGTTTTTCACCATCATGATCAACTGCGTCGGCGAAGATGAGACCGATGACGTTCTGGCGAGCTTTACTCCGTTGGATTGAGATCGGTCATTTTTGAATACGGAGGGACAGAGCGATGAAACAGAAAAAATGCTGGATCCTCTGCCTGCTGCTGGCCGTGGCGCTGCTGGCAGGCTGCACGGGGAAGGCTCCCGAGACGCAGACCGAGACGCCCACGGAGGCGCCGACATCGGTTCCGCTGGATCCGGAGCTCCCCGCCGGAGAGTTGACAGAAAATAATAATACATACAATTATGTTAACCAAAAGCTGGGCTTCGGCTGCAGGCTGAACGAGGATTGGTTTATGGTACAGCAGCAGGATCCGCAGCCCAGCGCGGCGAGAGGCCGGGTGAGCTTTACGGATCTGTCCGCCCAGCGGATGGATGGCTGCGCGGGGCTCAACATCATCGTGGAGGACGTGACGCTTCCCACCGGGGGGACGGAGAGCCCGGAGAGATACCGGGATCTGAGCCTTCCGGCTGTGCAGCAGCAGCTGGAGGAGTTCGGCTGCACGAACATCCACGTGGAAGCCAATACCTATGTTTTTGTCGGGCAGGAGTACCCCGGCATCCGCTTTACCTGTACAACGCCCGTCCAGGATTGGTACTGCCAGCAGATCGTCATCGGCTGCGGGAGCTATGCCGTCACCGTATCGCTGAGCAGCTATGACGCGGATTTCCTGGACGAGCTGGCCGCGCTGTTCTATCCCCTGGAGGGAGGCGGGCAGCCAGCCGCGACGGAAGAGAACGCTGCCGCGACGCCGCAGATCGGGATCGAGGCGGGGGAGTACCGCCAGCCCGCTTTCGGCATCGGGATCTCGGTGGAGGGCTGGGAGCTGATGGGGCGGAATGAGATCGGACAGGCTCTCTTCGGCATCCCCGACTACGCCTCCTACAGCAAGGAGGAGCTGCTGGCAAACCATATCCCCTATGTGGAGCAGATGATGCAGCGGGGCGAGAGCAGGGTGCAGCTCATGCTGGAGCAGGCTCCGATCACAAGCAGCGACGGCAGCGTGTCCAGCACCCCTGCGGAATACATGGATGCCAACGCCAGAAATATCCCCGCGGATTATGCGAGCATGGGCGTTCCCATCGCCTCTGATGAGCGCTTTCAGACCGAGCTCTGCGGCCTGGCCTTTGAGGGCTACCGCTGCACAGTCAGCTATAACGGCGTTGAAATGTTCCAGACCATGCTGACCACGGAAAAGGACGGCGTGTTTTTCACGATTTACGTCACCTGCCTGGGCGAGGACGAGAGCGAGGCTGTTCTGGCGAGCTTCTTCCCGCTGACCGAAAGCGGAAGCGAGGCGACGCCATGAAACCCCGCTGGATCGTGCTGATCGCCGCGCTGGCCACGCTCGCGGTGCTGCTGCGCTAAGCAAAGAGGCGCCCTCGGCACTCCGAAAGAACGGCGCAAAAAGAAGAGACCGCCGGAGCGGTCTCTTCGCAATGTGTAGACAAACCCAAAAGCATGTCATTGCGAGCCAGTGCTCACACTGGCGTGGCAATCCGTTCTTCTTCAAAAAGCCCGTGTTTTCAAGGCTTTCAGGTTACGGATCGCCACA
>ONPF01000017.1 GCA_900319635.1 uncultured Eubacteriales bacterium | reverse complement strand
GCGTTACTGATTGTTTTTTCACACCTACAACTTTAACGCAAAACGAAGCACCAGCCAAGTCCTTTTTGGACCTAACTGGTGCTTTTGTTATTCTGCGCTTTTTTGCAACGCGCCCTTCAGACCGTAGACAAAGTTGGTTTTCTGTCATCGCGAACCAGTGACCGATGTCACTGGTGTGGCGATCCGCATTCTAAAAGCCTTGAAAATACAGCTTTTTTGAAAAAGAACGGATTGCCACGCCAGTGTGAGCACTGGCTCGCAATGACATGTTTTGGGTTTGTCTACACGTTGAAGCTGTCGACACTTTGTCGACAGCTTGAAAATCTGAATCTTTCTTAAGTGCCTTTCCCGGTGTTGAAATTTGGAAGATTTGTGTTATACTGTATCTTTGTAAAACTACCGGCCGGTCCCCGATCCGGACCGGGCGCATAAGCATTGGAGGCAAACAAAAACGTCATGAGCAAGAAGCAGTTCAAGGCCGAAAGCAAGCGTTTGCTCGACCTGATGATCAATTCCATTTACACCAACAAGGAGATTTTCCTCCGGGAGATCATCTCCAACGCGTCCGACGCCATCGACAAGCTGTGCTACCTGTCCCTGACCGACGACAGCGTGGGGCTGAGCCGGGAGGACTATAAGATCGACATCATCCCCGATAAGGACGCCCGCACCATCACCGTGCGCGATAACGGCATCGGCATGACGATGGAGGAGGCGGAGAATAACCTGGGCGTCATCGCCAAGTCCGGTTCCTACCAGTTCAAGGGCGAGATGGACGGCAGCAAGGCCGAGGATCTCAGCATTATCGGCCAGTTCGGCGTGGGCTTTTACTCCGCCTTCATGGTGTCCGACCAGGTCACCGTCCGCTCCCGCAAGTTAGGCGAGGAGCAGGGCGTGGAGTGGAAGAGCACCGGCGCCGACGGCTACACCGTTACCTCCATCGAGAAGGACAGCGTGGGCACCGAGGTCATCATGCACCTGAAGGAGGACACCGAGGAGGAGATCTACGGCTCCTATCTGGAGGTCTGGAAGCTGAAGGCGCTGATCCGCAAGTACTCCGACTATGTGCGCTGGCCCATCAAGATGGACGTGCAGCATCAGGAGCGTTACGAGACCGGCGAGAAGAACGACGACGGCTCGCCGAAGTACGAGTACAAGATGGTCACGGAGAACGAGACCGTCAACAGCATGATCCCCATCTGGCAGCGCTCCAAGAGCGAGGTCACCGACGACGACTGCATCCAGTGGTACAAGGAAAAGAACCGGAACCGCAAGGATCCCTGCGCCCTGGTGCGCATCAACGCCGAGGGCGCGGTGAGCTACAAGGCCATGCTTTTTGTGCCCGGGGAAGAGAATGAAAACGCCTTTTCCGGCGACAATAAGGGTGGGATCACCCTCTATTCCAACGGCGTCATGATCATGGAGAAGTGCGACAAGCTGGTGCACGACTACTTTGATTTCGTCAAGGGCGTGGTGGACTCCCCGGATCTGTCGCTGAACATCTCCCGCGAGATCCTGCAGCACGACCGGCAGCTGCGCGTCATTGGCCAGAATCTGGAAAAGCGCATCAAGGGGGAGCTGGAAAAGCTTCTGAAGGAGGACAAGCCCAAGTACCAGGAGTTCTACAAGAACTTCGGCAACGACCTGAAGGTGGGCGTCTGCGACGAGTACGGCCGCTATAAGGACTTCCTGCGGGATCTGCTGATCTTCTATACCTCGGAGGATCGGATGATCACCCTCAAGGAGTATGTGGAGGCCATGCCCGAGAGCCAGAAGGTCATCTACTACGCCAGCTCCACCTCCGTGAAGCAGGCCATGAGCCTGCCCCAGTGCGAGCAGGTGCGCAAGCGCGGCTTCGAGCTCATCTACCTCACCAGCCCCCTGGAGGAGATGGTGCTGGAGAATCTCCACGACCAGGACGGCAAGAGCTTTTGCAACGTGGTCACCGACGATCTGGGCTTCGAGACCGAGGAGGAGAAGAAGGCCGCAGAGGAGCGGGACATCGAGAACAAGGAGCTGCTGGACTTTGTGAAGGAGTCTGTGGGCGAGGAGCTCAGCAAGGTGCGCCTCAGCCGCAAGCTCACCACCCAGGCCTGCTGCCTGACCAGCGAGGGGCCCCTGACCCTGGAGATGGAGCGCTATTTCCGCCACGGCCCCAGCGAGGAGATGCGCAAGGTGCGCGCCACCCGCGTGCTGGAGCTGAACCCGGAGCACAAGGCCTTCCGGGTGCTGCAGGACGCCTGGAAAAACGACAGCGAGAAGGCCAAAAAGCTCTCCCGGATCCTGTATGTCCTGGCGGAGATGACCGCCGGCATGGACGTGGAGGATCCCAACGCCTTCGCCGAGCAGGTGGCGGAGCTGTTCTGATTTGAATCTGTAGGGGCGGCTATTAGCCGCCCGTTAACCCCCGCATGTGTCAGCGGGCGGCCGCTCTGCGCGACAACAGTCCATCGACCGACAGAATCCCCCAGTCATCCGCCTCGCGTGGGATCGGCGGCTGACAGCCCCCTTTAGGCAAGGGGGCCAAAGAGGAAGGTGATCGTATGAAACCACGCCTCGGTATTTATATTCATATCCCTTTCTGCGCCAGCAAATGCAGCTACTGTGACTTTTACTCCCTGGCCGGCTGCGAGCAGCTGATGCCCGACTATCACCGGGCGCTGATCGCCCATCTGGAGGAGTCTGCCCGGGGCATCCGCAACTATGAGGTGGATTCGGTCTACTTCGGCGGCGGCACCCCCAGCTACTACGGGGCGGAGCACCTGATGGAGATCTTCGACGTGCTCAAGCGCAACGGCAACGTCCGCCTGGACGCGGAGGTCACCGTGGAGTGCAACCCCGACAGCATGAGCTACAGGGATCTGAAGCTGCTGCGGCAGAACGGTGTGACCCGCGTCTCCATCGGCGTGCAGGCCACCAACAACGACCTGCTGAAGCTCATCGGCCGGCGCCACAACTTCCAGCAGGCGGAGCTGGCCTTTTCCGCGGCGCGGAAGGCGGGCTTTGACAACATCAGCCTGGATCTGATCTACGGCCTGCCCAGCCAGACCAAGAGCGACTGGGCCGAGTCTCTGGCCCGGATCGTGGAGATGCACCCGGAGCATATCAGCTGCTACGGTCTGAAGCTGGAGGAGGGCACCCCCATGTACCGGGAGTACAAGGACTCCCCGGTGCTGCCCTCGGAGGACGAGCAGGCGGACATGTACTCCTACGCCGCCGAGATGCTGGAGCGCTACGGCTACAAGCAGTACGAGATCTCCAATTTCTGCGCGCCGGGCTTTGAATCGGTGCACAATCTGAAATACTGGAATCTGGACGATTACATGGGCTTCGGCCCGGGCGCCCACTCCTGCGTGGGCAATCTGCGCTACAGCTTCGTGAAGGATCTGAAGCGCTATATCTCCGGCGTGGAGCGCAAGGTCAGCATCATCGACGAGTACCAGCTGGTGGATCCGCTGGAGCGCTCGGTGGAATACCTGATGCTGGCCATGCGCACCAATCGGGGCGTCTCGGAGCAGGACTACCGGGTGCGCACCCAGTCGGACTGGAAACCCATCCACCGGGTGCTGCAGGCCTTTCGGGAGAAGGGCTGGGCGGAGGAGACCGAGGGGCGCTGGCACTTCACGGTGCCGGGCTTTCTCATCTCCAACACGCTGATCGGGATCCTGCTGGAGGCCCACGCCAGCGGCCGCGCCGAGGGCATCCCCTGGGTGGAAGAGGCGGAAAAGAAGGAAGAGAAGAAGATCATCCTCCCCAAGGGCGAGGAGGAGCTCTTTGCGGAGCTCTACGAGGCAAAGCGCCGGGAGCGCGAGAGAGAAGAAGAAATCGACAGAGTAGAATTGCCGACAGAGTGAGGAGATACAGGTGGCCAATCATTTTGAAAACAACAATCGAGCAAGGGGCGGCAGCCGGGACGAGCGCCCGGTGAACCCCAAGCCCAATTCCCGCGCCGCCATCCGCGCCCAGCGGGAGGCCGAGGAGCGGGAGAAGAGAGAGTGGATCGCCCAGCGCAAGCGGGAGGAGAAGGCGGCGGCCGAGGCGGAAGCCCGGGAGAAGGCCGCCTGGATCGCTGAGCGCAAGCGCCAGGAGCGGGAAGCTGAGGAGGAGCAGCGCCGGGAGGAGCAGCGCCGGGAGGAGGAAGCCCGCCGCCGGGAGAAGGAGCGGAAGGAGGCCGAGCGCAAGCGCAAGGCCGAAAAGCGCGCCGAGCGGAACAAGAAGATCCTCCGGGGCGTGAAGATCGCTGTGCTGGCGATCCTGATCGTGACCGTGCTGCTGGGCGCAGGCGCCGTGATCCTGGGCTACAAGATCGCAAACAGCGATACCAACTTCCCCAACGTCTACCTCAACGGGATCCCCGTGGGGGGACTGACGAGGGAGCAGACCGAGCAGAAGCTGGTCGACGAGGGCTGGGGCGAGCCGGAGCACATGGTGCTGCGGGTAGAGCTGCCCATGGACGTGAGCTTCGAGCTCAACCGCGAGGAGGCTGGACTGACCATGGATCGGCAGGAGGCCGTGGAGGCCGCCTTCCGCTACGGCCATGACGGCACCATGCTGGACAGCGTCAGCAAGTATTTTACCGCCCGCTCCAACCGGGTCGACGTGACCCTGGAGGACGCGGAGCTGGATCGGGACTATGTCCGGGAGCAGACCCTGGCCGCCGTGGAGGAGTTCCGGGAGAAGACCGCCGGCGACAGCTATTTCATCGACACCGATGCGAAGGTGCTCCACTTTGTGAAGGGCGCCGGCGAGCTGGACATCGATGAGGAGGCTCTCTGCGCCGCGGTGGAAGAGGCCATGATGGGCCAGGAGACCGTGCTGGTCTATGACAAAATCGAGGGCGAGCCCACGATGCCGGACTTCCAGGCGCTGTATGACGAGCTGAACGTGGAGCCGGTGAACGCCCGCTTCATCAACAAGGAGTTCGAGATCGAGCCCGAGACCGTGGGCTGCACCTTCGATCTGGAGACCGCCGAAAAACTCTGGCAGGAGGCGGATACCATGGAGGAGATCCTGATCCCGCTGGAGATCCTGGAGCCGGAGGTCACCGAGGAAATGCTGCGGGGCGAGCTCTTCAAGGACTGCCTGGGCAAGCAGACCACCTCCTACGGCGGCAGCACCCGCGCCCGGGTGAACAACATCAATCTGGCTGTGGATAAAATCAACGGCACCGTTCTTCTGCCCGGCGAGACCTTCTCGTATAACGAGGTCGTGGGGCAGCGCACCATCGCCAACGGCTTCCAGGAGGCCGGCGCCTACTCCAACGGCGAGGTGGTGCAGGAGGTGGGCGGCGGCATCTGCCAGGTGTCCTCCACCCTGTACTGCGCCAGCCTCTATTCCCGCATGACCATCGTGGATCGCACCAGCCACTATTTCCGCGTCACCTATCTGCCCCCCGGACAGGACGCCACCGTGAGCTGGACCCAGCCCGACTTCAAGTTCCGCAACGACCGGGAATACCCGGTGAAGATCGTGGCCTACTGCAACAATGACACCATGGAGCTCACCATCGAGATCTGGGGCACCGATACCGACGGCATCTGGGTCAGCCTGTCCTATGAGCAGTACGCTGTCCACGACCAGGAGTTCCCCAGTGTCGTCATCGGCGCAAACGTCTATCTCTGGATCACCTACCACGACGCCGAGGGCAATGTAATCGAGACGGTGGAGGGCTCCAGCAGCACCTACTTCCGCCATGATTATGAGATCGACTGGCCGCCCGAGAAGTTTAAGGACGACGACGATGACGGCGGCGGCACGGGCACGGTGATCATCGACGACGGCGGCTCCGGCGGCGGCGACAACGGCGGTGGTGACAACGGCGGCGGTGACAATGGCGGCGGCGACAACGGCGGCGGCGACAACGGCGGCGGCGGAGACGACGGCGGCGATCCCGGCGAGGTCGTCTTCGACGAGCCCTGAGACGCATCCGCAAGGAAAACAGGAGAAATGAGAATGGAAAAGAAGACTTTTTATATCACGACCCCCATTTACTACCCCTCGGACAATCTGCACATCGGCCACACCTACTGCACCGTGGCCACGGACACCATCGCCCGCTACAAGCGGCTGCGGGGCTATGACGTGATGTTCCTCACCGGCACCGACGAGCACGGCCAGAAGATCGAGGAGAAGGCCAAGGCCGCCGGGGTCACGCCCCAGCAGTTTGTGGATAAGATCGTTGCGGGCGAGCACGGCGTGCAGGATCTGTGGAAGCTGATGAACATCTCCAACGACCGCTTCATCCGCACCACCGACGACTACCATGTGGCCGCCATCCAGCGCATCTTCAAGAAGATGTACGAGAAGGGCGACATCTACAAGGGTGCCTACAAGGGCAAGTACTGCACCCCCTGCGAGAGCTTCTGGACCGAGAGCCAGCTGAAGGACGGCAAGTGCCCCGACTGCGGCCGGGAGGTGCACGACGCGGAAGAGGAGGCCTACTTCTTCCGCCTCTCCAAGTACGCCAAACCCGTCCAGGAGCTGCTGGAGACCGGCACCTTCCTGGAGCCCGCCTCCCGGGTCAACGAGATGATCAACAACTTCATCAAGCCCGGGCTGGAGGATCTCTGCGTCTCCCGCACCAGCTTTACCTGGGGCGTGCCCGTGGACTTCGACCCGGGCCATGTGGTCTACGTCTGGGTGGACGCGCTCTTCAACTACTGCACCGCCCTGGGCTTTCTGAATGACCGCTATGACGACTACGATCGCTACTGGCCCGCAGACGTGCACATCGTGGGCAAGGAGATCGTCCGCTTCCACTCCATCATCTGGCCCGCCATGCTCATGAGCATGGAGCTGCCCCTCCCGAAGAAGGTCTACGGCCACGGCTGGCTGAACTTCAACGGAGACAAGATGTCCAAGTCCAAGGGCAACGTGGTGGATCCCTATATCCTGGCGGAGAAGTTCGGGGTGGACGCCCTTCGCTTCTTCCTGCTGCGCACCTTCCCCTTCGGCTCCGACGGCAACTTCACCAATGAGCTCCTGATCTCCACCATCAACACGGACCTTGCCAACGACCTTGGCAACCTGGTCTCCCGCACCACCGCCATGGTGGAGAAGTACTTCGGCGGCAAGCTGATCCCGGAACGGGAGAGTGATCCCCTGGACGAGGAGCTGCTGGGCATGATCCGCAGCGCCCCGGAGCGCTACGCCGCCCAGATGGACAAGTACCAGCTGCACCTGGCCCTGGAGGAGGCCTTTAAGCTCATCCAGCGGGCCAACAAGTACATCGACGAGACCATGCCCTGGAAGCTGGCCAAGGAGGAGGACAAAAAGCCCCGCCTGGCTGCCGTCATGTACAACCTGCTGGAGGCGCTGCGGGTCAGCCTGACCCTGCTGACCCCCTTCATGCCCGAGAGCTGCGAGAAGGCCTTCGAGCAGATCGGCGCCGATGAGGCCGCCCGGAGCTGGGACGCCGCCTGTCAGTACGGCGTGCTGCCCGCGGAGGTCTCGGTGCGCAAGGGAGAGACCCTCTTCCCCCGCATCGACGCGGCCAAGATGCTCCAGGAACTGGAGGAGGCCGAGAAGGCCGCCAAGGGCCCCCAGGTGAAGGTGGAGCCGGTGCTGCCCGACGTGGACATTGAGGACTTTGCCAAGTGCGACATGCGGGTGTGCAAGGTGCTCGCCTGCGAGGCCGTGAAGAAGTCCAAGAAGCTGCTGCGCTTCGAGCTGGACGACGGCTCCGGCACAAAGCGGCAGATCCTCTCCGGCATCCGGGAGTTCTACGAGCCGGAGCAGCTCGTCGGCAAGACCGTGGTGGCCATCCTGAACCTGCCGCCCCGGAAGATGATGGGGCTGGACTCCTGCGGCATGCTGCTCTCCGCTGTCCGCGAGGTGGACGGCAAGGAGGAGCTGCATCTGCTGATGCTGGACGATTCCGTCCCCGCCGGCAGCCGCCTCTGCTGAGCGAAAATCAAAAATCAATATAGAAGACGATGCTGCAAGACGATGCGCATCGTCTTCTTTTTTGCCCAAAAACCGCTGGAAGCAGAAACAAGAAGCTTCCGGCGGTTTTGCTTTCTCATAATTTACATTGCCAAATTTACTTTTCATATTTGGCAAAACCAAATATGAAGCATCGCAAACCACATATACTAACTTGCAAGTAGGAGTGATTTTGTGAAGACGAGAAAATTGCCGCGAGGCGACCGAAATATCGTGGGGGCGCGTGTCACAGAGGCACGGCTTGCATTGGGCATGAAACAGAACGAGCTGTTAGCGAGACTTCAAACAGCTGGGATCGACATGAGTACACCGGCCTTATCCCTCCTGGAGGGACAAAAACGGCCGGTTTCTGACATTGAGCTGAAAGCCTTGGCCGAGATCCTGAATGTGCCAGTGGACTGGCTGCTGGGCACCGGGAAAAGGGAATCCCCCCACAAATAAAAACATCGGACTGCCGATCCGATGGAACACGGAGAATGAGACGATGAAGAAATGGATCGCCTGCCTGCTGTTGCTGCCCCTGCTGCTGGCGGCATGCAGCCTGGCGCACGGGGCGGGGCCGGCCGAGGAGCCGGAGGAGCCGGAGGAGCCGGAGCGCACGGAGACGCCCAGCCCGGAACCCGACCCGGAGACCGCGCCGGAGCCAAGCCCGGAGTCTACGACAGAGCCCACGCCGGAGCCAAGCCCGGAGCCAAGCCCGGAGCCGAGCCCGGAGCCGAGCCCGGAGCCCACGCCTGTGACAGAGCTTCTCTTCCCCGACGGCAGCACCCACACGCCGGAGGAGACGGAGCTGGATCTGAGCTGGCTTCGGCATCGGGAGGTGCCGGAGGCGGCGGAGCTGCTGCGGCAGATGCCGGAGCTTCGGCACGTGGAACTGGGGGCGGACAACGCCCGCAGCGCCGAGGAGGCCAATATCCTGGCAAGCCAGGAGGCTGCCGCGGCGGGGCAGCCCACGCCCACGCCCCTGCCCAGTCCCGACAAAAGTCAGCCGGAGCGGCTGACCTGGGCGGATATCCGCCTGCTGCAGGAGAGCGCGCCCCAGGCGGAGTTTTATTACCGCTTCCGCTTTTACGGCAGGGATTTCAGTCTCCAGGACGAGACCATGGATCTCAACCACCGGACCATGACCGACGAGGGCGCCGGCGTGCGGGAGATCCTGCCCTGCATGAAGCACCTGAACTATCTGGACATGGATTTCTGCGGCGTGTCGGACGAGGCCATGGCCGCCATCCGGGCGGATTATCCCCAGGTGGAGGTAGTCTGGCGCATTTGGTTCGGCAAGGACGATAAGCTCAGCGTGCGCACCGACACCGAGCGCATCCTGGCCTCCGACGGCGGCATGCACGTGGAGGAGAACATATCCGGCCTGCAGTACTGCACCAAGGTCAAGTACCTGGATCTGGGGCACATGCCGGATCTGGAGGACTGGAGCTTTCTGGGCTGTATGCCCGATCTGCGGGTGGTGATCATCACCCTGGGCGGCTTTACGGGGGACGATCTGGCGGGACTTGCCAACTGCCCCCATCTGGAATACCTGGAGATGTGCAGCCGCAGCATCCGGGGCGATCCCCTGGATCTGAGCTTCCTGGCCGAGCTCCATGAGCTCAAACACCTGAACATCTGCGCCAACCACGAGGTGGTGGGCTATGAGGCGCTGGAAAATCTGACCGGGCTGGAGCGGCTCTGGATCGGTACCCGCACCTATATCCCAGCAGATTATATCGAATATCTGCGCGAGGCGCTGCCGGATACGGACATCAACGACACCACCGCCATCGGCGACGGGCCGGAGTGGCGCTTTACCGACTCCTCCCAGCGTCATCTGCACCCCCGCTATGCCCAGCTGCGGGAGGAGTTCGACTATGACCATTATGACAAAGTCTGCTCCCTGTACTGGAACGACCCTCTGTACAAGCCCCATGATTAAAAAACGGAGGAAGAAAGACATGAAAAAAGCGATTCTGATTCTGATGCTCCTGTCCCTGCTCCTGGCGCTGGCGGCCTGCGGCGGCAGCGTTGCCGGCACCTGGCACATCAAGTCCGCCAGCACCTCCAGCGGCTCCGTAACGGTGGAGCAGGCTCCCGAGCTGCGCAATGTGATGGGCGATATGATTCTGAACGAGGACGGCACCGGCTCCATGGTGATCATGGGCAGCACCTACCGGATCACCTGGGACAGCAGAACCATCACCGGCGACGACGGGACGCGCCTTTCCTACACCGTCTCCGGCAACACGCTGGAGCTGGACGCACAGGGCGTGATCTATACCTTTACCCGCTGACAAGCAGCTCTGAAAAAACAGGGCGCCCGGAGAGCCGGGCGCCCTGTTTTTCCTGTCGCCGGCACTTGTAAGAACGCGAAAAAAGTGATATACTATCTCTTTAGAAAATCTTTCACTTGGAGGAAGGTAAAATGACAAAAATCGATATATTCTCCGGCTTTCTGGGTGCTGGCAAGACGACCCTGATCCGCAAGCTGATCGCCGAGGGCTACCAGGGCGAGAAGCTGGTGCTGATCGAGAACGAGTTTGGGGAGATCGCCATCGACGGCGGCTTTTTGAAGGACGCGGGGGTTCAGATCAACGAGATGAACTCCGGCTGCATCTGCTGCACCCTGGTGGGCGACTTCACCAAGGCGCTGAAGAAGGTTATGGACGACTACGCCCCCGACCGCATCCTCATCGAGCCCTCCGGCGTGGGCAAGCTCTCCGACGTGGCCAAGGCCGTGGAGCGGGTGGAGGGCGCCCACATCGGCGCCAAGGTCACCGTGGTGGACGCAGGCAAGGCGAAGATGTACATGCGCAACTTCGGCGAGTTCTTCAACGACCAGGTGCAGAACGCCGATCTCATCGTCCTCAGCCGCACCGGCACCGCCAGCGACGCCAAGGTGCTCACCGCGGTGGAGCTGCTGAAGGGGCTCAACGACCACGCCGGCCTTATCACCACCCCCTGGGATCAGGTGGACGGCAAGCTGATCCGCCAGGCCATGGACGAAAACGGCCTCAAAGCCGAGATGGAAAAGCTCAAGGAGGAGCACGAGCATCACCATCATCACCACGAGGATGGCGAGGAGTGCGACGATCCCGACTGCTGCTGCCACCATCACCACGACCACGACGGGGACGAGGAGCACGAGCACCATCATCATCACCATCACGAGGACGGCGAGGAGTGCGACGATCCCGACTGCGAATGCCATCACCACCACGACCACGACGAGGACGAGGAGCACGAGCACCATCACCATCACCACCACGAGGACGGCGAGGAGTGCGACGATCCCGACTGCGAGTGCCACCATCACCACGACCACGACCACGAGCACCATCATCACCACCACGCCGACGAGGTCTTTGCCAGCTGGGGCATGGAGACCCCGCGGAAGTTCTCCGAGGCGGAGCTGCGGGAGATCCTCGGCCAGCTCAGCGACGCCGTGCAGTACGGCATCGTGCTGCGGGCCAAGGGCATTGTGGACGCCAAGGACGGCCAGTGGCTGTACTTTGACTATGTACCCGGCGAGATGGAGATCCGCCGCGGCGCCGCCGCGGTCACCGGCCGCTTCTGCGTGATCGGTTCCCATATCCGCGAGGACGCTTTGAAGGAGCTGTTTGCCGGTGAATGAGAATCGCGATGTGCCCGTATACCTGTTCACAGGCTTTTTAGAGGCGGGCAAGACCAAATTCATCCAGGAGACCCTGGAGGACAAGCGCTTCTGCAACGGCGAGCGCACCCTGCTGCTGATCTGCGAGGAGGGCGAGGAGGAGTACGCCCCCGAGCAGTTTGCCGACCCCAACGTGGTGCTGGTGGTGGTGGAGGATCAGAGCCAGCTCAACGAGGAGAACCTGAAGGCCTGGCTTCACGACTCCCGGGCCGAGCGGGTGGTGGTGGAGTATAACGGCATGTGGCTGCTGGACGCCCTGTACCAGGCCATGCCGGAAAACTGGGCGGTATACCAGGAGTTCATGTTTGCCGACGCCTCTACCTTCCTCAGCTACAACAACAACATGCGCCAGCTGGTCTATGACAAGCTCAAGAGCTGCGAGCTGGTGGTGTTCAACCGCTTCCGGGACGATATGGACAAGATGGCCTTCCACAAGATCGTCCGGGGCGCCTCCCGCCGCTCGGACATCGCCTATGAGTACGCAAACGGCAAGGTGGTCTATGACGATATTCAGGATCCCCTGCCCTTTGATGTGAACGCCCCCGTCATCGTCATCAACGACGAGGACTACGCCCTCTGGTACCGGGATCTCTCCGAGGAGCCCAAGAAGTACGAGGGCAAGACCGTGAAGTTCAAGTGCCGCGCCCTCAAGCGGGGCAAGCTCCCCAAGGGCTGCTTCGTGGTGGGTCGGCATGTGATGACCTGCTGCGTGGAGGACATCCAGTTTGCGGGCCTGGTCTGCCAGTGGGAGAAGGCCGATCTCATCCAGGATGAGAGCTGGATGGTGCTGACGGCCAAGATCCACTTCAAGTTCCACCGGGCCTACGGCAAGCGCGGGCCGGTGCTGACCCTGCTGGAGAGCGCCCTCTCCGCGCCTCCCGCCCAGGACGTGGCCACCTTCTACTGAGTTCCAAACCCAAGCCGGAAAGGAGCTTCCGCCATGAAAAAAGTGTTCTTTTGCCCCGCCTGCGGCTATGCGGGGGACGCGCCGGATCGCACCCGGCGCTGCCCCAAGTGCGGGCAGAAGCTGTCCTCCATGCTGGTGGGGGAGAAGACCCGCTCAGCGCTGACCGAGGGGGAGGAAAAGCATGAGCCCGCGCCGCGCCGTACCGCAGCGCGAAACGGCGTGGCCTCCCTGCTGGACGGCATGTCCATCGCGCTCTTCGCTCTTGCGCTGATCGCGGGGATCGTGCTGCTGGTTTTGGGCAAAGGACTTGCCTGCATGGCGGTTCTGGCCGCGGGCCTTGTGGCGGGAAGTCTCATTCTGGGCGTTTCCGAGCTGATCCAGGTCACCCAGGACGGCTTTGCCCGCCTTGCGGATCTGCAGCAGGATCATAAAAAGGACGGACAATAACAAGACCCGCTGTGCTTTCCCCCGCCGGGGGAAGCACAGGCGGCTCCCGCAGGGGAGCCTATAAGGAATACCCCTCAGTCTGTCCTGTGGGCAGACAGCGTCCGCCTTGCGGTGCCCGAAAAATGCTGCGGGCTTTCGCTATTCCTTGCATTTTTCGACCGCTGCGGAAATTCCGGCTTCGCTTCTTCTGCTGCCGGCAGCGCGAAGCCGCAATTCCCCTTAGCAGGGGAGCCTATAAGGAATATCCCTCAGTCTGTCCGCTTCGCTCCCAGACAGCGTCCACCTTGCGGTGCCCGAAAAACCGTTCGGGCTTACGCTGATCCTCCGGTTTTTCGACCGCTGCGGAAATTCCGGCTTCGCTTCTTCTGCTGCCGGCAGCGCGAAGCCGCAATTCCCCTTAGCAGGGGAGCCTATAAGGAACTGTTTATGAAATACAAATGCCTGGTTTTTGACCATGACGACACGGTGGTCAACAGCACGGCCACCATCCATTACCCCAGCTTCGTGGCCTATCTGGAGGAGTACTTTCCCCACAAGAGCTGCACGCTGGAGCATTATTTTCTGAAAAACTTCGACCCGGGCTTCATCCCCATGTGCAAGGAGGAGTACGGCCTGACGGACGAGGATCTGCAGACAGAGTACGTCTTCTGGCAGGACTATGTCCGCAGCCGAATCCCCCGCGCCTATGACGGGATCCGTCAGCTCATGGAGCAAAGCCGGGCCCGGGGCGTTCACCTTGCCGTGGTCTCCCACTCCACCAACTGGAACATCCTGCGGGACTACCGGGAAAACGGGCTGCCGGAGCCGGAGCTGGTCTTCGGCTGGGAGCAGCCGGTGGAGCGACGCAAGCCCAATCCCTGGCCCCTGGAGGAGATCATGCGGCGCTTGGAGCTCCGCCCGGAGGAGCTTTTGATGATCGACGATCTGAAGCCCGGCTACGATATGGCCCGCGCCTGTGGAGTGGACTTCGCCGCCGTGGGCTGGGCCAACGACATTCCCCAGATCGAGGATTTCATGCGGCACAACTGCGAACACTACTTCAAAACCGTGGCGGAGCTCGCCGCCTTCCTGGGCTGAAAGGAGAGACAGATGGAAAAGCTTTCCCGTCTGCTGACCGGCCTGATGCTGGCCCTCTGCGGGCTGCTGCTGACCCTGGGGCTGCTGGCGGGCACGGTGCTGGAGCTGCAGCACCCGGCCTTCCTGGCGGCGCTGCTGGCCGCAGTCTGCCTGGGGGGACTTCTGCTCTTCCTCCGGCGGCGGGAGCTGCTGCGGCCGCTGCTGCGCCTGGGGGAGGGGCGCTGCGCCCTCGTCCTGTGCCTGCTGTGCCTTGCGGTGAACGGCCTGTGGCTGCTCTTTGTGCGCCTGGAGCCGGAGGGAGACTACAGCGTGTTCTGGCAGACCTCCCTGCTGCTCAGCCGGGGGGAGCGCCCCACCGGCGATCTGAATCTGTATCTGAGCCTGTTTCCCCATCTGCTGGGCTATTCGGGCTTCCTCGCACCCTTCCTGCGCCTCTTTGGGGAGAGTACGGCGGTGCCCGTCACGCTGAACCTTGCGCTCACGGGGCTCTCCTGCCTGCTGCTCTTTTGCCTCTGCCGGGACTGGTGGGGGCTGGAGACGGCGGCGCGGGCCGCCCTGCTGTGGTGCTTTCTGCCCTCCAAGCTGCTGTATAACGGCATGGTGCTCTCCGAGCCCCTGTACACCTGCCTGCTGCTGCTCTTCCTGCGGCTTATGCAGCTTGCGGAGCGGCGGCGGAGCTTGCCGCTTTCGCTGCTGCTGGGGGCCCTCTCCGGTCTTGTGCTGCGCTGCATGAACATGGCGAGGCCCATCGCGGCGGTGCCGGTGATCGCGGCGGGGCTCTGGATCCTGCTGCTCCGGGGCGAAAAACTGCGGGAGAAGCGGGACTGGCTGCGCTGGGGCGGCTTCTTCGCTCTGCTGCTGGCCGTGTATCTGCTGCTGGCGGCGCCCGCCCGGGGCTATCTCACCGGGATCCTGGGCACCGAGCCCGCCGAGACCCCGGGCTACAACATCTATGTGGGCTTCAATCCCGAGACCGACGGCGGCTACTCCGAGGCGGACATGGTCACCTTCGGGGACGTGCTCCACGGCCCGGCGGGGGACGACGTGAACGAGGCCCAGCGGCAGATGCTGGCGCTGGCCATGGAGCGGGCCAGGACGGTGAAGCTCCCCCGGCTGCTGCTGGGCAAGCTCCGCATCTTCCTGGGCCGGGACGAGACCGCCGCCTATCACTCCGCCCGGGCGCTGTCGCCCACGGTGAAAAAGCTCTGCATCCTGGCCTGCAATGTGGGCTACTATCTGCTGGGGCTGCTGAGCCTTGCGGGGCTCTGGCGGCTCTGGAAAACAAGGGAGCACAGCACGGCGCTGCTGGCGCCGCTGTATTGTGTGGGACTGACGCTGGCCCAGATGCTGGCGGAGGTCTCGGATCGCTATCACTACTCATTTTTGCCCATGCTGGTGCTACTGGCGGCCGTTTCCGGCCGAACGATGAAAGGAGAGAGGACATGAACCCCAGTCTGTACATCGTCATTCCCTGCTATAACGAGCAGGAGGTGCTGCCCATCACAGCGCCCATGTTTCTGGAGAAGCTCCGCAGCCTGATCGCGGCGGGAAAGATCTCCGACGAGAGCCGGGTGCTCTTCGTCAACGACGGCAGCAAGGACAAAACCTGGGACATCATCCGTCAGCTGGCCGCCGCCGACCCCCACTATATCGGCATCTGCCAGAGCCGGAACCGGGGCCACCAGAACGCGGTGCTGGCCGGACTCATGGAGGCCAAGGACCGCTGCGACATCACCATCTCCATCGACTGCGACGGCCAGGACGACATCAATGCCATGGACGCCATGGTGGACGCCTACCGGGATGGCTGCGACGTGGTCTACGGCGTGCGCTCCAGCCGGGAGACAGACACCTTCTTCAAGCGCGCCACCGCCCAGGGCTTTTATAAGTTCCTGAGCGGCATGGGCGCCGAGGTGGTCTACAACCACGCGGACTACCGGCTCATCTCCAGCCGGGTGCTGCAGGAGTTTGCCAACTTTAAGGAAGTGAACCTCTTCCTGCGGGGTCTGATCCCCCTGGTGGGCTTCAAGAGCACCACCGTGGAGTACGCCCGGGCGGAGCGCCTGGCAGGGGAGAGCCACTACCCCCTCAAGAAGATGATCGGTCTCGCGGTGGACGGGATCACCAGTCTCTCGGTGAAGCCCCTGCGGCTCATCACGGGCTTCGGCGTCTTCGTGGCCTTTTTCAGCTTCATCGGCTGCCTCTGGGCGCTCATCACCGCCCTCTGCGGCAAAAGCGTCGCCGGCTGGGCCAGCATGACCTGCATCGTCTGCTTCGTCAGCGGCGTGCAGCTCATCTGCCTCGGCATCATCGGGGAGTATATCGGCAAGATCTATATGGAGACCAAGGGGCGCCCCCGCTATATCATCAGCGAGCGCACCTGGGAGGATCCGCAGCGGGCGGAGGAACGCAAGCCCTGACGAGACGGGAGAAAGCCAAAATCTTCTTAATTTTTATGAAGAGTGGGGGATTTTCCCAGGGATTTTGCCCTTTTTTGGTGTTGCGGGGCAGTACGATACTTGACGAAAGAAAAAAATCGGTGTAATATTTACTGTAGCATCTCTGTAATTTCTATTCCTTATAGAACGGAGGAACCAGCATGAGCGTTATTCCTGAAGTAAAGTGCCGCCGCTGCGGGGAGAGCTTTTCTGCTCTGCGCAGCCGCTGCCCCAACTGCGGTACCCGCCGCGTGGCTCAGAGCGGACGTACCCCCGCCACTACCCCCGGCACCGTGAAGGGCACCGCCGCCTATGAGCGGGCGGAGACCAATACCAAGTGGCAGATGATTTTCGGACTGATCCTGGTCGTTGCGGTGATCCTGGCGGTCATCGTCATGGTCACGGCCCGTCCCGACGGGCTGGACAACCCCGCCACCACCGGCCAGGGCACCATCACGGCTCCCACGCCCACGCCCACGACTGACCCGTCCACTGTGATCGTCCAGCCGCCCACGCCCTCTCCCACTCCCACCCCTGTGCCGGAGTCTGTGAAGGTCTTCTTCTTCGAGGATGAGAAGGACGAGTTCACCGAGAAGGTCGGCGAGTCTGTCAAGCTCCACGCCGTGGCCTACCCCGTGGATCAGTTCCCCAACGGGCCCTACAAGTGGAGCGTCAATGACGAGAGCGTCGTCAAGCTCACGGTCAGCGAGGATACCAAGGAGTGTGAGGTCCTCTGCCTCAAGCACCAGCCCGGCGGCGTGACGCTGACGGTGTCCTGCAACGGCGTTGAGAAGAAGGTCATCGTCTACACCAAGCCGTAAGCATTGAACAGCAAAAAAACCGGAGTGAAAGCTCCGGTTTTTTGTTGGCGTTTTGGAGGAGTATCTGTGGAATACGAACTGATCCGCAGCGAGCGGAAGAGTCTTTCCCTGCAGCTCAGGCCCGATGGCACCGTGCTGGTGCGCGCCCCCCGGCGCACCCCCGGGCGCAGCATCGACCGCTTTGTTCGGGAGCACTGGGACTGGGTGGAAAAGCAGCGGGAGAAGCTGGCCGCCCGGGGGCAGGTGGAAAAGCTCAGCGAGGAGGAGCTGGCCGAGCTGAAAAAACGGGCCCGGCGGGTGTTCCTCTCGCGCTGCGCCTATTACGCCCCGGTGGTGGGGGTGCGCTATGAGCGCGTCTCCATCCGCAGCCAGCGCAGCAAGTGGGGCAGCTGCTCCGGCAAGGGGAATCTGAACTTCAACTGCCTGCTGCTGCTGGCGCCCCCGGAGGTGCTGGACTATGTGGTGGTGCATGAGCTCTGCCACCGGCTGGAGATGAACCACTCCCCCCGCTTCTGGGCGGAGGTGCAGCGGGTGCTGCCGGACTACGCCAGCGCCCGCAAGTGGCTGAGGCAAAACGGCGGCGCCCTGCTGGCAAAGCTGCCGGAGGGATATAGGAATGAAGGAATGAAGAAATGAAGGAATGAAGGAATGAAGGAATGAAGGAATGAAGGGCACGGAGGGCCAATTGAGGTATCGGCTTCGCAGATGGATCCAAATCTGTCGTGCAAAGCGCGACACCTTAATTTCTTCATCAGCGCAGCGTCTTCATTTGCAAAAAGGACGGGAAAACCTATGCTTTCCCGTCCTTTTTGCATTTACAGTCTCCGATAGGTCTCCGTCAGCTTGTGCAGCTTCCGGGCCAGCTTTGCGTCGTCGGCGCCGGGGAGCATGCGCCACTGCCAGTTGCCGCCCAGCACGCCGGGGGTGTTGATGCGGCTTTCCTCGCCCAGCTCCAGAATGTCCTGCATCTGCATGACGAAGAGCTGGGAGGCGGTGGACATGCCGGTGCGGAGCATGGCGGAGCACCAGCTCTCGTCCCGACCCTTGTGCATGTATTCCCGGGCAAAGCGCAGGGTGTCCCTGTCGGTGTGCTTGACCCAGCCCTTGACGACTTCGTTGTCGTGGGTGCCCACGTAGCAGACGCTGTGGTTGACGCAGTTGTGGGGCATGTAGTCGGAATTGCCCTTGGGGTCGAAGCCGAACTCCAGGATCTTCATGCCGGGGAGCCCGGAATCGCTGAGGAGCTTTGCCACCTCCGGGGTGGTGTAGCCCAGATCCTCGGCGATGAAGCGCAGGTCATGGAACCAGGAGGTGAGCACCCCCACCAGATCCATGCCCGGGCCGGGGCGCCAGCGGCCCCGCTTGGCGGTCTTGTCGCCGAAGGGCACGGCCCAGTAGCTCTCAAAGCCCCGGAAGTGGTCGATGCGGATCACATCGAAGAGGCGTCCCGCGCCCTCGATGCGGCGGATCCACCAGCCGAAGCCGTCGGCCTTCATGGCCTCATAGTCATAGAGCGGGTTGCCCCAGAGCTGCCCCTCCTCGGTAAAGGCGTCGGGCGGCACGCCGGAGACCTCCTTGGGCACCCCGTCGGAGTCCAGCTGGAAGTATTTCGGCTCCGCCCAGACGTCCGCGGAGTCCAGCGCCACATAGATGGGCACGTCCCCGATGAACTGGATGCCCTTTTCGTGGGCATAGGCGCGCAGCTCGTTCCACTGCCGGAAGAACAGAAACTGGCAGAAGATCCAGAATTCCATGTCCTCTGCATAGCGGGCGCGGTAGGCCTCCACGGCCTCGGGCCTGTGCAGGCGGATGTCCTCGTCCGGCCACTCCGTCCAGCTCACCATGCCGAAGCCGGCCTTCACCGCCATGTAGAGGGCGTAGTTCTCGACCCAGGCGGCGTTCTCTCGCCGGAAGGCGGCCAGCTCCGACCCAAAGCGCTCCCGTCCGCGCCGGAAGGCCTGACGCAGCACGGCGAAGCGGTTTTCATAGATCCTGGCGTAGTCCACCTTCTCCGGATCGGCGCCCCAGTCCCGGCTCTTGAGCTCCGCCGGGCGCAGGAGCTTTTCCTTCACCAGCAGCTCCAGGTCGATGAAATAGGGGTTGCCGGCGAAGCTGGAGAAGGAGGAGTAGGGGCTGTCCCCGTAGCTGGTGGGGCCGAGAGGCAGCAGCTGCCAGTACTTCTGACCGGCGGCCTTGAGAAAATCCACAAAGTGATAGGCGCTCTTGCCCATCGTCCCGATCCCGTAGGGGGAGGGCAGCGCGCTCATGGGCATCAAAATGCCGCTTTTGCGTTCCATATGTTATCCTTCTTTCTTGCCCGAAAGGGGCTCATACACAGGCAATAATAGCAGGACAGCGTGGGAAAGTCAATCGGACACAGGAATGAAGAAATGAAGAAAAGAAGGAATGAAGACGCCCTGCGGGCCGATTATGGTGTGCCGCTGCGCGGCAGGGATTCAAATCCCGCTGCACAGGCAACACCATAATTCCTTCATTCCTTCATCAGCGAAGCGAGCTTCATTCCTTCATTGGCGAAGCAGCTTCATTTTTGTTACTCCACGTCCACGTCCAGCCCCAGCTCCTGGGGCAGGAAGCGGGGACAGGTGTTCTCCGAGATGGTGATGACCGAGGAGGCCAGGCGGGAGCCGATCTCGCAGGCCTCGCTCATGCTCTTGCCGTAGGTCAGGCCGATGGCCACGCCGGCGCAGAAGGCGTCCCCGGCGCCGGTGGTGTCCCGCACCCGGACGGAGTTGGGCGGGCAGTGGCCGTAGTTCCCCTCCATGTCGGCATAGACGGCGCCGCGGGAGCCCAGGGTGACTACCATGGACGGGATCTTGGCGCTGCGGATGCGCTCCACCAGCTCCTGTCCCAGCGCCTCCGGCTCCAGCTCCTCAAAATCCGCGGCGAAGAGGATGCCTGCCTCCTGCAGGTTGCAGACAAAGCAGTCGATGGACTGTAGAAAGTCCCGCCGCAGGGAGGCGATGGACATGTTGGCCACCACGGCGAAGACCTTCTTGTGATACTTCTCCGCGAAAGAGAGCACCTTCTTGATGATCTCCTTTTCCATGTCGATCTCGATGACGATGCTGTCGGCGTCGCGGAAGATCTCGTCCCCCTGCTGCTCCAGCAGCTCCAGCATGGCGTCCATCCGCGGACGCTTGGAGATGGAGGAGACGATGTCGCCGGTGTTGTCAAACACGGCCAGCCACATGCCCATGCCGTCCGGCACCTGGGCAACATAGCGGGTGTCCACCTTGTGGTTCTGCAGCTTGTGCAGCACCTCGGCGCCCTCGGCGGTGTTGTCCACCATGCTGACGAAGCGGGGGCGCAGCTCCACATTGGCGATGTCCTCCACCAGATTGCGGCCCACGCCGCCGTGGACGATCTCCACGCTGCCGGCGTTGCGTCCGGCGGGGATGAACTTGTTGTCGGGAAAGCCCTTGATGTCAACGAACACGTTTCCTACCACGACAATGGGCATAATGCGATCCTCCTCTATTTTTCTATGCGCTTTGCTTTTCAAAGGTATGGATCCAGTCGGCGCGCCAGTAGTAGATGCCCAGGAACACGGTGCTCAGCGCCCAGGTCAAAGGATAGACCCAGTTGACGGTGTCGATGCTGTTATAGATGGGCACCATGAAGTGCAGGAAGGTCACCCGGATGACGCACCAGAAGGACAGCATGGAGATCATGGGGATGACGGCCTTGCCCGCGCCGCGGAGCACCGCGGCCAGGCTGTGGCTGGCGGCCAGCAGGAAGAAGAACAGCGAGCAGATGTGCGCTTTATCCACGCCGAAGCCGATGGACTCCGGCTCGTCGGTAAAGGCGCGGATCAGCAGCGGCGCAAGCAGATAGACCAGCAGCCCGATGGCCTCCGCCGCGATGATGGCGCAGAGCATGCCGAAGCGGGCGCCTTTTTTCGCCCGGCCGTACTCCCGGGCGCCCAGGTTCTGCCCCACAAAGGTGGTGAGGGAGATGGTGAAGCTGGTGATGGGCAGGAAGGCAAAGCCCTCGATCTTGGAATAGGCGCCGCAGCCGGCCACGGCCATCTTGCCGAAGTCGTTGATATTGGCCTGCACCACCACGTTTGCAATGGCGATGACCGAGTTCTGGATGCCGGAGGGCAGACCGTAGCGCACGATGAGCTTCAGGGTCGGCCAGTGGAAGCGGATCTTTTTCAGCACCACCCGGTACTCCTCGTCTGTGTGCATCAGCCGCCGCAGGCATAAAAGGCCGCTGAGAAACTGGGAGATGATGGTGGCAAGGGCAGCGCCGCCCACGCCGGTATGGAACAGGCCGATGAAGCTGATGTCCAGCACCACGTTCAGGCAGGAGCAGAAGATCAGATACTTGAGGGGGTTTTTCCCGTCGCCCACGGCCTGCATCACGCCCCGGAGCCCGTTATAGAGCACCAGACCCAGGCTCCCGGCAAAGAAAATGCGGATGTAGGTGACGGAGAGATCCATCACGTCCGGCGGCGTCCCCATCCAGGTCAGCAGCTGGGGGGTGAAGATCACGCCGAAGGCGGTCATCAGCAGCCCGGCCACCAGGCTGAAGGCCACGTTGGTGTGGATGGCCTTCTCCAGCTTCTCATAGTCCTGGGCGCCGAAGTAGCGGGAGATCAGCACGCCCGCGCCGGCGGAGATGCCCACGAAGAGGCTGATGATCAGAAAGACCAGGGTGCCCGTGGCGCTGACGGCGGCCAGGGCGTCGTTTCCCAGCATGTTGCCCACGATCAGCGCGTCCGCGGTATTATACAGTTGTTGGAACAGGTTCCCCAGAAAGAGGGGCGCGGCAAAACGGAGCATCTGTCCGGCGATGGAGCCCTCCGTCATGCGCATGGCGTCGTGGTGCATACGATCCTCCGGCTGAAAAAACAGCCATACAGTCAAGTTTTGTCCTATTATAAGAGCAGCGCCAAGGCGCTGTCAATGCATGAAACTGCCAAGAAAGCGCAAGGATATTTGGAAGATATTGTCGGAGCAGGCGGCACGGGGTCTGACTCACTCTGCGTCCGAAAAGCGCTCCCGGGCCTGGAAGGCGCGGCAGATGGTGGCATAGTCGCCGAAGACGGTCAGCTTGTCGCCCACGGAAAAGACGGTGTCCGCCCCGGCGGCCTCGGCCTTGCCGTTGGGGTGCTCCACCACCATGACCAGGATCCCCGTGTCCGCCTTCAGACCGGTTTTCGCCAGGGTGACGCCCTGATACTGCTCCGGGATCTGCCGCAGGGTGATGAGGGCGATGGAGTCCTTGCCCAGGTAGTCCAGGGGCATCACAAGGTTCCCCTGCTCGCCCCGGATCAGCCGGTTCGCAAAGTTCTCCAGCACCCGGTCGCCCCAGGAGCGGATGGCGGGCACCCGGATGAAGATGAAGATGATGGCGATCACCGCCAGAGGAATCAGCACTACCAGAAGGTAGTCCTCCACCTGCGCCACCTTCAGAGAGAGGAAGACGTTGATGAAGGCGGAGACAATGGTGATGTTAAAGACGTAGCCGAAGAGCATGGTGATCCGCGCCAGCCTGCGCCGCCGCCGGTTGGAGAGGATCATCTCGCTCTCCCGGGTGGTGAAGCCGCAGCCTGTGAGCAGGGAGATCACCTGGAAGCGGGCCTTTTCCTCCGGCAGACCGGTAAAGCGGAAGAAGATCGTAAACAGCTCCGTGATGACCCAATAAAGCAGAATAATCAGGGAAAACAGGGAAAAAGCAATGTAAATGTTCATGTTTTTCTCTCCTCCTCAGAAAAGCTCCGTCACGACCTTCACCGCCAGCAGCGCCAGCACCAGCAAAATCACCGGCCGCACGATCCTGGAGCCGTCCTTGATGGCCAGCCCCGAGCCCAGCCAGTGGCCGGCCACGGAGGCGAGGGCGGCGATCAGACCCAGGGCCAGAAAGACCTTGCCGTTTATCAGCGAGGTGGCCAGGGCGCCCAGGTTGCTGGAGAGGTTCACCAGCTTCACGTTTGCCGAGGCGGTGCGCACATCCAGCTTGCCCAGGGTGCAGAAGCAGAGCAGCAGAAAGGTGCCGGTGCCCGGACCGTAAAAGCCGTCGTAGGTGCCAAGCACCAGCGCCGAAGAGAGCACCAGCGCCATCTGCCGCCGGGGCTCGATCTGGCCCCGCTCCTCGGGCAGCTGCCGCTGCCGCAGCACCACCGCCGCCACCAGGGGCAGCAGCACCAGCAGCAGGATTTTCAGCACCGTCTCGTCCACCATGAGCTGCAGCCGGGTGCCCAGGGCCGCGCCGCCGATGGCCAGCACCACCGAGGGGATGCCGAGCCTCCAGTCCACATAGCCGCCGTGGATATAGCGCCCGGCGGACACGGCGGTGCCGATGCAGGAGGAGAGCTTGTTGGTGCCCAGGGCCAGGTGGGGCTCCAGCCCCGCCAGCAGATAGCAGGGCACGGAGATGATCCCGCCGCCTCCGGCGATCCCGTCCACAAAGCCGGCGAGAAACACGCCCACCACCGCGATCAGCACCATCCGCAGGCTCAGCTCCATGGGAAACAGCAGCGCTTGCACGGCAAAGCCCCCCTCTGCACAATTCTGCTCCCATTCTATCACAGGCGGCAGAAAAGAGAAAGCCTCTTGCGGAAAAAGACGAAAAAAGCCCCTGCCCGCTCCCAAAAAGAGCGGCAGGGGCGCAGATAGCGGATAAACGCGGTTCTGTCATCTTGAGCGAGCCCGGAGGGCGAGCCGAAAGATCCCTCGGCTCCGCTGCGCTTCCCACAGGATGACAGGGTCGTCGGGGACGCCGACCCCTACAAGCGCACACCGAAAGCTTGACGGGAGGCCGCGGCTTGCGGCCTGCCCTTTTTTGCTGGAGCCTCTGTCGAGCGCGTGTCCTTCCCCCAGCGGGGGAAGGTGCCCCAGTGCGCACACTGGGGCGGATGAGGGAGAGTCCCCTTTGCTGCTCTACGTTGACAAGGGCGAAAGCGGATATTTCTCCCTCATCTGCCCTCCGGGCATTGTTCGCTTCACTCCTCTTTTGCCAGCAAAACCTGCCACCGGCAGCTTTTACTTCGGCAAAAGTCCCCGCTGGGGGAAGAACAAAAAGAACGGGAGGCCGCGGCTGGCGGCCTCCCGTCTTCTGAAAATGAGGATCTGATTTCTTGCCTCCCCCTTGGGGGAGGTGTCAGCGAGCTTGCGAGTTGACGGAAGGGGGCAACATCCGCCCCTATCGGCCTCGCTTTGCTCGGCCACTTCCCCCGGAGGGGGAAGCAGGGGAGGCAGTCGCGTCACGCTGCCAGGAGCTTCCGGAGTGCCGCCAGCTTCATGCTGGTGCAGTAGATGTCCATGGCCTGCTCCAGCTGCTGGATGGGGGGCAGGGAGGGGGCCACGCGCATGTTGCTGTCCTGGGGGTCCTTGCCGTAGGGGAAGGTGGCGCCGGCGCCGGTCATGGTGAGGCCCGCCTCCTTGCAGAGCTGCCAGGTGGCCTTGGCGATGCCGGGCATGGTGTTGACGCTGACGAAGTAGCCGCCCTTGGGCTTTTCCCAGCTGGCGATGCCGAGAGGCGCGATCTCCCGCTCCAGATTCTCCAACACGCACTTGAACTTGGGCCCCAGGATGGCCGCGTGGCGCTTCATCAGGGCGAGAACGCCGGCCTTGTCCTTCAGATAGCGGACGTGGCGGAGCTGGTTTACCTTGTCGTAGGAGATGATCTGGGCGTTCAGGAGCTTCTTCATGTAGGCCATGTTGTTTTCGCTGCAGGCGAAGACGGAGATGCCCGCGCCGGGGAAGGTGATCTTGGAGGTGGAGGCGAACTCAAACACCATGTCGGCGTTGCCGTACTTCTCGCACTCCTTCAGAATGTCGGGGAAGGGCACATAGTCGCCGTCAAACTCATGCACGCAGTAGGCGTTGTCCCACATCAGCAGAAAGTCGGGAGCCGCGTGCTGCAGGGAGGCGATGCGGCGGATGGTCTCGGCGGAGTAGATGATGCCGTCGGGGTTGGAGTACTTGGGCACGCACCACATGCCCTTGACCTCCGGATCCCTGGCCAGCTCTTCCACCAGGTCCATATCCGGACCCTCGGCGGTCATGGGCACGGGGATCATCTCCATGCCAAAGCTAGCGGAGATGCCGAAGTGCCGGTCATAGCCGGGGGCGGGGCAGAGCCACTTCACCTTGTCGAGCTTCGCCCAGGGCGTGGGGCTCATCACCCGGCCGTGGGTGTAGGCCTTGGCGATGGTGTCGTACATGAGCTGCAGGGAAGCGCTGCCGCCGATGAAGACCTGCTCGGGCTTCACGTCCAGCAGCTCCGCAAAGAGCTTGCGGCAGGAGGGCAGCCCCTCCAGATTGCCGTAGTTGCGGGCGTCAATGCCGTCGATGCTGTAGTCGCTGTCGGAGCGGAGGATGTCCATCATCTCGGCAGCCATGTCCAGCTGCTGCTTGCTGGGCTTGCCGCGTGCCATGTTGAGATTCTGCCCGAGAGCCTTCAGCTCCTCGTAACGGGTGTTCACGCGCTCCAGCTCCTCCTGGAGCTCGGCCTTGGTCATTTCCGCGTACTGTTTCATGTCACAATCCTTTCAAAAGTGCCGGGGCCGCGCCCGCTGGGGCGGCTCGCCGGGTAATGGGGACGCCGCAAATACCAGTATAGCACAGGGAAGGACGTTCTTCAAGGGGTGGCGGGTGCCTTGGCGGCCTCCCCGTCAAAATAGCTGAGCTCCATCCGGAAGGCCGTGCCCTCCAGCTCGCCGGAGAGGGCGCAGCGCCCCTCCTGCCAGCTCCAGCCCAGGCGCAGCGTGTCGCCCAGCCGCGCCTCCGCCACATACTCCACCAGCGCCGTGCGCAGCGCCCGGCCCCGGGTGCCCAGACAGTTCTCCGCCAGGTCATAGTAGCGGGTGTTGTTCATGTGGCCGTTCTCGTCCAGCACGTCCTCGGTGACGGTGTACGCGGCCTGTTCCGTGGCCGCGAGGCGCAGGGGCGCGCCGGGGCGGCGGCTCTCCAGCCCCGTGATCAGGGGCTCGATCTCCAGCCCGTACTCGCCGGGGATCACCATTTTCCGCGTCTTGCGATCCACCACCGACCAGATGGCGCAGCCCTCCATGAGCAGTTCGCCCCCGGCGCCCTCGATGCGGTAGAAGCGGGGGCACATGCCGTGGCGGGTGGCGCCGGGCCAGGTGCGGGCGAGAAGCGCCTCCCCCGGCTGCGGCCAGCGCAGCACCTGCACGCCGTGGCGGATGATGACCCACATGATCCCCCGCGCCTCCATCCAGGTCTCGCCGTAGCCGATTTTGCGGCAGTGGTCGCCGGAGACCTTCTGCATCAGCCGGAAGAGATCCCCGGTGCAGAGCCCCTCCTGGGGGACGGTGTAGCGTTCTTCAAAGATTTCCATCTTATCCTCCTGTATAACAAAGCACGCAGTAGCTGTCAAAGTCCTGCGTCACCCAGCCCGGCGGGAGCTCCGGCGGCAGGGTGGAAGTTTTCAGCACAAAGAGCGTCCCCGGCGTCGGAGACGCCAGATCCTCCCCCGTCAGATTCCGGTAGACGAAGCGATCCCGGTAGGGGATGGGCTCGCCGGTCTTGCCCTGGAAGTACTCGGCGTCCAGATCCAGCTCGTAGAGGGTCAGGATCTCGGCCACCTGGCGGCTGCCGGTAAACTGCACGTCCGGGGTGATGACGATGCGCTCAGCCTCCTGCTCCCCGGCGTAGTCTACCGCCTGCAGAAAGTCCTCGTAAAAGAGGTCGGAGATACGCTCTGCCCAGGGGCCGAAGTAGCTGTGGAAAAACAGGGCGCTCAGCAGCAGGCAGGCGCCCAGCAGCGGCCAGCGCAGCCAGGCGCGGCGCAGCAGGGCCTCCGCCCCCAGGACGATGAAGAGCGCGTGGGCGTAGAAGAGGATGTTCAGGCGGTTCACGTTGACGCCATTGACGCAAAGCCCGGTCAGCAGGGCGCAGAGCCAGTAGAGCAGCAGCAGCCGGTAGCCCAGGCGCTGCCGCCGATCCGCGGCGCGGAAGGCGCGGGCGACGGTCAGCCCCAGCCCCAGAAGCCCCAGGGGCCAGGCGCAGCGGTACACGGTGCCGAAGCCGTCGATGGCGTTCCAGGGCAGATCCGGCCCCTGCCGGAAGCCCACCTGCCAGAGCGCCTTGGCGTTCTCGCCCAGCTGCCGGAGCGGCTCCGTAGAATAGAAGATCAGGTCGTTTGCCCGGACGCTCTGGGGAAAGTAGGGCATGGTGACGAAGGGCAGCTCCACCGTCTCCCAGCCCAGGGCGTTAATCAGCATGGTGCCGTAGATGGGAAAGGAGAGGGCAAAGTAGACCAGCACGCAGCCCAGCGCCTGCTGCCAGCGGATCCATTTGCCCCGCAGCAGCAGCACACAGGCCAGCAGCAGGAACAGCGGCACCGAGAGAAAGGCAAGCCCGTAGCAGTACATGCAGAGGGCGAAGAAGACCATGGAGCCGTAGAGGGCGGCGGGCCTTTTCGTGCCATGCCACAGGAGCGTGAGGCCGATCACAAAGCAGTGGGGGAAGAGATTGCAGTCCAGCGCCCAGCGGCTCTGCATGAAGTGCCAGGGGCAGACGGCGAGAAACAGCAGCCCCAGAAGCGCCCCTCGGCGGGAGCAGATTCCCCGCAGCAGCCCGTAGACCGCCGCCATGCCGCCAAAGCTCCAGAGCAGCATGGGCAGCCGCGCCGTGACGCTGTTCATGCCGAAGAGGCGGAAGAGCGGCGCCATGCAGTAGCTCAGCAGAACGCTCATCTGCCCGTAGCCCCAGGCGGTGAAGTGGGCCGGGAGCCAGGTGCCGAAGCGGTCGGTGCCGTGCTTTGCCAGGGCCAGCGCGTCCACCGCCGCCATGGCGCCGTCCTGGTTGAAGCCGCCGGGCACCGCCCCAAAGCGATAGAGCCGCAGCAGGGTGAAGAGGCCGATGAGCCCCCAGAGCGCGAGCCTCCAGGGGTGGGAGAGGGGCGGCTCCTCCCCGCTGCCCGCGGCCAGGGCGGCAAGGCTTCCGCGCCGCAGGGCGGCGTCGAGCAGGAAATAGACGATCAGCCCCAGAAGCAGCAGGCTGCAGATCAGATTGACCGTATCCATCCTATTTCTCCAGGGTGAAGTGGCGGCAGAAGGCGTTCACCGAAGTGCGCTCCTGCACGATCTTCTCCAACATGGCCTCCGGCTCCGTAATGGCGCAGCCGTTGAGGCGCCGGAGGCCAAGCTCCAGCAGCTGGGGACAGAGGGGCACCGTGGGGCCGGTGAGGACGATCTCCGCCCCCCGCGCCAGCTCCAGGAGCCGGGGCATGGTCTTGTTGACCCAGGCGCTGCCGGTGATGACCACCAGGTCGCACCGGGGCAGCAGGTACTCGCAGGCGGCGTCCGGATAGTCGCCGGGCTTGGGTTCCCGCTCCAGGATGAAGTATTCCTTCACCGGCGAGAGCAGCTCCTCGGTGATGCCGCTGTGCTTGACCAGATGGCCCACGAAGCCCACTGTGCGGCCCGAGAGCTCGATGCCCTCCAGCGCGCTGCCGGTGTAGCGGGCGCCCAGGGCGTCGATCCGCGCCGCGGTGTTGTAGCAGGCGTTCAAAACCGCCATGCCCTCCGAGGCCTCCTCATAGTTCCAGGAGAGAGCGGCCCGGGCGGCCTCTCCGGCGGAAAGCCCGATGAGCGTCTCAAACATCCGGGGGCGGCTCTCGCCCGCCGTGCGCATGGCGACGCCGGTCTGGCCGTTTTCCAGTACCGCCGCCGTCCAGCTGACGCCCCGGACGATCCGCGCCACCCGCAGCGCCCGATCCGGCTGGTTTTCCAGGATGCAAGTATAATAGGCTGTGTTCAAAGCTCGATCCTCCCGAAGGGGTTTTTCCTTATTTTATCCCAGTTTACGGCCAAAGTAAAGCCCCCGCCGAAGCGGGGGCAAGAGGGAGGAAATGAAGGAATGAACCCTCTGCATGTCATTGCGCACCAGCGCGCACACTGGCGCGGCAATCCGCACCCTTCACGCCTCCGGCACCTGGGGCAGGGCGGCGAGGCTCCGCGCAAGCTCCTCGTCCGTGGGGATCCGGTCGGTCATGAGCCCGTCGTTAAACTGCTGGTAGGCCGTGAGATCGAAGTAGCCGGTGCCGGTGAGCCCGAAGAGGATGGTCTTCTCCTCGCCGGTCTCCTTGCATTTGAGCGCCTCGTCGATGGCAACGCGGATGGCGTGGCTCGATTCCGGCGCGGGGAGGATGCCCTCGCAGCGGGCAAACTGCTCCGCCGCCTGGAACACCGCTGTCTGCTCCACCGCCCGGGCCTCCAGATAGCCGTCGTGGTAGAGCTGGCTGAGCACGGTGGACATGCCGTGGAAGCGCAGGCCGCCGGCGTGGCTGGGGGAGGGGATGAAGGAGCTGCCCAGGGTGTACATCTTGGCCAGGGGGCAGATCATGCCCGTGTCGCAGAAGTCGTAGGCGAACTTGCCGCGGGTGAAGCTGGGGCAGGAGGCGGGCTCCACGGCGATGATGCGGTAGTCCTTTTCGCCCCGGAGCTTCTCGCCCATGAAGGGGGCGATGAGCCCGCCCAGATTGCTGCCGCCGCCGGCGCAGCCGATGATGAGATCGGGCTTTACCCCCAGCTTGTCAAGGGCGGCCTTGGCCTCCAGGCCGATGACGCTCTGGTGCAGCAGCACCTGGTTGAGGACGCTGCCCAGCACATAGCGGTAGCCGGGGTTCTTGACCGCGACCTCCACCGCCTCGGAGATGGCGCAGCCCAGGGAGCCGGTGGTGCCCGGGTGCGCGGCCAGGATCTTCCTGCCGACCTCGGTTTCCATGGAGGGGGAGGGGGTGACGCTGGCGCCGTAGGTGCGCATGACCTCCCGGCGGAAGGGCTTCTGCTCGTAGCTGACCTTCACCATGAACACCTTGCAGTCCAGCCCCAGGTAGGCGCAGGCCATGGAGAGGGCCGTGCCCCACTGGCCGGCGCCGGTCTCGGTGGTGACGCCCCGGAGCCCCTGCTGTTTGGCGTAGTAGGCCTGGGCGATGGCGGAGTTCAGCTTGTGGCTGCCGGAGGTGTTGTTGCCCTCGAACTTGTAGTTCCAGGCAGTAGGCCCGCACCAGAGGCGAGGGGCGGTACATCTTGTAAAAGTCCCGGATCTCCCGGGGGATGGGGAAGAAGGCGGTGTCGTTGTCCAGCTCCTGGCGCACCAGCTCCTCGCAGAAGATGGGCGTCAGCTCCTCCGCGCTCAGAGGCTTGCCCGTGCCGGGATTCAGCAGCGGCGCCGGCTTCTCCTTCATGTCGGCGCGCAGGTTGTACCAGGCGGTGGGCAGTTCCTGCTCGGTGAGATAGGTTTTGTAGGGGATTTCAAGGTTTTTCATGGGGATCGCTCCTTTTTTCACAGGCTGGAGGCAAAGAAAAAGCCCTTGTCTCCGCAAAAATGCAGGGACAAGAGCTGAAAAAACTCCTGCGGTACCACCCGGCTTGGCGCACATGCGCCCACTCTGACCGTGCCAACACACGGCGGCGTTTGGATAACGGCTCGCCAAGCCCGTCGCCCATACTGAGGGGCTGCGCCCCCGTTCTGTTTGCCCTCGCAGGGCCATTCCTCCGCCCGTCTCCCGCCGCCTCGCACCGACCGGCGGCTCTCTGAAGGGATGCGTTTTGCGGAGTACTCTTCCTGCTCTTCGGTTTGATGGACGCATCATAACGCTAAAAAAATGAATTGTCAAGGCTTTTTTGTGGGGCGCTTCCCAAAAAAGCAGCGGCGCAGCTTTTTGCTGCGCCGCGCAGACTGTAGACAAACCCCAAAGCATGTCATTGCGAGCCGTAGGGAGCGATCCCATGATCGCTCCGCCGTTCAATCGCTCCGGAGGCATGTAGGCATGCCTCCCTACGGCGTGGCAATCCGTTCTTCTTCAAAAAAGCTGTATTTTTAAGGCTTTCAGGTTACGGATCGCCACACCGCTTTTTGCCTTCGGCAAAAATGCAGACATCGGTCACTCACTACAAGTTCTTGGCGACGAAGGAGCCTTA
>ONPF01000041.1 GCA_900319635.1 uncultured Eubacteriales bacterium | reverse complement strand
GCTTTAGAAAGATTTCCGAGGCAGAATTGTGACAGGCGAGGCGCTTCCCGCAGAGCATAATGGAGATATATGGTCAAGGGAAGCAACGAAGCATGGCGCGATTCTGACCGGAAAGATTCAAAGATTTCTATTAGGTGTTAGTATTACGCGTCGCCGGGAGACCAGCTCTGGTCTCCCGGCACGGTGCTTTCCCCCGGCTTAGTCCAGGGTGCTGGCAGGCAGGCCCTCCGCCGCGGACTGGGCGGCCTTCTCGGCGCTGCTGTACTGCTGCGCCATCTCGTTCAGATCCCGCACATGCTCCTGGATCATGGCGTTGATGCGCGTCATGCTCGCCTCAAGGGCGTTGAACTTCGTCTTATAGGTGTTGGCCGCTTCGCCCTCCCAGGTCAGTGACCGCACCTTCCCCAGCATCGCCTGGTGCAGGGAGGTGATCTGCGTCGCCTGTGCGCTGAATTCGCCGGCTGCCGTCGTCAGTTCTTCGGGGGTTACAAGAAGGGTTCCTTCCATGATCTTTATCTCCTTTCAGTCTTCAAAACAAGTTGTGTCTTCCGCTTCCCGCCCCGGATCAGTAGCTCCGGGTCGCCGCGGTCTGGGTGTTCGCCGCCTCCGCCGTCTCGTAGGTGTTCTTGATGGTCTGCAGCGTCTCGATGTACTTGTCCATCAGCTGGGCGAAGGTATCCCACTGGCCCTTGTCGTTGTTGAAGGCCGTGTTGAACGCGTTGTTCGCATCGCCCTGCCACATCCCCGCCAGCTTCTGCTGCGCGTTCAGCAGGTCCGCTACCCGGTTCTTGAACTGCCCGTTGTTCGCGCTCAGCTCGGTGATCGCGCCCTGCAGCTCCTGCGCTGTCAAAGAGTATCTGCTCATGTTTTGTTCCTCCCGTTATCTTTTATTTTGTTCTTTTATCTCTCTCCGCCTTCTCCTCTGGCGGTTGTTCACTCGGTTTTTCAGTCCCGGCTGTTTGCGATCTCGATCGCCTTCATCTCCGCGCTGTAGTACGCGTTCGCCGCGCTCCGGATCACCCCTGCGATCCGGTTGATGTCCGTGGCGCTGTTGTTGATCTTCTCCTGCAGCGCGTCGCACTTGGCCAGAAACGCGTTCGCCGCGTCCCCGCTCCAGTCCCGCTGCAGATTCCCACGCAGCGCGTCGATCTGCTGCCGGATCTTCTGCAGCTGGTTCGAGCAGTCATTCAGCCGCTCCGCCTGCCGCTTGGCGTTGCCAAAGGTGATGTTGATCGTTCGTATCGCGTCCATCTCTCCCTCTCCTTTACTCCAGCGTGCTCGCCGGCAGCGCCTCCGCCTGGGACGTGGCTCTCGCCTCCGCCTCCGTGTACACGCCCGCCATGATCTGCAGGTCCCGCACATGCTCCCGGTACCGCGCCAGCATCTCCTCTACCTTCCCGATCCGGCTCAGATACAGCTTCCGGTGCGCGTCTCCCGCTTCTCCGATCCAGTAGCCCGAGCTCCCCTCGATCACCGCTTTCAGATCGTCGAAATAGCCCTGCATCTTCCTCCGCTCGTTTTCCACCGCGTTGGACTGGGCCCGCAGCACCTCAGGATCCACCTTCAGCCTTCCCGCTATTGCCATTTCTCTTCCCCCTTACACCGTGATCGCCGCGATGGTCTCCATCGCCTTGTTCTCGCAGTTGTCGTACGCGATCCGCGCCTGGTCGAAGCGTTCCGCGATGGCGTCCAGATCCTGCACCAGGGTCTGCAGCTCCCCGTCGTCCACCTGCACCTGGGCCAAAAAGGCGTCGTGCGCCTCCCCTTCCCACATGGCGCTGAGAGAGCCCACCGCGTTCATCATCTGGCTCTTCCCATCGGCGATGTTCCGGATCAGCTCCGTCATCTTCGTCACCGTCTGCGACACCTGGTTCGTGTCCACTTCAAATCTCATGTCCGCCTCTTCCTTTCTCATTGCCCTTCCAGCAGGGGCCCGATCAGCTTCTCATAGGCCGCTGTGAGCTGCTCTGTGCTGTGGTAGCTGCGGTCGCCTCCGCTCCGCTGCACCAGGTCTGTCCGGATCGCCGCGTTTGTGATCTCGGCGTTCATTTCCTGCTGCCGCTCGCAGCTTCCGTACAGCTCCAGCACATTCTCCAGGACATCGGCCAGCGTCCGCATCTGGAGCATTTCTTCCATCAGCTTATCCTGTTTTCTTCCCGTCAGCGAGGCCTCGTGCCGAAATGTCTCTCCGAAGCTCAGCAGCGAACTCCGCACCGCGTACACCTCGTCTGCGATCGCCCGCATCCGGGTCGACAGAACCCGCAGCTCCATCTCGGATTCCGCCAGCATGGGAATATTTACTTTCAGTTTCATTTCATTCCGTCAGTCTCAGTCCTGTTTTTTTGTCTTCTCTGTTCTGGTGCCATCATAGCACAGCCCTCCCCTTTGTGCGCACAGCCCCGACGAACGGCGCCCGAAAGCCGACAAGCTGCATGTTCTCGCGCCCGGGGAGACGCGGCAGGCTCAAACCAGCATCAGCTCGTCGCCCGAGACGACGCCGTTTTCCAGCAGCGTGGCGGACTTGCTCAGGATCCTCCCCTGCTTTTTGCTGCACAGGAGGAAGGGGCCGGGCTCCCGCTTGAGGGGGACGTGATCCCGCTGGGAGATCATGCCCACCACCTCGTCCAGAAGCTGGGCCACCGGGACGTTCCCGTCCAGCTTGAAGTCATAGGCCTGATTGGTTTCCGCAAAAAAGACAGACAAAAGCATCTCTATTCCTCCCTTATGCCGCTCTCGGCGGGCTTTTCTTCTTTCTGCGCCGGGAGCTTCGCTTTTTTAAGGACGCTCCGGATCGCTTCCCGCCTCCCCTCCGGTTCCGGGGGCAGCGGCGCTCTCAGAAGGGTCTGCCCCTCCCGATCCAGCAGCTCCAGCTGGAGCTGCTCCGGCTCCAGCCGCTCCGGCAGGCGCTCCAGCGCCTCGGCCAGCTCCGCAGGCGTCACGGCGCTGAGCCGGCAGCTCTGCCCGTCCTCGCCCTGCACCTCGGCCAGGGTGATGGCATCCTCGCCCAGATAGGCCGCGAGGACAAATTCCGTTCCGTCCCCCAGGCGCAGGATCTGCACCGGGGAGGCCACAGGCTCCAGCCGCCGGCGCAGCCTCTGGCTGGGGCGGAAGCGGGCGCCCTCCGTCTCCACCAGGCCCAGCTCCAGCAGATACAGGAAGCTGTTGAGCATCCGGTGATCCAGGGGCGTATCGGTCCGGGCCACGGGCAGCACCTGTCTCTCCCCGGCGCCCAGCATCTGCAGGCAGAGGTTCAGCTCCAGAGCCGGGAGGATCCACACGCTGTGTTCAGTCAATTCCATTGATTCTCTCCTTCACCTTGGCGCGGTAGCTCCTGGAGACGGGAACCGTCTCCCCGCCCCGCAGCAGCAGCGTCTGATCGCTCCAGTCCACCGATTCCACCATATCGGCGTTCACGAGAAAGCCCTTGTGGCAGCGCAGAAAGCAGGGTGGCACCCGCTCCTCCAGGGCGGCCAGGGTCTCGTTCATGGCCAGCTCCTGTTCCCGCAGGTGGGCGAAGACCCGCTTCTCCCGGGCCTCGAAATAACAGATCTCCCGATAGGGGATCTTATGCGACTCCCGCTTCCCCTTCACCGTGAGCACCTGCTCCTCGGGCGCGGCGGCGGCGAAGACATGCTCCAGCACCCGGGAGAGCATCTCCCGGTTCTCCGGCGCCCGGATGGGCTGCCAGAGCAGGCTGAAGGGCAGGATCTCCGGCCGGACATAGACCGTGGGCGGCACGGAGGCGGAGACCAGGGGCACCACCAGGGCGGCGGGATTGGCCCGGCGGGCAAGCTTGAGAAGCTCCGCCCCGGGGTCCAGGCCGATATCGGCGATGACGAGATCCACGCTGCCGTAGGGCTGGAGCCTCTGCTCCCACTCGGCGGGGCGGGAGGCGCCGTCCAGCTCGCAGTCCGGCCAGCCGCGGCGGATGCTCAGCTCCGCCACCGTATCCCGGAGCCAGGCCAGGTCTGTCTGCCCGGCCAACACACAAATCCGTATCATTTGGCCTTACTGCGCTTGTTGTTGGGGAAGACGATGAGATCCATCGTCTGCGGATCCTGCTGGTTCGTGGCGTAGCAGATGCCCGCCTTGTAGCGCTTGTTCTGCTCGTTGTAGCGGATGTTCTGGAACTGGAACACGTTCTGCCGGGGCAGCTCCGTGCCCAGCAGCACGCCGGGGCAGTTCCTGACAAAGCTGAGATAGGCGGCCTTGTCGCTCATCTGGGCGATGCTGCCGGAATTGGCCGCGGCAAAGAAGAACACGTTCAGAGAACGGCCCTTTTCAAAGATGGGCTGCATGGAGGCGCCGATCTGCCCCACGCCCTCGATGCGCTTGTAGGCGGCGTCCAGGAAGGTCTTGAAATTGGCGAAGAAGACGAAGATCGGCGGGAATTTTGCCGCGATGGCGTTATAGATCTCCTCGTCGTCCAGCCCGTCGGTGCGCAGCTGCTTGCGCAGGGCGCCCCGCTCGTTGGTGGTCTCCAGCAGTCTGCGGGTGAGCTTGAGCAGGCCGTCCTGGTCGGTGATGTACGCCGTGCCGGTGGCGGCGGCGGCGGGGCCGTCGGTCTTGTCCAGATCCACCAGGTAGCGCTCGCAGTCCAGCGCGGCGGCGGAGCACATCAGGTTCTGGAGGAACACGGACTTGCCGGAGCGGTCCGCGCCCAGGATCAGATAGCGGAAATTCGCGCTGAGATCCACGCAGTAGAGCTCCGCGGTCTCCTTCCTATAGCCGGCGGGCAGCTTGCGCCCGGTCTTGATGGCGGCCCGGTAGGCCGGCAGGGCGGAATACTCCTCCCAGACAGGCTTCTCGGGGATGGTGGGGATCTGCAGGGCGGGCTCGCCCGTCCACTGGGCGCTCATCTGGGCGCAGCGCTTGCGGATCTGCTCGCCCCGCTGATAGTCGTTCTCCGCCCGGCAGGCGATGGCGGTCTGATACTCCAGGATGCTGCCGTCCAGGATGGCAAGGCCGCGGCCCTTCACGTTCTCCTCGGGCAGCACGTCGAAGTGGGTGGTGTGCAGCACGTCGGCATACTGGAACTTGTCCCCCAGCTCCAGGCAGATGGCCTGGCGCATGTTGCCGGCGATCTTGGTCTGCAGCTCGCCGTTGCCCACGCCGCCGCAGGAGATGATCAGATAGATGCCGTAGCCCTCCGCCGTGCGGGAGAGCTCCAGCAGCTGGGCCTCAAAGCGGCCCTCGGTTTTTTCGCTGAAGTTGGCGTAGCCGTCGATGGCCAGCACCACCGCGGGCAGCGGCTCCTTCGCCAGGCGCACGTACTGGCCGAAGCTGCCGCCGCGGATGCGGGTCTTGCGCTCCTGCAGCATGTTGAAGAGCATGACGAAGAGCTTGTCCAGCTTCTCGTCCTCCCCCTCGATGACCACGCCGCCCACATGGGCGTCCTCCTCGAAGGCGCAGAGCATCTGGCTGCTGTAGTCGATGGCGTAGACGTTCAGCTCCGCCGGGGAATAGGTGCTGATCATGCTGTAAATGAGGGTCTGCAGCAGGGTGCTCTTGCCGCTGGAGACGCTGCCGACCACCATCAGGTGGCCCTTGTCCGCCAGATCCAGGGTCACGGGGAACTGCTGCTGATGCTCGGGATCGTCGGCCAGGCCCAGGAAGGCGTCCAGGGAGAACTCGCCGCTGTGGGCGTTCCACTGGCCCTTGCGCCAGGCGGCCTCGCTGTAGCCCGGCAGCTCCTCCAGGGTCAGCTGCTCCGGCAGCAGGGGCATCCAGAGCTGCTGCTTGTTCACGAGCCCGCTCTTCTGGGCGACCTCGGCCAGATACCGGACGATCACGTCCAGCTGGGTGCGCTCCTGGCACTCCGGCAGCTTCTTGCCGAGGCGCTGGTACTGCTCGATGAGCTGCTCCGCCACGGCGGAGGGATCCTCCCGCTCCGCGGGCAGCAGCTCGATGAGCTCCTCGATCCGGCGGATGTTGGTGGCGTTCTCGGCGTAGACGGTCTCCTTCTCGTTGATGAGCGCCGCGGTCTTTTTGGCCAGGTTCACAAGCTCCTCCTGGCCCAGCCCCTCCGGCACCTTCCGGAGAGAGAGCTGGGCCGCCGCCCGATCCACGGCGGAGATGAGCTGGGCGATCCAGGCCTTGGTCTGCTCCCGCACGCGCTTGCTCTTGCTGCGGTTGGCGGAGACGGCGTTCCTGCCCTGCAGGTCCAGAAGGGCCGCGCTGCTGCGCACGCTGGGCCCGCCGCCGTCGTAGAGCGCGCCGCTCCAGCCGGACTGGAACAGCTCGTAAATTTCGTCGTTGCCCACCTGCAGGTAGCCCCGGCCGGCCTGGGTCAGATAGGCGGCGTCGGGCTTATGGAGCATGTCGTTGCTGTCCTGCTTGTCGGCCACGCGGAGACAGAGCTTGAACTTGGTATTGCTCCAGATATTGTCGTCCACGGTGCCGCTGGGCTTCTGGGTGGAGAGGATCAGGTGCACGCCCAGGCTTCGGCCCACCTGGGCCACGCTGATGAGCTCCCGCATGAACTCGGGATGCTCCCGCTTGAGCTCGGCAAACTCGTCGATGATGATGAGCAGGTGGGGGATGGGCACGG
Organism: uncultured Eubacteriales bacterium; assembly: GCA_900319635.1. GTDB lineage: Bacteria > Bacillota > Clostridia > Oscillospirales > Oscillospiraceae > Limivicinus. Next base: position 6,222 of record ONPF01000041.1, on the reverse strand, counting down.
TGGCCTCCCGGTTCTTCACAAGCTTGGTATAGGCGTCGATATGGTTCACGCCGAACTCCCCGAAGATCCGCTGGCGGCGCAGGTTCTCGCTCTTGATGGAGACCATGGCGCGGCGCACCTGGTTGCCGGAGAGGTTGGAGATCTGGCCGACCATGTGGGGCAGATTGGAGAAGAGATTGGCCATGCCGCCGCCCTTGAAGTCGATGATAAAGAGTCCCACGTCCTGGGGGGAGAAGTTGATGGCCAGGGACAGGATATAGGTCTGCAGGGTCTCGCTCTTGCCGGAGCCGGTGGTGCCGGCCACCAGGCCGTGGGGCCCGTGGTGCTTTTCGTTGATGTCCAGATAGCAGATCTGGCCGCCCATCTTCTGACCCAGGGCCGCCCGCATGGACTCGTAGGTGCGGTTCTTGCGCCAGTAGTCCAGCACGTTCAGATCCTCCGGCCGCTGGATGTCCAGCATCTCGAAGAAGGTCAGGGTGGAGGGGATGTCGCTGCCGCTCTCCAGCTGGTTGACCCGCAGGGCGCTCATCTGCTTGGCCATATCCTCGGCGGTGGCCAGCTCCATCCGGTCAAAGCGCACTTCCACCCGGGTGTCCTGATCCTCCTTGGTGGCGTAGACGCCGTGGAAGCGGTCGCTGTTTTCGATGACGAACTCGCAGGAGCTGGGCAGCTGCTCATAGCTGTCGGCCAGGATGACGGTGGTGATCCCCAGCTCCGCCCCGTTTTCAAAGAGGTACTTGGAGATCATCTGGGACTCCAGGAAGGAGGCGTCCTCCACAAAGAGCACATAGTGGGGGCTGAAGACCGGCTTCTTGGTGACCAGATTCTCCGTCAGGCTCTCCGCCCGGCCGCGGAGCATCTGGGTCAGGGCGTAGAGCACCTCGTCGGTGCCGGCGCTGTCTGAGGCCAGATAGCGCATGCTGCGCTCCTCGTTCCACACATGGGGCAGCCAGCGCAGATACTCCCACTGCCGGGCGGTGTCCCGCCCGCCGTGATAGAGGGCGGCCAGCTTCACGTCCGTATAGCAGTGGTTGGCGGTGATCTGGGTCACCAGGACGCGGGTCAGCTCCAGAGCCGCGGCCCGGTCGCCGCCGGTGAGGATGCCCACCACGCCGCGATGGAAGAGATCCACGTTGATGGGGACCTCCCGCATGGTGGAATAGCTCTCCTTGATGCGCTGGGGCCGGTCGGAGAGCTCATCGTCCGTCAGGGTAAAGGCCCGGCGGGGCACGTTGATCTTCACCTGGAAGGGCATGTCGCCCAGGCCCACCCGGGCGCAGAGGAAGTCCGCGTGCTGGCGCTTCCGCTCCCAGAGGCCGGTCTGGCTCCGCACGGACTCGGCCTTGGTCTCCGCGTCCGGGTACATGTAGTGGAGCACCTCCCGGTTATGCTCGAACTTCTCGCGGATCCGGTCGGTACACTCCACCAGGTAGGCCTCGTAGCGCTCCTGGCGGCGGCGCTCCTTCTTCTGCCGGTCCTTGAGGGCGTAGCGGTAGTTGATGATGCCCCAGGTGGTGCCCACCACGGCGGAGCCCACGGAGATCACCAGGCCGAAGCCCAGGGATCCGCCGCTCATCAGCAAAAAGCCCAGCACCATGGGCAGCACCATGGTCAGGGAAGGGAGGATGCTCATCCAGGCGGGACGGCCGTCCCCCTCGGTTCTGGAGGGCACGCCGTCGATGGTCTCCTCCTCGGTATGGATCTGGGGGAAGTTGCGGGGGGCGATGTGGATCGTGGTCTCCTCGGCGAAAGCCTCCTCCCCGGCCTTCCGCTCCCTGTGGCGGGCCCCGTCGGGAACGGAGTCCATGAGAACCATGCTGTCCGGCCGGACGGCGGGCTCGGCCCCCAGGCCGTTCACCGCCAGGATGGTATCCAGAAACAGAATGGTCAGGCCGAAGAGGCTGATCATGTCGCCGAAGCGGAGCTTCACCTCGCCGCTGATGCGCTTTCCGCCCACATAGGTGCCGTTTTTGCTCGTATCCCGCAGGTAGGCGCCGTCCTTGTGCTGGACGATCTCGGCGTGGGAGCCGGAGATGAGGCGCATGCCCTGATAGCAGATGTCGTTTTCCGGGGCCTTGCCGATGCTGATCCGGTTCTTGCAGATCCGGTATTTTTTGAAGGCGGCCAGCTCCTTGGCAGACTCCCAGATCAGGATGACGACGGTCTCCCCGTCCCGGGTGCGGACGCTGATCTGATCCCCGCTTCTGAGGGGCTGATCGTCAAAGGCCATGTCCCGGCAGAAGACGGAATAGCCCTCGTCCCGGCGGATCTTCCACTCTCCGCCGACGGACTCCATCTTCAGCTTCAGATCCCGGGACAGGCCGAATTCCCCGGCGTGGAGCACCAGGCTGTAGTCCGCGTCGTTGAGCACCGGCAGGTAAAACTCCCGGTAAGCCGCGTATGCGTACACAGAAAGGATCAAATTCATGGTGTTTCCTCCCTTTGCGCTATATAAACTGGCACTGGAAGGTGGTCTTTCCAGCCCTGATGAAATCGCCGTGGCGGATCCTGGGGTTTGCGCTCAGCCGGGTCATCCCCTCCGGGGTGACGCTCTCCTCATCCGTGGAGAGGAGGAAGCTCTCGTTCAGGACGGTGCCGTTCCGGGAGCCCAGATCCGACAGGAACATGCAGCCGTGGTTCTGGTAGAGGGAGAAGTGCCGCCGGCTCATGGAGGCGTCCCCCGGCCAGCTGAAGGCGCAGAGCTCCTGGGAGCGGCCCACCACGAAGGGGAAGGCGCTCATCTCCACCCGCTTGCCGGTGCTCAGCTCCGTCATCACCAGGTATCTGGCCCGGGACAGGGGGGCGCAGCGCCGCTCCCACCACTCGCTCAGCTCCTGGACGAACTTCTCCAGCTGGGCGATGTTGAACTTCGCCCGGGACTCGAAAAAGGACAGGTAGCGCCGCCGGCACTCCGGATCCGGCCCGGCGGGCTTGAAGTGCAGGCCCAGGGTGCGGAATTCCTCCCGGAAATCCTGCACCTCCTCCAGGGTGACCATGGGCCAGAACAGGAAGCGGAAGGACTGATTCTTCTCGTCGAAGAAGATCGCCTCCCGATCCAGCTCCAGGTTGCTGCTGCGGATGCCGTGGGAGTTGCAGTCCTGCACGGTGCGCACCAGCTCCAGCACCAGGCGGCAGAAGAGCCCCGAGTCCATCTCCTGCTCCAGCAGCTCCGCCAGGGTGGGGAAGGCCTCCACCTGGTAGGTGAGGGCCTTGCTCTCGATATCCAGGGTCTGCTGCGGGGGGAACAGGCCCGGGATCTCGTTTTTCTTCAGAATGTCCAGCTCGATGGTGTTGACATGCTCTGTTTTCACCAGCTTCCGGGTGATCCGGGTCACGCCGCGCCTGGTTTTGATCTTGATCTTTCCCATGATCCGCCTGCTCCGTCGTTATAGTTTTCCAATTATGTATTGTACCATAGCGATTTTTTCGTTTCAATCATTTTTCGAGCATTTTCCGAAAAGCCGTTCACAGTTTCGTCACAGATGCGCCCAGGCGCGACGGCCCGTGACAGCTTGCGACAGCTTGCGACGGGGGAAAAGCCGTCGCAGCTGTCGCAGCTGTCGCAGGGGGGGGAGTGAAGAGTAAAAAGTGAAGAGAGAAGAGAGAATCCGCAGGGGCGGGAGATGAATGCGGAATTCGGAATTCGGAATTTGGAATTTGCGGGGAAACGTCCATCCGCTCCGTAGGGGCCGGCGCCCTCGACGGCCCGCTTGTCGGACACGCGTGCAGGGACGGCGGAGCGATTCGTGAATCGCCCCTACGGGGGGACGGGAAACTCTCTCCCTCACCTGTCGCAAGCGACATCCTCCCCCGCTGGGGGAGGAACAGGCGGTGGGAGAGGCAACTGTCATCGCGAACCAGCGTCGCAACGCTGGTGTGGCGATCCGTATTCTTTGACCCAAGGACGAAGGATGCGGGGCGTCGAGGACGCCGCCCCCTACGGGGACGGGGGACGCGGATTGCCACACCAGTGACGTCGGTCACTGGTTCGCAATGACACGGTGGGGACGGGGGAGACACCCCTCCGTCACCGGCGCAAGCGCCGGCGACACCTCCCCTTTCAGGGGAGGCAAGGTCGCTGCGTAGGGGCGGGTATTACCCGCCCGCTTGTCGGACATCGGCGCATGTCGGCGGAGCGATCCGGGGATCGCTCCCTACGGGGAAACGTCCGTCCGCATCGTAGGGGCCGGCGTCCCCGACGGCCCGCTTGTCGGACGTTCGCGCATGTCGGCGGAGCGATCTGGGGATCGCCCCTACGGGGAAACGTCCGTCCGCATCGTAGGGGCCGGCGTCCCCGACGGCCCGCTTGTCGGACGTTCGCGCATGTCGGCGGAGCGATCCGGGGATCGCTCCCTACGGGTCAACCCCTTCCGTCAGCGGCGGGCGTTACACGCCGCTGCCACCAAAACGCTGCGCACATTCGTTTGCTTGCGTTTTTCGACCGCTGCGGAAATTCCGGCTTCGCTTCATCTGCCACTGGCAGCGCGAAGCCGCAATTCCCCCGGAGGGGGAGGCAAGGCCGTCCGCTGCGTAGGGGCGGGTATTACCCGCCCGCTTGTCGGACATCGACGCAGGTCTGCGGGCGATTCGTGAATCGCCCCTACGGGGAAATGCAAGTCTGCATCGTAGGGGCCGGCGCCCTCGACGGCCCGCTTGTCGGACACGCATGCAGGGACGGCGGGAGGGGCAAGCCCCTCCCCTACGGGGAAACGTCCGTCCGCATCGTAGGGGCCGGCGCCCTCGACGGCCCGCTTGTCGGACATCGGCGCATGTCGGCGGAGCGATCCGGGGATCGCTCCCTACGGGGAAACGTCCGTCCGCATCGTAGGGGCCGGCGCCCTCGACAGCCCGTTTGTCGGACATCGGCGCATGTCTGCGGGCGATTCATGAATCGCCCCTACGGGGGGACGGGAAACTCTCTCCCTCACCTGTCGCAAGCGACATCCTCCCCCGCTGCTGTCATCGCGAACCAGCGTCGCAACGCTGGTGTGGCGATCCGTATTCTTTGACCCAAGGACGAAGGATGCGGGGCGTCGAGGACGCCGCCCCCTACGGAGACGCGGGATGCGGATTGTCCCTAAAGGGACTAGGCGCATGAAGGACTCGGGCCAATGCCCTCGGCAATGCGCCGTCGCCACACCAGACCCCTCCGCCCAGTGTGCGCACTGGGCACACCCAAGACCCCTTTCAGGGGAGGCAAGGCAAACCGGCCTCGCAAGGACACGCGGGGGGGCCTCCGGTTGCACGGGGGCCTCCAGTTGTCAGCCACGTCGGCGCGCAAAAAAACCGGGCGGCCCTGGGGCCGCCCGGCATGCGCTCTCTTATATATAATACGTTCTCTATAATAATATATATTCTCTTATAATAATATTATCTCTATTATCTCTTAATATATTATTATATTTTTGCCCGCCCGGGCGCTCTCACTCATCCTCGCCCAGGTCGAACTCCAGCTCCTCCCCGCAGTTGGGGCAGCGGATGGAGCCCTTCTCCAGGGTCTCCTCGTCGAAGGTGATCTCCTCCCCGCAGGAGGGGCAGGTGGCGTCATACAGCACGCCGTCCACCTCGAGCTCCTCGTCTTCTTCCTCATCCTCGTCCACGTCGTCCAGCTCCTCGTCCTTGGAGAAGTCCAGGTCGTAGATCTTGTCCGGATCCTCGTCCTCGTCATCGAAGAAGTCGTCCTCATCGTCCCAACTGTCATCCGGCACGTCGTAGGCGTCCACCATCTCCTCCAGCATGGTCAGATCCTCGCACATCTCGTCCATGGCGTCGGCCAGATCCAGATGGCTGGACTGGAGGTCCTCGATCTCATGGGCCATGTCGGCCAGCAGATCATTCAGCGCCCCCCAGAGCTTCCCGTCCCGGGAATCCGGCTCCACGCCCAGACCCTCGGTCAGTCCCTTCAGATACGCGGCTTTTTCAACGATCGTCATGATAGTGACCTCCTTTTCATTTGCACATTTCCTGCCTGCTCTATAAACCGCGGGCGGCCACAAGGGCCGCCCCTACGGTTTATTCACTCAGTTACGCTCTGGACAGATACTCGCCGGTGCGGGTGTCGATCTTGATGCGCTCGCCGCGCTCGATGAAGAGGGGCACCTTGATCTCGGCGCCGGTCTCCACGGTGGCGGGCTTGGTGGCATTGGTGGCGGTGTTGCCGGCAAAGCCCGGATCGGTCTCGGTGACCTCCAGCTCCACGAAGAAGGGAGGCTCCACGTTGAA
>ONPF01000008.1 GCA_900319635.1 uncultured Eubacteriales bacterium | reverse complement strand
AAAATAAAAAGCATGGCCTGCGAAAGATGTCTTTTTTGAGTATTTCCGCCAGTCACAGAAATGAACCTCCCGGGTCGAAAGAATCATATCGATCTCCTGTATCTTATTATCATAGCACAGCAAACTAAATATTTCTACCCTGCTTATGTACCTTACGCACACATTTTTATGTACCTTACGCACACATTTTGTCTTTTTGCGCACGAAATGCCTTATCGCACACGAAATACCTTATTGTACACGTTTACCTCTTCTCGCACACGCTTTGCTCTTCTCGCACACTATTTACAGAATCTGAGTTGTTCCTTACTGGCCTAATCAGCGAAAAACCCCAGCAGAATCACTCTGCTGGGGCTCGATATTTCTGTATAGAGTATGCGAGAAGTCAAAAAGCCTCTTGACGCAAGGGGTTTTGAATATAGGCGGGGTGCAAAGCAAAGGGACCCTGATCGTATCATAATCAGAGTCCCTTTAAGATCCGAGTGTAGAGACACCTAGTCCACACAAAGAATGAACATTTAAAATATTTTAATTCGTTAAAAGGTTTAAGGGAAGGGTGCATTTCTCCCGGGACACCAAAACCAATAGTTCAAACAAAAGCAAAAATAGCGAGGCAGGAAGAAGTGCGTTTGCACCCTCTGCCTCGCTATTCTGCTTGAAATAAGGCTTCTTCCTATCGGAATAATTAAAAAGTACGCAAGCTATTGTATCATAGCTTGCGTACTAACGTGGTGGAGGTGGGGGGAGTTGAACCCCCGTCCGAAAGCGTTTTAACAGGAACTTCTCCGGGCGCAGACGGTTCTTTGCATTCCCTCGTCCCGACGCAAGCCGTCATGCTGCGGGACTTGGTAGCTTCATGATGCGTGGCGCGGGCAAAGCTTACCGCGCGCACGTTCCCCACTCATCGACGCTCCATCCCGGGCCGTGGGCCTCCCAGGCGGAACGCTCGCTATTTAAGCAGCGAGGAGAACAGCGTTATCGTCGTTCTTTAATTTATAAAGGTTTGCCCATTTTATGGATGCTGGGCGCATCCGCCCGCTATTCCTGCCTCCACACCCCCGTCGAAACCGTTACACCCCCGTAACGTCAGAGGAAGCTTGCTCCATTCCGCTTCCCCGGTTTGCGTAAGCGCCGGGAAAGCTCTATATCCGCAATCTCCCTCTTCCTCTCAAAATCGAACCCACTCCGCTGGGCTTCGATTTTGTTAAGAACAATAGCCCGAGAGGAAGCTTGCTCCATTCCGCTTCCCCGGTTTGCATAAGCGCCGGGAAAGCTCCATGTCCGTTCCTTCCGTCTTCCTCTCAAAACCAACGCCACTTTACCGGGCTTTGGTTTTGCTTTCAATGTCAGGAAGTGCGGGAGGGGCAAGCCCCTCCCCTACAGGCAGCTCAGCACTTCTCCGGCTCGGGGTACTCGACGCCGAAGGTCTCCACGGTGACCTTCTTCATCACCTGGGGGATCCGGGGCTTGTCGTTCCAGTCGGTGCGCACGTCGCAGATATGATCCACCGCCTCGATGCCTTCAATGAGCTTGCCGAAGGCCGCGTAACCGCCGTCCAGATGAGGGCTGTCCTCATGCATGATGAAGAACTGGCTGCCGGCGGAGTTGGGATTCGCCGCGCGGGCCATGGACAGCACGCCGCGGGTATGCTTCAGCTCGTTTTTGAAGCCGTTCTGCAGAAACTCGCCCTTGATGCCGTAGCCGGGGCCGCCGATGCCCATACCCTTGGGGTCTCCGCCCTGGATCATGAAGCCAGGGATGACCCTGTGGAAAACCAGGCCGTCATAAAAGCCCTTCTTCACCAGGGAGATGAAGTTGTTGACCGTGTTGGGGGCGATCTCCGGGTAAAGCTCCGCCTTCATCACGTCGCCATTTTCCATTTCAAAGGTCACGATGGGATTGCTCATTCGTATTTCCTCTCTTTCATGATGCGGTCAATGTCTCGCTTGGATTCCCGATCCGCGTCGCTCTGCCGCTTGTCGTAGAGCTTTTTGCCCTTGCAGAGGCCAAGCTCCACCTTCACCCGGCTGTCCTTGAAATACAGGGACAACGGGATCAGTGCCACGCCGTCCTGCATGACGCGGGCGTTGAGCTTCAAAATCTCCCGCTTGTGCATCAGAAGCCTGCGGGGACGCACAGGATCCTTGTTGAAAATACTGCCGTGCTCATAGGGACTGATATGCATGCCGCGGACAAAAAGCTCTCCGTCCTTCACGGTGCAGAAAGAATCCTTCAGGTTCACCTGCCCGGCGCGGATGGACTTGACCTCCGTTCCGGCAAGCTCGATGCCCGCCTCGAAGCGCTCCAGCACGAAGTAATCGTGAAAAGCCTTGCGGTTATCTGCGATTTTCTTGATGCCCTGCTGCTTCGGCACGTTCCTCACTTCCCTTCTGCCCGGGCATTATACCATAGGTCACGGGAAAAAGAAAGAAGAAATTGTAAAGATAGAAAACGGCGCCGGGATTCTCCCGACGCCGTTTAAGTATCTCAGCCGATCTTGAAGATCTCCAGCAGCAGGCCGCCATATTTCACAAACAGCGGCGCAAACACCAGAGCCACGACCGTCATCAGCTTGATCAGAATATTAAGGGAGGGGCCGGAGGTGTCCTTGAAGGGGTCGCCCACAGTGTCGCCCACGACCGCAGCCTTGTGGGCTTTGGAGCCCTTGCCGCCATGGTGGCCTTCCTCGATAAACTTCTTGGCATTGTCCCAGGCGCCGCCGGCGTTGGACATGTAGATCGCCAGCAGCACGCCCGTGACCAGAGAGCCGGCCAGCAGGCCGCCCAGCGCCTCGGCGCCAAGCAGCATCCCCACCAGCAGAGGCGCCACAACCGCCATCACACCGGGGATGATCATTTCGCGGAGAGCCGCGCGGGTGGAAATGGAGACGCAGGAGCTGTAATCCGGCTTTGACTTGCCCTCCAGGATGCCGGGGATCTCCCGGAACTGACGGCGAACCTCTTCGATCATCTTATAGGCCGCCTTGGAGACGGAGTCCATGGTGAGCGCGGAGAAGGCAAAGGGCAGCATGCCGCCGATCAGCAGGCCGATGACCACATAGGGGCTCAGCAGATCAATACCCGTAAGCTTTACCTCCTGCGCGTAGGAGACGAAGAGCGCCAGCGCGGTCAGCGCAGCGGAGCCGATGGCAAAGCCCTTGCCCATGGCTGCAGTGGTGTTGCCCACCGCGTCCAGCTTATCGGTGATCTCGCGCACGCGGGGATCCAGGCCGCTCATCTCGGCGATGCCGCCGGAGTTATCCGCAATGGGGCCGTAGGCGTCCACCGCCACGGTGATGCCGGTGGTGGACAGCATACCCACCGCCGCCAGCGCGATACCGTAAAGCCCTCCCGTGACGGCGTAGGAGACGTAAATGCCAATGCAAATCAGCACGATGGGAACCCAGGTGCTCATCATGCCCACGGCCACGCCGCTGATGATGGTGGTGGCGGAGCCGGTCTCGGATTGGTCCGCAATGCGCTTGACGGAGCGGTAGTCCTCCGAAGTAAAGACCTCGGTCATGTAGCCGATCACAAGGCCGACCAGAATACCGGCCACAATGGGCACGGAGAACATGGCCTGCTTGAAGAACAGGATGCTCAGCGGGATGGACGCCGCCGCCACAATGCCGGCGGAGACGTAGGAGCCCATCTTGAGCGCCTTGTGGGGATTGGAGTTGTCCTTTCCTTTTACAAAGAAAGTTGCAACGATGGAGGCAAAAATGCCGACAGCCGCCATGAGCAGCGGGAAGATCGCGCCGGCGCCGGTAAAGGCCACCGTTGTAATGGAGACGCCCAAGGTCAACGCGGAGACCAGCGCACCCACATAGCTCTCAAAGAGGTCGGCTCCCATGCCGGCCACGTCGCCCACGTTGTCGCCCACGTTGTCCGCGATGACGGCGGGGTTGCGGGGATCGTCCTCGGGGATGCCGGCTTCCACCTTACCCACCAGGTCAGCGCCAACATCCGCAGCCTTGGTGTAGATGCCGCCGCCCACACGGGCAAAGAGCGCGATGGAAGAGGCGCCCAGGGAGAAGCCAAAGAGGATGTCATAGTTACCGGTCAAAATGTAAATCAGGCTGCAGCCCAGAAGCCCCAGACCGACCACGCACATGCCCATCACCGAGCCGCCGGAGAATGCAACCGAAAGGGCGCGGTTCATGCCGTGCTCCATAGCGGCGTTGGCGGTGCGCACATTGGCGCGGGTAGCGACTTTCATGCCGAAGAAACCTGCCAGGATGGAGCAGAGCGCGCCGAGGACAAAGCACAGCGCCGTCATCCAGCTGATGAAGATCCCGATCGGGAAAAAGAGAACCACGATAAAAATCGCCAGGATCTTATATTCCGACCGCAGGAAAGCGTCTGCACCTTCGGCGATAGCCGAGGCGATCTCTTTCATTTTCTCCGTACCGGGCGCAGACTTGGAGACGAACCAAGCCTTGTAGCCCGCAAAGAGCAGCGCAGCCAGCGCTGCCACCGGAATCAACCATTGGAGTATTTCCATTTAGAATTGCACTCCCCTCTTTCTTTTCTTGACATTTGTGTATTTTACACTATAAGGAGCTGATTCACAAGGCTTTTTTCTTTTCTTTCTCGTCATTTTGCATAGTTTTATGCAATGCTACAAAATTTCAAAGCACCAGAGAGTTCGGAAAGGCAAATTGCACAAAGGATTACCAGTTTCTTCCATCATTCATACAGTTCCCACTTTCTTCTTTTTAGTCTCTCTCAATGGAAATAAAGTTTGCGGATTCTTCTCCGGGTGACCTTGTCGCAAATTCTTAAAGATTCTTAACTTGAAGATTTTTCTATTTTTTTGCGTTATAATGGAATCACAAATCAGGCGCATAGAGCACAAAATCTTGAGCTAATTTCCTTAATGGTTTCTATATGTTGTCATAAGTTTTACGTTTTGGTAAAATATAATGGCGAATCAGTGAAAATTATCCTTGCAAAATAGCCCCTACCGTGATACAGTATCTTTGTATATCGGCGTGTTATCCTCAGTACACGCATTTAGAGAAATCATCCACTGAGAAGGAGAATCAACATGAAAGCATCGAAGATTCTGATTTCCATGCTCCTGCTTGTCGCACTCTGCATGAGTCTGGCAAGCTTCCCCGCCATGGCGGACGGCCCTGTTGCCTCCGTGAAAACCGCAGGCGGTGAAACGGTTGAGAAAAACAGTCTGGACGAGGCCCTGCAGGCTGCCGGCAAGGGCGACACGGTCACCCTGCTCCAGGATGTGACTCTCAACAGCGGCATCACCATTGAGAAAGACATTATTCTGGATCTGGGCGGCAACGTGCTCAGCTTCACCGCTGCCGACAAGCAGGATGTGGCCATCCTTGTGGTCGGCGCCGAGGTCACTGTGAGAAACGGCGTCGTGAGCGCTGTCTCCGAGGACGAAGACGCAGGTTACGGCATCGGCATCGTCGCCAGCAAGGGCGCCGATGTGACGCTGGACAATCTGAAGCTGCGTTACGCCTTCCCCGGCGGCACCATGCTCTCCACCGTCAAGTCCGAGGAGGGCAACGGCCTCATCACCGTGTATGACGGCGAGTACAGCCAGGATCCCTCTTCCTACCTCCCCGGCGACTACAGCGCCACTTTTGACGAGGAGAAGGGTGCCTACGTCGTCGCCCCCAAGGAGGACGAGACCGTTGAGGTGATCGAAGAGCCCGAAACCACCGAACCCCCCGCCGAGGGTACCGAGACCGATCCGCAGGTCGTGCCTACCCCCATCCCCGTGGTCGATCCAAACGCCCCCGAGGAGGAAGACCCCAAGAGTCCCGAGACCGCCGGCTCCGTCACCAATCCCGACGGCTCCACTCCCGGTATCATCTACTACTATAAGAACAGCACCGGCATGGGCGGCGACAAGACCTACAAGGTCAGCCCCCTGCCCGAAAAGGTGATCGCCTATGTCTCCGATCCTGCCGCCGGCAAGGGTCTGAGCTACACCTTCACCCCCACCAACCCCTCCGCCCCGGAGGAGGGCGGCACCCTGGTCATCAGCGAGAGCGCCAACAAGGCCACCCTGGAGGCGCTGGAGGCCGACGCCTACTATCTGGAGTTCCAGTTCAAGGATGCCACCGCTGCAAAGCTGGATCTGTATGTGATTCTGAACCTCTCTCTTGATACGAATCGCCATGTCAAGAACAGCGGCACTCCCATTGTCGTCACTCTCACGGATATTCCCGACAAGGTGCTTGTCAGCGACAACAACAAGCTCACCTCCGCCAAGGAGCTGACCGAGGGCACCGACTACACCGTCTCCGGCAACACCATCACCCTGAAGCCCGAGTATCTGGACACTCTGGCCGCAGCCGACGCCAATGTCACCAAGTACTTCGGCTTTGCCGTGGATTACAGAGGACAGAACCTGGCCGCGCCCTACGCGGTCACCATCCTGCCTCCTCCCACCATCGACCCCACCGCGGTAAACTGGAAGCGCCGCACGGAGAAGGCCTTTACCGTGAAGCCCGACATCACCAAGGTCTCCATCGACTCCATCGCCCTGGACAGCAGCAACTACACCGCCAGCGGCAACAAGCTCACCGTGAAGCCCGCCGCCATCGCCAATCTCGTCTGGGGTGACCACACCCTGTCTGTGGACACCACCTCCGGCCCCGTCTCCGCCAAGATCACCATTGAGCCCTCCCTGGGCTGGTCCAGCAACACCGGCAATCAGCACACCAAGGGCGGCAGCAAGAATATCATCTTCATCGCCTCTGACCCGGTCACCAAGGTCTATGTGAACGGTACCGAGATCAGCTCCGAGCACTACACCATCAGCGACAGCAAAAACATCACCCTGAAGGCCTCTTACCTGAACACCCTGAAGGCTGACACCACCTACACCATCACCGTCACCGTCTCCAACAACGGCAAGACCCAGGATGTGTCCAGCTCCTTCAAGATCCTCTCCGGCGGCTCCGGCGGTTCTGCCGGCACCGCGCCCCAGACCGGCGATCCCGCTCCCACCCTCTGGGCGGCGCTGCTGCTGGTCTCCTGCCTCGGCATGACAGTTGTTCTGCCCCGGCTGAGAAAAGAGTAATCAAGCTCTCCCCTCCCCCTGCGGCCTTGTTCCGCAGGGGGACTTTTTTTATTGCAAGCGAATTTCAAGAAATAATACTTGGAATTGACGGCAAAAAGCGTTATAATATAGGGTGCGAAGAAACAGATAAAGGAGACTGGTACGATGGAAGACAGATTCTTGCCTTATATCCCCCGTGACGACATCTATCTCTTCAACACCGGCAACGCACGCAAAGCCTGGCTGGCCTTCGGCTGCCGCTATATCCCCGAGCTGCAGATGCACCGCTTTCTGGTCTGGGCGCCCAACGCGAAAAGCGTCAATCTGGTGGGCGACTTCAACGACTGGCACTGGGACGACACTCCCATGGAGAAGCTGGAGGGCGGCGTATGGTGCGTTTTTCTGGACAATGTCTGGGAATGTCAGTGCTACAAATACTGTGTGGAGTCCTGGGACGGCCGCCGCGTGCTGAAGGCAGATCCCTTTGCCGCCATGTCCCAAACCCGCAGTCAGAACGCCTCCATGGTCTGGTGCCGGGAGGATTACCCCTGGGAGGACGCGGACTACCTGCAGGCCCGTGCCAAGCGGAACTTTATGACCAATCCCATGAGCATTTATGAGATTCATCCCGGCTCCTGGCAGGACTTCGAGGGCGGCGTCAATTACCGGAATCTGGCGGACGCCCTGGCGGAGTACTGCTCCGACATGGGCTACACCCATGTGGAGCTGATGCCCGTCACCGAGTATCCCTATGACGGCTCCTGGGGCTATCAGGTCACCGGCTACTATGCCCCCACCAGCCGCTACGGCAATCCGGACGATTTCAAGTACTTCGTGAACAAGCTGCACAGCGCGGGTCTGGGCGTCATCATGGACTGGGTCCCCGCCCACTTCCCCAAGGACGAACACGGCCTGGCCAATTTTGACGGTACGCCCCTCTATGAGTGCAAGGAGCGGCGCATGGCGGAGCACCCGGAATGGGGCACGCTGATCTTTGACTACGCCAGCACCCAGGTGCAGAGCTTCCTGGTGTCCTCCGCCTGCAAATTCTTCGATGTGTTCCATATCGACGGCATCCGGGTGGACGCGGTGAGCTCCATGCTCTATCTGAACTACGGCCGTCGGGACGGGGAATTTACCCCCAATGAGGAGGGCGGCACCACCAATCTCCACGCTCTGCGCTTCCTGCGGAAGATGAACAGCGCCGTGCTCTCCACCTATCCCGGCGCCGTTACCATCGCCGAGGAATCCACCGCCTTCCCGCTCATCACCGCGCCCCCCGACATGGGCGGCGTGGGCTTCTGCCTGAAGTGGGACATGGGCTATATGCACGACACCATCGAGTACATGCAGTTGGATCCCCTCTACCGCAGCTATCACCACAACAAACTCACCTTCTCCATGATGTACGCCTTTTCGGAGAACTTTGTCCTGGCCTATTCCCATGACGAGGTCGTCCACGGCAAGTACTCCATGATCAACAAGATGAGCGGCGACTATGAGCAGAAGTTCGCCTCCCTGCGGACGCTCTACGGCTTTCAGTTCGGTCACCCCGGCAAGAAGCTGACCTTTATGGGCAGCGAGTTCGGCCAGTTCATCGAGTGGAACTGGCAGCAGGGACTGGACTGGCTGCTCCTGGGCTTCCGCAAGCACGAGCAGCTCAGGCTCTATATGCGGGCGCTGAACCATCTGTACAGAGAGTATCCCGCTCTCTACGCGGTGGATCGCTCCTGGGACGGCTTCAAGTGGCTGAATGTGGACGACGCGGGCCGCAGCTCGATTGCCTTCCTCCGCTCTGCCGAGGAAGAGAACAGCTATGTTGTCTGCGTGTGCAACTTCACCCCCATCCGCTACGACGGCTTCACCTTCGCCCTGCCCATGAACGGCACGCTGCATGAGATCCTCAACAGTGACGATGAGCAGTTCGGCGGCACCGGAGTCAAGAACCCGCCTCTGATCCACGCACACAAACAGGGCTTTCTGGGCATGAACTACTCCGCCAGCATCACGCTGCCGCCCATGTCCACGGTTTTCTTCCGTTACAAACCCAGAAAAAAATAAAGCAATTTTACATATAGGAGTTTTTTCATGAAAAAAGAGTTTCGTGATCTTCTGAAAGAAAAGGGCCGCAGCACGCTGCCCGCCGTCCTGCTGGCTTCCGCCGAGTGCGCACCGCTGTCGAAAACCGGCGGCCTTGCGGATGTGGTGGGCACCCTGCCCAAATCTCTGGCAAAGCTCGGCATCGACGCCCGGGTCATTACCCCCTATCACCGCATCATCAAGGACAAGTACGCCGACCGGGTGGAACACATGTTCACTTTCTACGCCCGCCTTGGCTGGCGCAGTGAATACGTGGGAATCGAGAAGCTGGTGCTGGACGGCATGATCATCTATCTTGTCGACAACGAGCACTATTTCGGCGACAAGATCTACCGCGGCGGCGACGCGGAGCTGGAGCAGTATGCCTTCTTCACCCGCGCCGTGCTGGACGCCATCCCCAATCTGGACTTCAAGCCCGAGGTGGTGCACTGCAACGACTGGCACACCGCCATGATCCCCATGCTGGGCAAGACCCAGTATAACGGCGGTATGCAGGCCGGTCTCAAATACCTGCTGACCATCCACAACATCGCCTTCCAGGGCAAGTGCGGCTTCGACCGGGTGCAGGATCTGCTGGGTGTGGACAGCCGCTACTACACTCCCGAGTTCATGGAGCTGAACGGCTGCGCCAACTTCATGAAGGGCGGTCTGGTCTTTGCCGACCGGATCAACACCGTGAGCCCCAGCTATGCCGAGGAGATCAAAATGCCCTACTACGCAGAGGGTCTGGAGGGCATTCTCAACGCCCGCCACGCTCAACTCTCCGGGATCATCAACGGCATCGACAAAGTCGTGTTCAACCCCTCGAAGGATCCGAACCTCCCCGCGCACTTTGACAAGGGACACCGCAAGGGCAAGGCCGTCTGCAAGGCCGCCCTGCAGGAGAAGATGGGTCTGGACGTCCGTCCGGACGTGCCTCTCTTCGCCATGGTCACCCGCATGACCGAGCAGAAGGGCTTCGATCTGGTGGCTTGCGTGCTGGACGATCTGATGTGCCGGGAGGACATGCAGTTCATGCTTCTGGGCACCGGGGATGAGCGCTTTGAGAATTTCATGCGCGGGGCGGAGTATCGCTACAAGGGTCGTCTCTGCGCCTACATCGGCTACAGTGAGCCGCTGAGCCATCTGGTCTATGCGGGCAGTGATTTTCTGGTCATGCCCTCTCGCTTTGAGCCCTGCGGTCTGAGCCAGATGATCGCCATGCGCTACGGTACTCTCCCCATCGTGCGGGAGACCGGCGGCCTGCGGGACACCGTGAGCCCCTATAACCAGTTCACCGGCTCCGGCAACGGCTTTTCCTTTGCAAACTATGACGCCTGGGAGCTTCGGGACGCCCTGCGCAAGGCCATGGACTGCTACCGCAAGCCGGAGGTCATGAACGGCCTTGTCCGCAGCGCTATGGAAACCGATTTCGGCTTTGATCTCTCCGCCGAAGAATACGCCAGACTCTACTTATGGATGCTGTGATCTGCCGGGAAAGTCGTCCTGCTTCCGAGGAGGCGCAGGAGCGGCTGATCCTCTACTTTGGCGGGACTTACCGGGAGCAGTGGTCCAAGGACTACACCCTCGCCGTGCACTATGAGGGCAGAAAAAGCGTTGACGCCGTCTGTACAGACGGCGTCTGGCGTGCTGTGGGCGGGGATCCGGAATGGCTGCGGCTTCTGAATTCCCCGGAGTGCCCCGCCGTCACCATGCTATACTTTCAGGCAGCGGCCTCCG
Organism: uncultured Eubacteriales bacterium; assembly: GCA_900319635.1. Taxonomy (GTDB): domain Bacteria; phylum Bacillota; class Clostridia; order Oscillospirales; family Oscillospiraceae; genus Limivicinus. The sequence continues at coordinate 25,892 of ONPF01000008.1, read as the reverse complement.
TGTATGCCGCTGCTCGCTCCTGTGCCGCAAAGGGGCTGCCCCTGGAGCAGCTGGACGAGTGCTTTTCCTCCCCCAACAACCCCTTTGCCGCGCCGGAGCTGGTACGCCTGCTGATGGACGACTGCGGCTTTCCCATGAGCAGCGCTTTCCAGGTGGCAGCCGCCTGCTGCGGCGACCTGCGGGCCACCGGTGTGGACGCCGCCCAGGTCTATCCCCTGCAGCCCCGCACCGCGCATATCATCAGCATTTTGCGCAGCTGCAGCGACAGCAGCCTCGCCGCCCTGCATAACAGCAACGACTCCGTATACCGCACGCCGCTGGGCGCCGTGGTGGAGGGCGCCCAGCTTCGGCTTGGCTTCAAGGTGCTGGCAGGCAAGCCCCAGCGCGCAGACCTGATCCTCACAGGCGACGGGCTTCGGCGGGAGATCCCCATGACGCCATCTCAGCGGGGCTTTTCCGTCACGGTTCAGATGCCTGAGACGGCAGGCGTGCTCTGGTACTGCTTCCGCATCCAGACCCAGGACGGCACTCACTGGCTCTGTCCGGACGGCAGCGGCTACCACGGCCGTCTCTACGGCAAGGAAATCACCGGTTTTCGTCTCACGGTCTATCGGAAGGATTTTGAGACGCCGGCCTGGTTTCGCCGCAGCGTGATGTATCAGGTGTTCCCAGATCGCTTTGCCGCGTCAAACGACGGCACCGCCGAAGCGGGCATTGCCTATCACGCCGCCCTCGGCCAGACGCCGGAGCTGCATGCAAGCTGGGACGAGACTCCCCGCTGGCAGCCCCGTCCCTTTGAACGCTCCTATACGCCGGACGACTTTTACGGCGGCACACTCAAGGGGATCGAGCAGCGTCTCCCCTATCTGAAATCCCTGGGCGTCGGCGTTCTGTACCTGAACCCCATCGGAGAGGCCCGCTCCAACCACCGCTATGACACCTCCGATTATTTGAAGGTGGACCCGATTCTGGGCAGCAACGAGGATTTTTCCCGCCTCTGCGAAAGCGCGAAGGAGCTGGGGATCCGCGTGATGCTGGACGGTGTCTATTCCCACACCGGGGACGACAGCGTGTATTTTAACCGCTACGGCCACTATCCCGACGCGGGCGCCTGCCAGGGAGACCAGTCCCCCTATTACGGCTGGTATGATTTTCAGCAGTTTCCCGACAAATATCGCTGCTGGTGGGGCTTTGATTCGCTGCCGGAGGTGGAGGAAACCAATTCCTCCTGGCAGAATTTCGTCGTCACCGGGCAGGACAGTGTGGTCAAAACCTGGCTGCGCCGGGGCGCCGGCGCCTGGCGGCTGGACGTGGCGGACGAGCTGCCGGACGAAGTGCTCGCCCTGATCCGGAAGGCTGCCAAGGAGGAGAAGCCGGACGCTGTGGTGCTGGGCGAGGTTTGGGAGGACGCCGTGCTCAAGGAGAGCTACGGCAGCCGCCGGAACTACGCCCTGGGTTATTCGCTGGACTCTGTGATGAATTACCCTCTGCGCACCGCGATCCTGGACTTTGCCCACCGCCGCTGCAGCGCCTACGCCCTGCGGGACTTTCTCATCGGCCAGCAGCTCAACTACCCCAGGCCCTTCTACTACTCCCTGATGAATCTGCTGGGCTCCCACGATGTGGAGCGCGTCCGCTCTGCCCTGGCAACCGACATCTGGATCAAAACCCTCTCCCGGGAGGAGCAGTTGAAGCTGTCCTTCTCGGAGGAGGCGCTGGAGCAGGCGGTGGAGCTGGAGAAGCTCTGCGCTGTCATTCAGTTTGCGCTCCCCGGCGTCCCCAGCATCTATTACGGCGACGAGCAGGGCATGTGCGGCGTGGGGGATCCCTTCAACCGTCTCCCCTTCCGGGAGGAGCGGCAGGACCTCTTTGCGCACTATGCCGCGCTCTCCGCCCTGCGCAACAGCGCGCCCGCGCTCTCCACCGGGCATGTGCGCTTCGCCGCCGGGTCTGATGGCGTGCTGCTGATCCTGCGCTATATCACAGACGGGCAGGATGTGTTTGGTGATCCGGCGGAAAACGGCGTGTATCTTGCCGTGGTCAACCGGAATCGTGAGGATACCAGCTACCGCTACGACTGCAGCGATCTGGGCTTTGGTGTGATCGAAGGCTGTATCCGGGGGCACAGCGGCAGCATCCGCAGGATTCTCTGATTCTTCAGGCATCCGCAAAAAGCTGATTTGATTTCAGGAGGCTGACGGTTCCGTCAGCCTCCGTTTTCATGTCGATAATCCGATTTTTTTGAAAAACTTGAATTTGTCCCCTTGTTTTTCCATGTCTGTTTCACTATAATATCGGGGAATCTATAAACGAGGTTTTTCCATGAAAAAGAGTATTTCTGTTTTGTTTTTGCTGGTTCTCCTTGTGGCCTTGGCATTTCTGGTGATGCTGCGGATCCAGGGGCTTCCGGCTTCCAACGAAAAAGCGCCCACAGATCGTTCCGAGGTTGCGGAAAGCGCCGAGCCCGCCGTGACTGCGGAGCCTTCCGCCACGCCGGAGCCTACGGCCGAGCCCACCCCGGAACCGACGCCGGAGCCTACGCCCGAACCTACCCCGGAACCGACACCGGAGATTTTTGTCATCAGCGCCATTGGCGACTGCACCTTGACCAACCATCAGAACATGGGTGCCTCCAACCCGGCTTCCTACGCTTCGATCATGGGCGAGGATTACGCCTATCCCTTCCACAACACCATCCAGTACTTTGACCATGACGAGCTGACCATTGCCAACCTGGAATGCACTCTCTCCGATTCTCAGCTCTATTCCTCTTCCCTCTTCCACTTCCGTGCTCCTACCGCCTATGCCCAGATCCTCACCGAGGGCGGCGTGGATTTTGTGAACACCGCCAACAACCACACCGCGGACTTCGGCCTGCAGGGCATCGAGGACACCAACGCCGCTCTGGACGCCTACGGTGTGCCCTACGGCGTGGAGGGGCAGGCGCAGATCATCACCACCCCCAACGGGCTGAAAGTCGGTATCTACTGCGATTATAACGGCTACTATCCCAAGACGGAGAACTGTGTGGCCGCCATCGAGCAGCTGAAGGAGGATGGCGCGGAATATATCATCTGCATGTTCCACTGGGGCCAGGACGAGATCGTCTATCACCCCAAGCAGGTGCAGATCGAGCTGGCTCACGCCTGTGTGGACGCGGGGGCCAACCTGATCTACGGCTCCCACTCCCACTGCCTGCAGCCCTTTGAGGAGTATAACGGCGCCTATATCCTCTACAGCATCGGCAACTGGTCCTTCGGCGGCAACACCAACCCCACGGATATGGACACCGCCATCTTCCAGGTCATGGTCAAGCGGGATCTGGACGGCAGCATCTCCAATGACGGCTACACCATCATCCCCTGCTGTGTCTCCAGCAGGCCGGTGCTGGAAGGCTTCTTCGACTACGGCTACAACGACTACTGCCCCACCCCCTATGAGGAGGGCACCGAGCTCTACGACCGGGCCATGAGCAAGATCATAGGTACCTACGAGGGGCCGGACGGCCACGTGGACTACTCCGGCTGGCACAACAGCTACGGCGGGTAAAAACGAAACACCGGGGTTCTCCCCGGTGTTTTCTCTTGCCTTTTTCGCATTTATCCACTATAATAAATAAGTTCTATCGAAATACTGTCTCTTTTCGAGGAGATTCCAACATGAAAATCAAACGATCTACGATAGTCTTCGCAGTCTCTTTGCTGGCGCTGATCGCCGTGCTCATCGTGCGGAAGGTGCAGAACAACAATCTCTGGCCGGACGTCCCTGTCAGAGAGGCCTCCGCTCCCGTCGCGCCGAACACGGAAGCCACCCCCGCGCCGGAGCTTCCCTCTGTGGACGAGCAGGACTATGTGATCTCCCTGGTGGGAGACTGTACCCTAGCCTCTGCGCAGTTTATCGACCCCTCCGAGCACCGCTCCATTGAGTATCACATCCAGCAGGACTATTCCTATCCCTTTTCCAATACCCGGGAATACTTTGAAAGCGACGATCTGACCCTCGCCAATCTGGAATGCGTGCTCTCGGACGTGAATCTCTCCTCCTATGAGCAGTTTTCCTTCCGGGCGCCCACGGCCTATGCCGAGATCATGACGCAGGGCGGCGTGGACTTCGTCACCGTGGCCAACAACCACCTGGGCGACTTTGGCACCGCCGGCGAGGAATTTACCTACATGGCGCTGGACGAGCACAATCTCCCCTACGGCAAGGACGGAGAGAGCAAGCTCATCACCACCGAGAGCGGGCTCACCATCGGCATCTATTGCGCCTATGAGCACCTGAATCCCGACCCGGACCAGGCCGAGGCCGCGATCCGGCAGCTCCGCGCCGACGGCGCCGAGTATGTGATCTGCGCCTTCCACTGGGGCAAGGAGCTGGTCTACTCCCCCTTTGACAGCCAGGTGGAGCTTGCACACCGCTGCATCGACGCCGGCGCCGATCTGATCTACGGCTCCCATTCCCACTGCTTGCAGCCTGTCGAAGAATACGGCAACGGCCTTATCCTCTACAGCATGGGCAACTGGGTCTTCGGCGGCAGCACTGCTCCCACGGACATGGACACCGCCATCATCCAGATCCATGTGCGGCGCAATGCCGACGGCAGCATTCACAACAACGGCTACACCGTCATCCCCTGCTGTGTGTCCAGCCGCCCGGTGAAAGAGAACTACTCCGGCGACAACTACAACGACTATATCCCAACTCCCTACACCGAGGGCAGTAACGCCTACTACCGGGTCTTCGCCAAGCTGGACGGCAGCTTTACCCCCGAGAGCGAGGGCCGGGATTATTCCGACGTCTACGCACAGTACGGCTGATTCATCTATTCAATATGGAACGCGGCGGGTTTATACCCGCCGCGTTATTTATTCAATTCCGAAGAGACGTTTGCCGTTCTCCCAGGTCAGACGCTCCACTTCCTCCAGCGGAAGGCCCTTGACCTCCCCGATCTTCTCGATCACATAGCGGAGGTTGCGGGAGTCGTTGCGCTTGCCCCGCATGGGCACCGGGCTCAGATAGGGGCTGTCCGTCTCGATCACGATCCGATCCAACGGGCAAATCTCCAGCACCTCCAGCGCCTTGCGGGCGTTTTTATAGGTGATGGGGCCGTCGAAGCCCAGATACCAGCCCCGCTTCAAAAGCTCCTTCGCCATCTCCGCGCTACCGGAATAACAGTGGAACACGCCCCGCGCCTCCGGGTAGCGGAGCACAAGCTCCATACTGTCCTGGTGCGCTTCCCGATCGTGGACGATCAGGGGCTTGTCCAGCTCAATGGCGAGCTCGATCTGGCGGGAGAAGAGCGCCTTTTGCTCCTCCTTGTGGCTGGCATCCCAATAATAGTCCAACCCAACCTCGCCGATGGCCACGCACTTGGGGTGCTGCGCCAGCTCGCACACCGCGGCATAGGACTCCAGATCGTATTGATCCATGTCCTCCGGGTGGATGCCCACTGCGGCATAGACGAAGGGATAGCGCTCCGCCAGATCAATGGCCATCTGACTGCTGCGGGCGTCACACCCCGGATCCACGATCAAGCCCACTCCAGCAGCGTGGGCGGCCTCCAGCGTCTCATAGCGGTCGGCGTTGAAGGCGCCGGAATCGTAGTGGGCATGGGTATCAAAAATCATGTGTCTCACCTCTCCCCAGCATGGTAACACGGAATATATCACGCGTGCAAGGATAATCTTACAAAAATGCGCCCCGGGTTTCCCCGGGGCGCTGCTCATAACGAAAAACCGCTTTACTGGATCTCCAGCTTGCGGCTGGCGGGCTTCTGCTCCACTTTCTTGGGCATGGTGAGCGTCAGAATGCCGTCCTGGTAGGAAGCTTCGATCTTCTCCACCTCGATGCCGGACACGTCAAAGCTGCGGCTGAAGGAGCCGTAAACGCGCTCGCGCTTGACGAAATTGGGGCGCTTGTCCTCGTCTTCAACCTTGCGCTCCACGCTGATGGTCAGGCAATCGTTCTCCACGTCAAGGTTGATGTCCTCCTTCTTGAAGCCGGGCAGCTCCGCCTCCAGCTTATAGGCGTCGCCGGTGTCGGTCACATCGGTGCGGAAGCCGAGGGTCTGGCGGTCGTTGAAGAAGCTGCGCTCCAGCTCATCAAAGGCACGGAAAGGATCATACACGTTCACATGACGGGTGAAAGGAATCAGTTCAAACATATCTATTACCTCCATATTTTTATTACACATTCATTATGATGAAGCATTCATTTCTTTCGTTTCATCGTGTATATAAAATAGCAAACAATTGTGAATAAATATAGCTATATTTATGAGCTAAATATGAATATTAGCACTCCGAAATTCGGAGTGCTAATATTTTACCCATCTTGATTTGTCTGAATCCTGTTATTTCTTCCCAATCACGCAACAAATGCAAAAGCAAAGAAGATTTGCGGCCACAATGCTGGCGCCGGTGGGCGTCTCCAGAAAATAAGAGGCAATGGTTCCGACCACAAAGCAGGTCAGGGAAAAGCAGGCCGCGCAGATCACCACCCGCTTGAAGCTGCGGCAGACCCGCATGGCGGAGAGTGCCGGGAAAATGATCAGGCTGGAAATGAGCAGCGCACCCATCATCCGCATGCCCAGCACCACGGTGATGGCCGTGAGCACCGCCAGCAGCGTGTTATAGAGCTCCGTCCGCGTCCCCGTGGCCTTGGAGAAGTTCTCGTCAAAGGTCACGGCAAAGAGGCGGGGATAGAAGAGTACAAACAGCAGCAGCACAACGGTGGAGAGGATCGCGCTCAGGATCGCGTCCGAGCGGCTGAGGGACAGGACGCTGCCGAACATATAGCTGGAGACTTCTGTGTTCATGCCCGTGGTCACCGAGACGCAGATGACGCCGATGGCCAGCGCCGAAGAGGAGATAATGGCGATCATGGCGTCGCCCTTGATCTTGCCGTTCTGGCTCAGGCGCAGCAGCAGCACCGCCGTCACCACCACGACCGGCACCGCCACAGCCAGCGGCGCCACATGCAGCGCCGAGGCGATGGCCAGCGCGCCGAAGCCCACATGGCTCAGTCCGTCGCCGATCATAGAATAGCGCTTAAGCACCAGGGACACGCCCAGCAGCGCCGCGCAAAGGCTGATCAATCCGCCCACCAGCAGCGCCCGCTGCATGAAGTGGAAGGAAAACATATGCCAAAATTCGCTCATAGCCGGTTCCCTCCCAAAAAGCGCCGCGCCAGGTCGCTCTCCCGGTATTCCGCAGCGGTGCCGAAGAAGAGCTGCTTCTGCCCTAAGTGCAGAATATGGGTGGCGTAGCGCGCCGCGGCGTGAATATCATGGGACACCATGATGACCGTGATGTTATCGCAAAGGTTCACCAGCTTGATAAGGTTATACATCTCCCCCGTAGCAATGGGGTCCAGGCCGGTAACTGGCTCATCCAGCAGCAGCATTTTCTTTGTGGCGCAGAGTGCACGCGCCAGCAGCACCCGCTGCTGCTGCCCGCCGGAGAGCTCCTGATAGCTCCGGTCCCGCAGCTCTTCGATGCCCATACGTTCCATATTGTAGGCAGCCCGCTTCTTGTCCTCCGCGCTGTAGAACAGGCGGCGTCCCAGGGAATTGAGGCAGCCGGAGAGCACTACCTCCCAGACGCTGGCCGGGAAATCCCGCTGCAGCTGCGTCTGTTGGGGCAGATACCCGATCTCCGTGCTCTTGAGTCCCTCGCCGAATGTGATGTGTCCGCCATCTGGCGCCTTCAAGCCCAGCAATCCCTTCATCAGCGTGGACTTGCCGGAACCGTTCTCCCCCACGATGCAGAGATAGCTGCCGGCTTTCAGGCTGAAATTCACGCCCTCCAGGACAGTGCTGCCATCATAGGCAAAGCACAGGTTTTCACATTGTAAAATGGCCATCAGCCCAGCGCCTCCTTCAAAGCGGCAACATTCTGCCACATGAGTTCCAGATAAGTCACGCCATTCTCCAAATCCTCCGCAGAGACATTGTGGCAGGAGTGAAAGCGCAGCTTACCGCAGCCGGTGTCCTCGCAAATCACATCCGCCATTTTCTCGTTGGAAAACTCTATGGTAAAGACCACGGGGATCTGTTCCTCCCGCACCTTGTCGATCAGAAAGGCCACCGTGCGGGCGGAGGGCTCGGTGTCGTCCGCGCAGCCGGGGAAGGCCGCGAAGTAGTCCAGGCCGTACTCCTCCACAAAATAGCGCACGGGGAAGCGATCCGCAAACACGACGGTGCGGCGCTGCCCCTGCTCTACCGTCTCCCGAAAGGCGGCGTCCAGCTTTTCCAGCTCGGCGCAGTAGCGCTGCAGATTTGCGTGGTAATAATCCGCGCCCTCCGGGTCCAGCTCGCAGAGCCTGTCGCAGAGCGCGATGCAGATCTTCTCCGCGTTCACAGGCGAGGTCCAGACATGCTCATCGTATTCCGGCCCCTCTTCCTCGTGCTCTTCGTGCTCATGCTCATGGTCGTGCTCTTCGTGCTCATGCTCATGGTCGTGCTCTTCGTGCTCGTGCTCGGGGACGGCCTGCATGCCCTCCTTGGTCTCCTCCTCCAGGGCGTCCACACAGTCCAGCATCCGCAGCGTTTCGATCTGCTGATCCTCCAGCAGCTCCTCCACCCAGGCCTCCGATTCACCGCCGTTGCAGAAGAAAAGCGTGCTTTCCTGGATGCGGATCATGTCCTTGGCCGTGGGCTCGAAGCTGTGCGCCTCAGCTCCGGGGGGCACCAGCAGGATCACCGTCGCCCGCTCCCCCGCGATCTGCCGGGCAAAGTCATAGGCCGGAAACAAAGTCGTCACAATAACCGGTTTCCCTTCCTGCGGAAGCTCTGGTTCCGCGGCGCAGGCGGAAAAAGAAAGGCACATTCCTAACAATATTAGAATACAAAGCGTTTTTTTCATACTACAACTCCAATCCACGTTGTAATATAAACAAATGTGGCCCTCCTGTCAACCATTCCGCAAATTCTGGACTGATTTTTTCTCGTTTACTAACAAGTTTTTCTTTACAAATCCAAAAAGTGTGCTATAATAACAAAGCTGCAAGAAATGGGGGCGTAGCTCAGCTGGGAGAGCGTACGGTTCGCATCCGTAAGGTCAAGGGTTCGAATCCCTCCGTCTCCACCAGAAAAGGATTGCTATTTTGACAAAAGTAGCAATCCTTTTTTTGACCGCCTCATTCTGAACGGAGCATGTGTCTTATGATTTTCAATAATGTAATCAACCATTTAAAACTGTGGTGTATCCATAAAGCAAAGTCGTATCAAGGGGAGTATGCAGGATACGGAGGCGTTCTCTATGTTGGCTGTCAAGTCGCCTATGAAATGGAGTTCAAGCTATCAACGCTCATAGACAAGTCGTTTGAAAACGCAAATGACTTGAGAGAAGAAGTAATGGGTCTCATCCACATTCATTATGAACCCTCAGTTTTAAAGCCTCAGAACAGTGCGGCCAAGCACATTGTTGATAAAACAAATCAAGAATTTTGCGATTATTTCGAAGAAGTAATATCCCGAAAGGAATCTCTTCCTTTAGCAGATATACCGTATAATCGAGTTATTATCGGCACGGATGCTACTGCATTGAAAGACAAGTTTCGCTTGATTTGGAAATATGTTAATTCATCGTATTGGTTCCCTCTTATGGGAGAGGAACCAGTAGAAATTTCGGAGAAGTTTTTTGTCATGTGTGACTTTTTTGAGCCCTATATGAAACAGCTTGAACGGATTATAGGTCTTCCGAAAATACATATATACAGTTTTGGTGAAAACGATTTTCGACCGGAACACTGTATCGAAACCACGGAATTAATTGAATATGGCGGATGCGAAACGATATATACGGATAAGGATTTTTCATGGGCGATCTATTTTTCTCATGAAGGTACCGTTTCATTTGCGGGTTCAATCGTTCCTATTGCTAAAAATCTGCTCTTAACCGAAAAAGAGCACTGGAACTCTTTTGAATGGAACGGAGAAGAATAAAGTAATTCTTTCAATTAGTCGAGCATCTTTCAATTTATGCGTTACGAAATCTAACGATAATCCCATTTTTGTTAAAATGGCAATCTCTATTCAAAAAGAAGGAGAGGCAATAGTCTGTCCTTTTTTTGCTTCATCGAGGAAATCAAATCATGTCCGCATGGCAAATAGGCTGCTTTCGGGTTCTTCCTTGACACAGCGCAACGCATTTGATAGCATTTTCTCAGCCATTCGGTATTTTCGGAGGGATATTATGGACTATAGGAAAATCAAGGCTTCTGAGATCGACGCTTTATGGGAACTTCAAAAACGATATAAGGCGGAAATCGGCGAAGAGGAACCGGGTGAAGATGCGCGGGATCGTTTCGCTGAAGCGATCGAAAAAGGTATGATCCTTTTCTTTGGCGTTTGGCAGGAGAATGCTCTGATCGCCAGCTGCTCTGTAACGGTGGGTTTCTCGACCTTTGATTATAAGCCAAGCGGTGTTTTTGAGGATTTCTACATCTGTTCTGCGTATCGTCACCAGGGCATAGCCCGTCAGTTGGTGCAGTTTGCTTACCGTGAAAGCGGTGTTTCTTCCTTAACCGTCGGCTGTGCAGACTGTGACGTGAACATGTATCAGTCGCTTGGTTTTTCAATTCTCCTCGGAAACCTGCTGGCGTTTGAAGGAGAAAGATGAGCTTGCCGTACTTAGCGGGAGAAAAACTTTTATGATCATCCACTTTTTTATGGGAACATTTTCTTTCTCTATGCGTCCAAACGGCGTAAATCGAAAAGGAAGAAAGAAGGTTATTCCCATGAAGAAACTGTTTGCTCTGCTGCTTGCTGCAATGATGCTCCTGGCGCTGACCGCCTGCGATCAGACCGAGGCCGAGGAGACAAAAGATGTTGATGACTCCGCCCCCCCTGTTGTCGGCGGCTGGACGATCACAGAAGACGCCGCCCTTACGGACGAGGCCCAGGCCGCCTTTGACAAGGCGCTGGACGGTCTCACGGGCGTCGGCTATACTCCCCTTGCGCTGCTTGGCACCCAGCTGGTCTCCGGCACCAACTACTGCATCCTCTGCGAAGCGAAGGTCGTTTATCCCGATGCTGTTCCCTACTATGCGCTGGTCTACGTTTACGCCGACCTGCAGGGGAACGCGGAGATCCTGGACATCGTGATTCTGGACATTGGGGACATTGCCGAGAGCGGCGAAGTCCATCCTGCCGCTGCTGCACCCGAGGCGCTGCTGGGCGGCTGGCGCGTGGATCGGGAGTCCGACGTTGCGGTGGACAAGGCCATCCTCCACCTTGCTTCCCAGGCTGTGAACGGCGTCAACCACTGTGTGCTCTGCGCGGGTCCCGAGCTGGTCTTCGTCTATGAGGCCGCCGACGGCAGCTGCGAGGTCACGTCGAGAGTTGCCCTGGATCTGGGTGCACTGAGAGGCTGATCGCTCAACACGTACAAATCCCTCTGCGAAAAACGCAGAGGGATTTTTTCATTCCCGCATCAGTTCCCGGATCCGTTTGCCCATGCGGCCGGCCTGCAGGTCGCTCAGATCAATGACCCGGATATTGAGCTCGGCGGCACGGTTGCGCATCACCGTGCGCCCCCGCTCCGCGGTCACGATGGCGGCCTTGGCCATCTGACCGCCGAAGCGATCCCGCAGCACAGCCAGCTCGTTCAGCGCCTCAGTTTTCACATCGCAGGTCTTGCAGCTGATAAACACCGGGATCACCCCGCGGGTGCACATCACGTCCAGCTCATTGGACACCGCATCCTCCCGCCGATTATCCTCCCAGTCCACCACCGCGCTGGTGCGCACATCGTCGAGTAGCCCGGAGTCCAGGCACTCTTTATACACATAGAGCTCCAGAACGCTCCCCACGTCCCGCAGCCAGGTGCGGATCTGATGGTCCCGGAAAGTAAAGCTGACCCGCTCCCCCGTCACGATTTTCAAATCGCGGAGGAAGCCCAGCGCCTCCAGATCCCGCAGCGCCTCCTCCGGCGCGCTGATGCGGGACGCCCGCTCCCCTTTCACCACATAGGGCGCCTCCACCTCCAGGGGAATGGGCGCCTCCGGCGCGGTCTGAGAGGCGCGCTGCAGATAGGTCACGATATGCGTCCAGTCCTTCCTGTACTTCAGATACAGACGGAAGAAGGGCTCAAACGTGTCCAGGTAGCGGCTAAGAATCCCATTGTCCACCCGCCCTGTGCGCATGGAGCCGCCCGCCATGCGGAAGCTGTCCTCCACGCTCAGACGAAGCTCACAGGGAAGATTTGCAGCAAAGTCCGCATTGCGGATATTATAGAACTTGTTCTTCTTCCGGCTGTAGGTGAAAACGGGGATCGCCCTCTCCGCGCTGAGAAGCCCCGCGGCAAAGAGCACCGCGTCCGTGCCGCCGGTAATGTCCATGGCGCAGTCCGACTCCTGCTCCACCGTGCGCCGCAGCGCGTTCAGGATAGCGCCCGTATCGTAAATATTTGCTTTGACAAAGCGGATTGTCGGATCAAAGCCGCGGTGACGGAAATATTCCCGCAGTTGACGCTGGACGCGCTTTTCGTCTGTCCCATCCGGGCAGACATACACCACGCGGTTCGGTCGAAAAACATCCACTCCCAGGACATTCTCCAAGGGTCTCTCATCATAGAGCTCAATCAGTGTCTGCATCTTCCACTCCCCTTTTCTCTTTTTCTTGATTTTATCACAGGAAGGAGCCGGGAGCAAGCCACATATTACGCGCCCAGTCTGCTATCATTTTTTTCGATAGCAGGTCATTGATTTTCAGAACTACCCTATTTTTGTGAAATATGGTAGTTTTTTATCAGGAGGATCCCGGATGTTTTTGGGCAAAACAAATAAAACAATGCAGGAGGCTCATGTAAGATGCAGAAGGAATTCGGATTCGGAACAAAGTCCATTCACGCCGGCAATGTGAAAGACACCCAGTATGGCGCGCTTTCCACGCCTATTTTCCAGAGCTCTACCTTCATTTTTGACAGCTGTGAGCAGGGCGGACGCCGCTTTGCCGGAGCTGAAAACGGTTACATCTATACCCGCCTGGGTAACCCCACCACCTCCGTGCTGGAAAGCAAGATCGCGGCGCTGGAGGGCGGCGAAGCCTGCCTGGCAACGGCCTCCGGCATGGGCGCTATCTCTTCCTGCCTGTGGACGATCGCCGGTGCGGGCAAGCACATCATCGCGGACGGCACCCTGTACGGCTGCACCTTTGCACTGCTGAACCATGGCGTCACCCGTTACGGCGTTGAGGTGGACTTTATCGACACCTCCGATCTGGACGCGCTGCGTGCCCATCTGAAAGATAATACCGTCGCCGTGTATCTGGAGACGCCCGCCAACCCCACTCTGAAAATCACCGACATCTCCGCCGTCGCGGAGGTCGCCCACGCCTATAACCCGGAGATCAAGGTTGTGTGCGACAACACCTTTGCCTCCCCCGCCCTGCAAAATCCGCTGGCTCTGGGCGCGGACGTTGTGGTACACTCCGCCACCAAGTACCTCAACGGCCACGGCGACGTAGTCGCGGGCTTTGTAGTTGGCAAGGCGGACTTCATCCAGCAGGTTCGCATGTTCGGTCTGAAGGACATGACCGGCGCTGTGATGGATCCCTTTGCGGCCTGGCTGCTGCTGCGCGGTCTGAAGACCCTGGAGCTGCGCATGGCGCGGCACTGCGAGAACGCGGCGAAGATCGCGGCCTTCCTGGCGCAGCATCCCGCGGTGGAAAAGATCAACTACCCCGGTCTCCCCACCCACAAGGGACATGACGTGGCTGCCCGCCAGATGAAGGACTTCGGCGGTATGCTGAGCTTCGAGGTGCGCGGCGGCAAGGCGGCGGGCATGAAGCTGGTCAACTCTCTAAAGCTCATCACCGTGGCCGTCTCTCTGGGCGACGCGGAGAGCCTGATCGAGCATCCCGCTTCCATGACCCACTCCACCTACAGCGAGGAGGAGTTGCGGGAAGCCGGTATCGCGCCGGGTCTGATCCGTCTGTCCGCCGGTCTTGAGAATGCGGAGGATCTGATCGCCGATCTGGCCCAGGCCATGGAGAACCTGTAATCGTTTATCTTGATAAGACTATCGCCCCTTCCGGGATGCATCCCGGAAGGGGCGATTTCTTTATTTTGCCTAAACCTTATTTGCCGAAGTAAGCGTTGGCCGCCTGGTTGTACAGGTACAGGCCCTTTACCAGATCGATCAAGCTGGCTTCATCGCTGCCGCCGTTGAGCACGGTGTAGGCGTAGCTCAGGGCGCTTGCCTTGACGGTAACAATCTTCCCCTCAGCGCTGCTCACGGTCAGGGTGTAGGTCTTGTCCAGATCCTTCGCGGAGATGTTCGCAATCTCCACATACCACTTGCCGTCGCTCTGAACAGGCGTGACCTTCTTGGAGCCGAGCTTGAAGGTGTAATCGCCGATCTCGCCCTCGTCAAGCGTAAAGTAGATACGCATCACGGTCTCGGACTGGAGCAGCAGGCTGGTACCGTAGTAGCTTACGCCGGTGGCAGTGCCGTCTGTCTTCACAGCCTGGAAGCTTTCCAGATTCTCCGCCGTCACGCCGCTCAGGTCAGCCTGAACCGCCGCACGGGAATCCGTGTTGTAGCCAAACTGCGCCTGGGCAAGGCTGCCGTAGTCGGACATGGCGTTCACCAGGGCGATCAGCTTCTGGTCGCTGCTGGTCTCGCGAACCGTCTGGATATACGTCTGCACGGAGTAGCTGTACCCGGTCTCGGTGACGTCCTCATCGTTCGAGTGGCGGTAGAGGGCAACCAGATTGTTCTCTCCGTCATAGACACGAAGGGTCACAACGTCGTTCATCTGCTTGGCATGGAGACTGAGGGTGAACTGATAGAGCGTATCCTCGCCCACAGTACGGGTCGTGGCCTCGGAGAAGAGGAGCTTGGTCTCGCCCAGCATGACGTAGGCGTTGGGATCGGCAATCAGTTCCTCGGAGGGGATCACGTAGAAGTTCAGGGCGATGTTGCCCTTCAGGCTGATGCTGCAGCCGTAGACGTCCGCATAGGTGTCGGGCTTCAGCAGGGAGCCGATGTAGAAGTAGCCGCCGAACTCCGCCCAGTCGTTCACGTAATCGGTCTTGAAGAAGATGGTCACGTTGCCGGAGTGAGCCTCGTCCACATGGTACTGGGTGTGCTCCCCGTTGGGCCACCAGCCGGTGATGGCATTGTTCTCAACGCGGACGACCTTGATCTGGTCTTCCACCGCCAGAGCGGTGCTCAGCAGGTACTCGCCCTGGGCATTGGGATTCTCTTCAAACTTCTGTTCTTCGCTGATGTTGTCCACGGTCCAGTCGGCATCGCTGTGCGCGACCAGCAGATAGAAGCCGTCGGCAATGGGCTCCTTCTCAGCGGGCAGGGTGTAAAGAACGAGCTTGAATGCATCGTTTTTATTGTTGTCATCCTTCAGACCGTAGGTGGTAAAGAGACCGCTATAGAATTCCACAGCCTGATTCTTATTCCCGTTATAAGCGGCATTGACGCTTCTGACATAAACGATTTTTGCGTCTGCGTCCATTACTTCTAGGCTCCACAGGCTATAATCCGTGGCAGCCTCTTCCAGAGTGAGGCTCCCGCCGGTCTCTCCGGTGGTCAGATATTTGCCGTCTCCGCTCAGCAGGTAAAAGCCTTCATCAGCGGTCTTCACCGTCCAAATATTGTTTTCGGCAACAGGCACGGTGACACCGGACTGGGCATTCACTTCGGCAGGAGCCAGCTTCGTGCCGGAGGCAGTGCTGGTCATGGCCATGCTCTCCGCGTCAAACACAACAATAACACTATCGCCGTCGTTGAGGGTCGTGGAGGCCGCATAAATCACGCCCTGGCAGGTGTCGCAGAGGCCGTCGCCGTTGGCGTCCACGTGGGGGATCATGGGGATGTCCTCGGTATAGGTCTCGTCGCAGCCGGAGCAGGTGTAGGTCATCACGCCCTTTGCGGTGCAGCTGGGCTCGGTGGTGACGGCGCCGGTCCAGTCATGGACGTGGGCGCTCTGGTTGGCATGGATGTAGAGCTGGAACTGGTAGGCCGCTCCCGTGCCCTCGGAATAAGCGGTGAAGAGGTTCTTGTAGAACTCCAGCGCCTGGACCCGGTTGTTATACTTGGCGTTGGTGTTCTTGATGAAGACGGTGGAGCTGTCCATCGCAGACAGATACCACTGAGAATAGTCGGTGGCGGCATCTGCGAAGCTCAGGCTGTTGCCGGTGGCACCTGTAGTCAGGTACTTGCCGTCGGCGGTCTTGAGGAGGAAGTTCTGCGCATCGACGAACTCCACGGTCATCACGGCGGTGTTCAAGTCGTTGGACATGACAGTGAGATCCACGCCCTCAATGCTGACGGCGGTGCCGGTAAGTTTGCTGCCGCTGGCGTTGACGGACAGAGCCAGCTTGCCGTTCACGGAATAGATGACCACCTGGTCGCCCTCATGGAGCTCGGTGCCCAGGGTGAAGACGATGTCGGTGGGCATTTCCTCGCCGCAGACGTCGCAGGCGCCGTCGTTGTCCGCGTCCACGTGCTCGCCGGTGGCGGGGACAGCCTCGTCCTTCTCATAGCCGCATACGGTGCAGGTGAAGTGCTTCACGCCCTCGTCCGCGCAGGTGGGTTGGGTGGTGACAGTGCCCTCGTCAAAGCTGCAGTTCTCGGTCTGGGTGCCGACGGGGCAATTCTCGCCCGCGCAAGTGCGAGTGTGGGTTCCGTCTCCGTTGGAGCTCCACTCGCCCCAGACGTGCTCATGCACAGGAGCAGAGCTGTCGGAGAGCTTAAAAACGATAGTATCTCCTACCGTACCATCCGTGCTCGTATAGAAACGCCAACCAACGCTACTCGTGTTATAGCGGAGCATACGTTCAGGCTTTGCCGTCACGGTGATGTTATACACGCCGCTGCCGGTGTCTGTAATGGTGACGGGGGTAGCAGTGGTCGTCGGCTTAGCGGTGTTGCCGGTGGTGGGCCAGCTCACGTACAGCGTGGGGTCGCCGGCGCTGTTCAGCGTGCCTGCATCCGCGTCATAGTACCAGACAATGGACGGATCCGGGTTTTCAAGGGTGTCAGTTATCGTGAAACTCGGTCCGGGCTTGATCCAGTTTTTGGCGCTGGTATCGTTGCTCATCGGGAACATGGTTGTTGCAGTTGCATACGTAAAGACATAGTAGCCGGAATCCAGGCTACCGGTTGTCTTGACGAAGGTGCCTGTGCCCTCGTAGTCGGCGCTGGCCGTCACGGTGAGGCCGGCGAACAGGGACACGATCAGTGTCATCGCCAGGACAAAGCTCAGGATCTTTTTTGTCATGCTGTTCTTCTCCTTTTCTCTTTTCGTGCGTATTTCACGCACGATTTGCTATACTTTATTATACCACAGCAATATCCCCGTTGGAATGACAATATTTCAAAATACACAAAAAAACTTATCTCTGTTTTCCCCAACTTTTTATGCGTTTTACCAGTTCTTTCCTCACATCTCCGACGTGATGCCCTCCAGGCGCTCCACGAAAGCGCGCGCCGTTTCCGTCAGCGGAATGTCCCAACGATGCAGAATGCCCAGGCGCATGTCCTGCTGCCCTTCCAGCGGGATGGCAAGCAGGCTCTCGTCCGCATAGCCCGCGGGTAAGACTCCGCTCCCGGTGGAGACACAGTCGGTATGCGCCAGAACGTTATAGATGGTGGCCCGGTCGCTCACATAGACCATGCGCGGAAAATCGACTCCGGAACCGGGCACCGCCTCTTCGGCAAAATTCAAGTCGCCGTCAGGCTGGGCAAAGACCACATGGGGAAAGTCGCGGAGCTGCTCCACCGTCACGGAGCTCTCCCCCGCCAGCGGGTGCCCCTTGCGCATGAACACCTGGGGTTTGAGGCGCACCAGGGGCTGAAAGCGCAGGCTCTTTTCCTCCAGTACACGGAAAACCTCGTGCTCCGTCAGGTCCGAGACGAAGATCACACCCAGCTCGCTCTCCCCCTGGGCGACTTCCCGGATCACGGCGCTCATGTCCATCTCTTTCAGGCTCATCTGCATGGGCCGCTGCTCCGGCTCCTGCAGAAGCTCCACAAAGGCCTTGGCGCAGAAGGGATAGCGCTGCGCCGCCACCGAGAGATGCAGCCAGTCCTTTTCCCGGCGTCTGGAATAATAGCGTTCCAGCTTCCTGCTCCGCTCCACAAGGGGCGTGATCTGGGCAAGCAGCTCCTTCCCGTCCTCCGTCAGCCGGATGCCCCGGTTCGAGCGATGAAAGATCGTGATCCCCAGCTCCCGCTCCGCCTCCAGGATCGCGCTGGAGAGCGTGGACTGGGACAGAAACAGCCGCTGCGCCGCCTTGTTCATGGAGCCGCAGCGGTCAATCTCCAAAATATAGCTCATCTGTAAAAGCGTCATGCGTACACGCTCCTTTCTTGTCTTATATATTGTATACGAAAGCACAGATGCTTACAAGATAAATGCGAAAACAGAAAAAGCTGAAAAATACTCTTGCAAAGGAGGCTGGAAAAGGCTAAAATAATTGCGTTATGCGCAACGTATTTCAGCACAAAAGGAGGTAAAACCATGTTAGAATCCATGGCCTATATCCTGATCCTCGGTGTGATCGCCGCCGCTTGGCTCGGCTCTTTTCTGATGGATAAGCTCTTCGGCGTAGGCTTCCACCCCTGGCTCTCCACCGTGATCGGTGCAGCGGTCGGCATCGTCATCCTGCTCTTGAAGCCGACTCTCGGCGTGGTGGCAATGATTGTCGCCGCAGTGATTGCAATCTTAAGCAGCTTTATTCAAGACAAGGTGCTTTGATCGTCGCAACATAAGGACGCTGTGCAGCGTTTGCACAGCGTCCTTTGTTGTCATTTGTCTCAGCGCTTCACGATCAGCACGCTTACAGCCGGGACGGTGGCTTCGTGCACCGGCTCCGCCTCACCGGATCCCGGATCAAGCGGCGTGGGGCTGAGCAGCACCCACCAATCTCCCTCCGGAAGGTCGACGTGCATTTCCTCATCATTGGGGTTGATGATAGCGTAAGCCACCGTTTCCCCGTCCATCGTCCAGGTGACGGCAATGGCGTTATTCTCCAGCACCTCCGCCGCAACGTCAGCCTTGGTGAAGAAGTCATTCTCCCGCCGTATGGTGATCAGCTGATAGTAATAGAACACCATTTGCCACTGGTCGCTCTCCGGCGTCAGCGCCTCCCAATCCAGGTTGTTCACCTCGTCCGAGGAGGCGTAGCTGTTATGGTCGCCGCCCTTGGTGCGCAGCATCTCCTCACCGGCCAGGATGAAGGGCGTACCGCGGGAGAGGAAGACGGTAGCCGCGCAGAGGCGGTTCATGGCCAGCAGCTCCTCGGTGGAGGCGTCCGGATTGGTGGCCAGGAGCTTGTCCCACAGGGTGTTGTTGTCGTGGCAGGAGACGTAGTTGATGACCATGGCGTTGTCCACGCCCCAGCTGGTGGCGCCGTTGCGCACGCCGCCCTGAATGCCAAAGACTACCTTCTCGGCGTTGGCCTTGTTGGCGCTGCCATTGGCATAGCCGCTGTCCTTCTGATCGAACACGCTGCCCTTCAGTCCGTCCCGAATGGCGTCGTTGAATACGGCCACCGCGCCGATGCCCTCGCCGGTGGCGCTGATCTGGGAGATGTTGGCCTGGTTGGCGCGCAGATTCTCCCGTAACGGGGAGGTGCCGCCGGTCCAGCCCTCACCGTAGATGATGGCCTGGGGATTGATCTCATGCAGGGCCTGCTCAATCGCCTGCATGGTCTCCACATCGTGCAGCGCCATCAGGTCGAAGCGGAAGCCGTCGATATGATACTCACTGGCCCAGTAGCAGACGCTGTCCACCATGTACTTGCGGAACATCACGCGATCGGAGGCAGTCTCGTTGCCGCAGCCGCTGCCGTTGGCGGGGCTGCCGTCGTAGTTCACGCGGTAGTAGTAATAGGGCACGATCCGGTTCAGATTGGAGTCCATGGAATAGGTGTGGTTATATACCACGTCCATGACCACGCCCATGCCGTTTGCATGGATGCTCTGCACCATCTGCTTGAACTCATTGATCCGTACCTCCCCGTGATAGGGGTCGGTGGAATAGCTGCCCTCGGGGGCGTTATAGTTCTTGGGATCGTAACCCCAGTTGAACTGCGGCTCGTCGCTGCTCTCGTCCACGGTAGCATAGTCGTACACCGGCTGCAGATGCACGTGGGTGATGCCCAGCTCCTTCAGATAGTCCATGCCCACCGGCAAACCGCTGGAGTTGGTGAGCCCCGTCTCGGTAAAGGCCAGATACTTGCCGGGGTACTTGGAAGCGGCGATGGTATTGGAGAAGTCGCGCACATGCACCTCCCAGATCACAGCGTCGCCGTAGCACTCCAGGCCGTCATAGAAGCCGCTGTCCCGGAAGCCATCCGGGTCGGTGAGCGCCAGATCCACCACCATGCCCCGATCGCCGTTGACGCCAACCGCGCGGGCATAGGGATCCACAGCCTCCTGGGTGCCGAGGGCGGTGGTGACAGAGTAGGTGTAGTAAGTGCCGTGGCCGCAATCGACCTCCGCGGACCAGACGCCCTTCTCCTCCCGGGTCATCTCCACGGTATCGTAGGCGTCCACGCCGTCGCCGGCTTCAAAGAGATTCAGGGTCACGGCGCTGGCCGTGGGGGCCCAGACCTTGAAGGTGGTCTTATCTCCGTGGATCACGGCGCCCAGATCGTCGCCGTCATAGGTATAGTTCTCAATAAATTCCTGGCTGTCGAACAGATCCGTGGGAATGGCGGGGATCTCGCCATAGCCCTCGATCTCCACCGTGTAAGTTTTGGACACGTCCAGATCCTCCCTGAGGGTGATATTGCCCACCGTCACATTGTTGTTCAGGCTGGAGAGCTCCGCGATCTCGATCTCCCTGCCATCCTGGCGGACATGGATCTGATCCAGGCTCTCGATCTTCATGGCGGGACTGATCACATAGTGGATCTGGTTGGTGGAAATAATGCCCGCCAGCGTGAAGGAACGGATGGCGTTCAGCGTCACGCCGCCGTCATTGCTGATATATTGCATGGAGTCACCGGGCTTGAGGTAGATCACCGTATCCGCGCCGGTCATGGTCACAAAACGGTCATCCTCCACGTCCTTGGTGGCGTCTCCCCAGGACTTGCCGCCGGGGTTGGAGCAATCCCGGCGAACGATAAAGCCAACCTCCGTGACGTCCTCCGGTACGTTCACCATGCACTTGGCGCCGTAGGCACAGGGATAGAAGAGCTGGCCGCTGCCGTCTCTCCCCGGAAACCAGACCCATACGTCACACTTTGTATAGTCTGCAGTGGGATGGTTCCAGTAGATCGTCAGCTGATTGCAGCCCGGTTCCCGCTCCAGGAAGAATTCCTCCTCCGCGGGAGCAGGCTCTTCGGCCGTCGCGGCTTCTTCCGTCTGTGCAGGCTCCTCCGCTTTTGCGGGTTCCTCCACATTCGCGGGCTCCTCCGCGGGACTCTCCCCACAGGCAGCCAGCAGCGAAACCAGCATCAGAAGCGCAAGAAGCAGGGACAAGATCCGATGTTTTTTCATTTCTATAACCTCCCTTAGCTTGTTTCCTATTGATTCAATTTATGGTATCATTTTCGCCCCGGAAAGTCAACGATGGGCAGGTGCATTTCCTCCAGGCGAAACAAAAAACTGTATGCAGCACCGCCCTTTGGCAATGCTGCATACAGAATCGGTCATGTTCTTATCAGCGCCCCTTGACGCTCCTCCGAACCAGCAGGCAGAGCATCAAGATCACGAAGGACACAGCGCACGCGCCAAGGCCGCCGCCCAGCATGAGCTTTGCGCAGTTCAGCATCAGATCCTTGTTGTCCAAGGCGATCTTGATCGCCGCGCAGACGATCAGCGTGGAGAGGATCAGCCCGATGCCACAGGCGAGATACGCAAAAAGGATTTCCCGAACCATTCTTTTCTTCATCGTTTTACTCCTTGATCTGCTCCCTAAAGAAGCAGGATTCCA
The DNA here is from genome assembly GCA_900319635.1 of uncultured Eubacteriales bacterium. Classification (GTDB taxonomy): domain Bacteria; phylum Bacillota; class Clostridia; order Oscillospirales; family Oscillospiraceae; genus Limivicinus. Next base: position 3,985 of record ONPF01000008.1, on the reverse strand, counting down.
TACATTCATGCGGATTGAATTATAGCATTGTAACGGGCACATTGCAAGCCGCACATGTCAAAATTCGTAAAAACCGGCGGTGCCTTTTTGCAAGGCCCGCCGGTCGAGTATTTTTCCGCTTGAAGGTGTGTTTTTTCTTGTTTGAGCGCCGCTTTGCTTTGCTACTTCTTGCGCGCCAGCGCTCTGCGAACTGCCGCACATATGCCCTGACAGTCCAAGCCGTAGCGGGCCATCAGTTCTCCCGGCTGACCCGACTGACCGAAGCAGTCTTTCACAGCCACAAGCTCCAGGGGCGTGGGCGCCTTCTTTGCCAGCAGCTCCGCCACGGCGCTGCCCATACCTCCCGCCTCCTGATGCTCCTCCGCTGTAACAAGGCAGCCCGTTTCCGCCGCCGCGTTCAGGATCGCCTCCTCGTCCAATGGCTTGACCGTATGCAGGTCGTATACCCGGACAGAGATCCCCTCCCCCGCCAAGGTTTCCGCCGCCTGCAGAGCCTCATAAACCATGGCGCCGTTGGCGAACACCGCCGCATCCTCGCCCGCTCTGCAGAGCCGGGCCTTTCCGATCTCAAAAGGCGTGTCCGCCTCTGTAATCACCGGAACGGCCTCCCGCCCGAAGCGAATGTAGCAGGGGCCCGGCCGCTCCGCCATGGCCAGGGTGGCCTTGCGCGTCTCTTCCGCGTCACAGGGCACCAGCACGGTCATCTGCGGCAGCACACGCATCAGCGCCACATCCTCCAAGGCCTGGTGCGTGGCCCCATCCGGCCCGACGGAGATTCCGGCATGCGCACCGGCGAGCTTCACATTGAGCTTATTATAGCACACGGTGGTGCGGATCTGATCCCAGGCTCTGCCCGCAAGGAACACCCCGTAGGTGGACACAAACGGCGTGACCCCGGAAAGCGCGAGGCCCGCGGCAGTGCCAACCATGTCCTGTTCCGAGATGCCCATATCCAGAAAGCGTTCGGGAAACTGTTCCCGTACCCACACCGTACGGGTGGACTTGGCCACGTCCGCATCCAGCACCAGGATCTGCTCCCCTCTCTGACAAAGCTCCAACAGGGCCTTGCCGTATCCGTCCCGCATCGGGAGCTGTTGGATCATATCTGCTCCTCCCCTCTGATTTCCGCAAGAGCCCGCGCCAGCTGCTCGTTGTTCGGCGCTGCTCCGTGCCATGCGCAATCCCCCTCCATGAAGGAAACGCCTTTGCCCTTCACTGTGTTTGCGATCAGCACACTGGGTCTGCCCCGGAAGCGCTCCGCCATCCGGTACGCCGCCAGGATCTGTTCCATATCATGGCCGTCCAGCTCGATCACATGCCAGCCAAAGGCTCGAAACTTGGCGCACAGGTCTCCCAGGTCTTTGATCTGTTCCGTAGTCCCGTCCAGCTGAACATGGTTGTAGTCCACGATGGCGCAGAGATTGTCGAGCTTATGCTGTGCCGCCGTCATCACCGCTTCCCAGATCTGCCCCTCCTGTAGCTCTCCGTCTCCCAGCAGGCAGAAAACCCGGTTGTCTCTGCCCTGCAGACGAAAGCCCAGAGCCAGACCGTTTGCAATGGACAAGCCCTGCCCCAAAGAGCCGCTGGAGCAGTCCAGCCCGGGCGTACTCTCCCGATGGGGATGACCCTGCAGGATGCTGCCCATGCGTCGGAGCGTCCAGAGCTGCTCCACGGGAAAAAAGCCCTTCCGGGCCAGGACGCTGTACAGTACCGGCGCCGCGTGACCCTTGGACAGGATAAAGCGATCACGCCCCTCCCAGTCCGGCCGGGCCGGATCTACCCGGAGAAAGCCGCCAAAGTACAGTCCCACCATAAGATCCGCGGCGGAGAGCGAGCCGCCCGGATGGCCAGACCCCGCCCGGTTCACCATGGTCAGAATATCGCTGCGGACGGTTTTGCTCATTTCCTGCAAATTCATGTCTCTTTCTTACCTCCTTGCATGTTTTGTTTCAAATCGTTCAGCGCTCCGCCCAGACGCAGCACCCGTTTTTCATAGGCATTCGCATCCAGCAGAACCGGGATCGCTTCGGCTTTGTCCGGCAGTTCCAGCAGCAGTTGTCCCCGTTCCAGACCCTGCAGCACGTCCCGCAGCACGAAGCGTTCTCCCTGCTGCAAGGCTGCATAATCCTCCGGCCGGGCAAAGGTAAGGGGCAAAATGCCGTAATTGATCAGATTCTCCCGGTGGATCCGGGCATAGCTCCTGGCCAGCACCAGCTCTACCCCCAGGAACATGGGCAGCAGCGCCGCGCTCTCCCGGCTGGAGCCCTGGCCGTAGTTCTCCCCTCCCACGATGGCAGAGCAGCCCGCCGCCCTGGCACGAGCCGGATAGTCCGGATCGAGATAGAGAAAGGTAGACTCCGCAAGCCGGGGGATGTTCGCATTCACCTGGTTAGTCTCGGGCGTGGATGGAATAATGTCGTCCGTTGTGACGCCGTCCCCGGTTTTGATCCCGATAACACCCTCGATCCGGTCTCTGAGGGGCCCGCGTACAGGCAGTTCGCTGATGCCTGGCCCCCGAAGGATGGGCTTATCCCGTCTTCCTCGGGGGTTCGCAGGCCGGAGCAGGGCGGAATCCTCTACCGGGGCGGACGCCGGCTCCTCCACCGGCATATAGGGTTCCGGCAGCAGTTCTCGCGGATCTGTCAGCCGTCCCATAACAGCGGTGGCTGCCGCCGTCTCCGGGCTGACCAGGTAGACAGAGGCATCCTTCGTTCCGCTGCGGCCGGGGAAATTGCGGTTGCTGGTTCGCACGGTCACGCCCCGATGCGGGGGGACCTGGCCGATACCGATACACGGCCCGCAGGAGCACTCCAGGATCCGCGCGCCAGCATCCAACAGAACGGAAAGCACGCCGGTATCGAGAAGCTGGCGCAGCACCTGGCGGCTGCCCGGGCCGACCGTCAGGTCAATATCCGGGTGAACCTTTCGCCCCTGCAGGATCTGGGCGGCTCTGGCTATATCCTGATAGCTGCCGTTGGTGCAGCTGCCGATGAAGACGCTGTTGGGTCTCACATCCGTCTCCCGCACGGGAGCCACGTTGTCCGGCATGCTTGGCTTGGCCACAAGCGGCTCCAGCAGGCTCAGATCAAGCGTCAGCTCGTCGTCGTAAATCGCTCCATCATCCGCCGAGATCGGGATATAATCCTCCTCCCGCTGTTGGGCGCGCAGGAAGAGACGGGTATTCTCATCTGACGGAAAGAGTCCGGTATAGGCTCCGGTCTCGATACTCATGTTGCACAGGGTCTGCCTTTGGGAAACCGACAGGCTCCGGACGCCCTCCCCCGTGAATTCCAGAATGTAGCCCCTTCCTCCCTTTACGCTCAATCGCCGCAGCAGTTCCAGCGCCGCGTCCTTGGATGAGACCCCAGGCCGCAGCGCCCCCTTCAACCGGACGTTCAGGATCTTTGGCATCGTCATGCGAAAGCCCATGCCAAGGCAGCTTTTCGCTACCGTGAGTCCGCCGCTGCCGATGGCCAGCATCCCAAGCGCTCCGCTGGTGGGGGTATGGCTGTCGCTGCCCAGCAAGGTCTTGCCGGGGGCGGCGAAGCGCTGACATTGGAGAAAGTGGCAGATCCCGTTGCCGTTTTTGGAAAAGATCGCCCCGTAATGCTCCGCAGTTGTCTTCAGAAAACGGTGGTCGTCGGCGCTCTCGGCGTCTGTTTCCACAGTCTTATGGTCGGCATAGATGCACATCTGTTTCACGCCCAGGCGTTCCGGGCCAACCGCATCCAGAAACTGCGCCACCAGGATCCCGGTCAGATCCTGGGTCAGCGTCTGGTCGATACGCAGCAGGATGGGGCTGCCGCGTTTTAGCTCCCCCTCAAGGAGATGGGAAAGGATGATTTTTTCGCTGACTGTATATGGCATGGCAAATCCTCCTGTTCTTATACTAATACCTGATAGAAAGCTTTAGAAAGATTTCCGAGGCAGAATTGTGACAGGCGAGGCGCTTCCCGCAGAGCATAATGTCGTCCTCGCAAGCTCC
>ONPF01000002.1 GCA_900319635.1 uncultured Eubacteriales bacterium | reverse complement strand
TGGTCGCGATCGTCTTCTCAATGTAGGTCTGCACCGAGTAGACATAGCCTTCCGTCACGTCCTCGCCGGTGGTGTGGTTGAAGAGCTTGTACACTTCGTTCGCACCGTTGAACACCTGCAGCGTCACTTCGTCGTTCATCTGCTTGGCGTTCATCTTTACCGTGAACTGGTACAGCGTATCCTCGCCGACCTTCCGGGTCGTAGCGTCCTTGATCAGGAACTTCTCCGCCCCGATGGTCACATAGGCGCCCTCGTCTCCCTTCAGCTCATTGGGGATGATCAGGTAGAAGTTCAGCGCGATGTCGCCCTTCAGGCTCACGCTGCTGCCGTAGACTTCCGCGCCCGTCAGAGCCGCGTCGATCCACATGTAGCCGCCAAACTGGATCCAGTTGCCGTCATAGCTGGTCTTGAAGTAGATGGTCTTCCGGCCAGAGTGGGCAGTATCCACGATGTACTGGTTGTCCATGCCGTCGGGATACCAGGCGGTGATCTCGCCGTTCGTCACCTGCACCACCTTGATGCCGTCGCCCACATTCAGGAAAGTCTCCAGCAGGTACTCGCCAGCGTTATTGGGATTCAGCTCGAACTTCTGCTCCGGATCGATGTCGGCCACCGTCCAGCCCTTCTGGCCGATCAGGTAGTAGCCGTCCTCGATGGTGGGAACAGTCACGGTGACCTTGCCGGGCACAACGGTGAAGGGCTGGTCGACCTCGTCCTCGTTGTAGACCGTCTCCTCTTTAAAGCTCAGGGTCACAGGGCTTTCGCCGGCAGGCGCATCGTCCTTCACCTTGAACTTCAGCGTGCAGAACAGGCCGTCGTTGTAGTAGTTATCGCCGGTGCCGAACCACTGCACGGTTACGCCGGTCTCACCATTTCTCACGAACACGTCCCACATGCCGTCGTAATCTTCCTGGGCTTCTGTCGGTTTCGCAGGCTCGATCCACTCTAGAACGTTCGTGTCAAAGTCCACAACGAGCTCCACAGCGGCGAGGCCGGGGTTGTTTTCCAGGTTGACCTGGATCTGGATCTCGTCGCCGGGGGCGGCCTCGGTGGAGGAGACCCTGAAGGTCAGGCCTTCGGTCGGCTCCTCAGAGCCGCTGACGGTGACCTTGCCGGGCACAACGGTGAAGGGCTGGTCGACCTCGTCCTCGTTGTAGACCGTCTCCTCTTTAAAGCTCAGGGTCACGGGGCTTTCGCCGGTGGGGGCGTCGTCCTTCACCTTGAACTTCAGCGTGCAGAACAGACCGTCGTTGTAGTAGTTGTCGCCGGTGCCGAACCACTGCACGGTTACGCCGGTCTCGCCATTCCGTACGAACACGTCCCACATGCCGTCGTAATCTTCCTGGGCTTCTGTCGCTTTCGCAGGCTCGATCCACTCCAGAACGTTCGTGTCAAAGTCCACGACGAGCTCCACAGCGGCAAGGCCGGGGTTGTTTTCCAAGTTGACCTGGATCTGGATCTCGTCGCCGGGGGCGGCCTCGGTGGAGGAGACCCTGAAGGTCAACTGTTCTCCCTCAGCGCTGGCAAAGACCCCCATGCCGAGCAACATCGTCAGCACCAGGAAAAAGCATAATAACTTTTTCATTGTGATTCTCCTTGCTTCAGTTGATTGTTTTCTTGTACGGGTATTCAAAATGCAGGGATACCATCAAAACCGGGGACTCAGTGGAGTTCCACTTCAAGGCCCTTCACGAAGCGCTGCAGACGGGTCAGATCCTTGTTGTTCACATTGCCGTCGCCATTGGTGTCCAGGTTAAACGTCACGACTTCAACATCGTCGCCCTTCAGGTACTTCTGCAGGCGAGTCACGTCCTTGTTGTTGACCTTGCCGTCGCCGTTGATGTCGCCGGGCAGACGCCAGTGAGCGTAAACCGTGGTGTCTTCCTCGATGACGGTCTCAGCGGTCACCGCGGTACCCTGACCGGCCGCCAGGTAGGAGGCTGCAGGCTCAGTGAACCAGCCGATGAACACCCAGCCGTCCTCGCGGGTGGGAACAGGCAGCTCGCCGATGGCCTCGCCGGCGGTGACTTCCACCGTCGCGGGATCCACAGTGCCCTCACCGGCGTCGAAGCTCACGGTGACAGTGGTTTCAGCCTTCTCTTCGATGATCGCATGAGCGGCAACAGTGGTGCCGTCAGCCTCGGTCACGGTGAAGAGATCGTCAACCTGGGCGACCTTGCCGCCCTCGGGGAGGGTCACGCCGTAGCCGTCGGCGATCACGATGCCGTTGCCCGCGCGCAGAGCGGCGGTGGTGGCGGTGACATCCCACTTACCGCTGACAAAGTTGATGAAGCCAACAGCGTTCATGCCGACGGAGTCTTCAGCTTCGTTGGTAATGGTCGCATTCTGCTCCACCGTAATGCTGGTACCGGCATACAGGGAGTTCACAGCCTTGCCCTTGCAGGTCAAATTGCCGGAAACAACGATCTCGCCGTTCTCAGCCCTGGCGCCAAAATCGGCAGTGGCAGCGCTGGCGGACAGGGCGAAGCAGAACAGAGCGTCTCCGCCGACGCGAATATCATTCTTGGCATAGCAGGGGTTCTTGGTGCTGTAGCAGCTGAGATTGCCGGTCACATTGATGGAGCCGTCGGTGGATTCCATCGCGTTGCCGGGGAATTCAGGGAACTGAGCAGGGGTAGAAGCGGAGGCATAGGCATTGCCTTCCACCGTGATGTCGCCCTTGGCGGTGACAGCAGTGTAGCCGGCGCCAGTCGCTTTCAGGTTACCATTCACCGTGATGGGGCCGTTGGTGGCACTCATGGCGTATCTGCCCTTGGACGTGAGCGTCGCATCGCCGTTGATGAGGATGCCCTCTTCGCCCTCGGAAACGATGCAGTTGATAGCCTCGATGGTGGTGTTACCGTCGATGACGATGCCGCCCTGGGTGCTCTTGATGCCGTTGCCGCCCAGCAGGTCGCCCTCATTCACAAAGTCGATCGCATCGGTGATATGGATGGGACCGTTGGCATAAACGACCCAGTTCGCGCCGCCGAAAATATCGAAGGCGCCCATCGTAACGCTGCCGTTGGCCGCGTAAACGCCGGAGGAGACGGAGAGCTCGCCTTCCTCATTGTGATTAATGCTGAACGAGGTAACGCCGGTGATGGTCACATCGCCATTGCCGCAGTAAATGCCGGTATGCTCAGCTGAAATATAAGTAACTTCTCCGTTAATGGTGACAGGGCCATTCATGACCTTGATGCCATAGCCGCCATCGCAATCATAGGAGTTCACACTCAGCGTACCGTTGGAGGTGAGGCCGTACTCTGCATAGATGCTGGAGTCAGCCGTTGCGCCGCGCAGGTCCGCGTTCAGGTCGCCGGTGTTGGTCACAGTGCCGTTGGGAACATAGACGCCAAACTGCGCGTTCTTGGAATAGATCCATAGCTTGCCGCCAAAGGTCAGATTCGCATCGTCAGAAGTGACCATGGCGTTCTGAACGGTATCGCCCTGGAGCGTCGGCGCACTGAAGCCGGTTCTTACTCCATTAATGGTAATCGTGCTGCTGCTCAGACCCGTGGTGCCGCTGATAGTGCCGTTGGTGATGCCGACGCCGTTCTGCACCCCATCGAGGAGAACCACAGGCACCATATCCTTCGGGCCGGTAGAGTAATTGATCGTGATCTTGTCCAGCAGCAGATTGCCGTCAGCAACAAAGATGCCGTATTCCGCGGCAGGAGCGGTGATCTGCATATAGTTGTCAATGGTCAGGTTGCCGCCCTCGACCAGAATGCCGTAATAGGCAGACTCGGAGCTGAGGGTCTGAATACTGGAGGTGCCTGCCTTCAGAGTCAAGTTGCCGCCGTTGACGTAGATCAGCTTCTCCGCAGTATCGGACTGGATTTTGACTGCCGCGGTGGAGTTGATGATCAGCTCAGGCAGCTCGGAGTAGATCACTGCGCCGTTGGTCAGCACATCGGTATATTCCGAATTGGCAAGAGTCTAAACAGCATTCCCGTTAAAGGAAAGTGTATTCGTGGTCGCGTTGAAGGAAACGCCAGGCACGATGCTGCCCTTGTTCGAGCTGGTGACCTGCACGCCGCAGACCCAGAGATCGTAGAGCACAGGGTCAGCCTCGGGCTCGGCCACATCTTCTTCGGGAACAAGCGCCTCGATTTCCCCGTCCTCGGGATCCTCAGGCAGGGGCTCAAGTTCCTCTTCGGCTTCCGCTTCGGCCTCGGGAGCCACCTCAGCAGGGGGGACGTCTTCAACCAGGGGTTCGTCATCGGAGCCTTCCGCCAGGGCGGCTGCGGGGAAGAGGGATACTACCATCAGCAGCACCAGCAGAAAAGCCAAAAACCGTTTTGTCCGCATTGAAAAACCTCCTTCATTTTTTATTCGAACGGTGTCGGCAGGGGAGAACAGGCGCCGGCCTATCCGGATGATTACTGTGTTGTCCCGTTCAGATTAGGGCACAGATATCTATTGAATATGGTATCACACGGATATTGAAAAATCAAGCGAGATTGTGACATTTCTTACTATAACTTAATATAATAGCTATTGTTCACACGTCTCTTCATCCGTTTTCCGGGTCCTGCGGCCGATGGGGTTTGCGAGGGCAGCTTCATGGAGCGCGGCGTTATCCAGGTGGGTATAGATCTGGGTTGTGTTCAGATTGCTGTGACCCAGCACCTCCTGCAGGGCGCGGGTGTCCACGCCGTTTTTGAGCATCAGAGTCGCCGCGGTGTGGCGCAGCTTATGCGGGGAGTAGCGGCTGGGATCCAGGCCGGCCTCCAGGAGCTTTTTCTCCACCATCTGCTGAACACCGCGCACACCGAATCTACAATTTTTCTGGCTGATAAACAGGGCGTTTTTGTCTTTTTCCGGCACTTTTTCAACATTTCTGACCATTAAATAGTCGTCGATGGCCTCCCGGCAGCCCTCGCCGAAGTAGACCACGCGCTCTTTGTTGCCTTTGCCCAGAACCCGCACATGATCCTCGTACACGTCTGTCAGGTTTAAGGACACCAGCTCCGATACCCGCAGGCCGCAGGACAGGAACAGCATTAATATCGCATAATCACGGAGACCGTATTTATCGTCACAGGCGGCCAGCAGGCGTTCGCATTCGGCTTCCTCCAGATAGCGCGGCAGACTGGCCTGGCGCTTGGGCATGTCCAGCTCCTGGGTGATGTTTTTGTCCAGCAGATGGCGCTTGGTGACAAGATAATTGAAGAAGGATTTGACGGTGGAGGTTCGGCGGCAGCGGCTGGCTGCGGAGAGCGCCTGGCCGGATTCCGGCGAATAGGACTGATACCGATAGAGCTCCTCAATGCGAATGGCTTTGAGGAAATCCAGATCCACGTCGGTAATATCGATCTCGTCAAAGGGCGTCTGGGGATCTACCAGACGGCGGCGTTTTTTCAGAAAGCGCAGCAGAATTTTCAGATCCAGATAATAGGCCAGCACCGTGCGATCGGAATGACCGCGCACCGTGGAATGGTATTCCAGAAATTCCATCACCAGATCCGGCACGTCATTGATTTCGTCCCATTTCATAGAAAGCCCTCCCAAGCTGTAAAAATGCAATTAAAATCTCGCTAAATTTATATTATGCGATATTTTGTGTTTAAGCCGGGCAGGGAAACGCTTGGCTTCCCTGCTGACGCTATTATATAAGATTGTCCGGCGGCTGTCAAGCAAAGCTTTGGCTGCAGGACGGCTTACGCCCCATAACGGATTGCCACGCCAGTAACGACGGTCACTGGCTCGCAATGACAGATTTGGATTTCAGCAAAGGAACGGACGGATTTGCAAGGACAGACTTTGGCGTTACGCCGGTCTCGATCATCTGTGCGCAAAAACAAAGGCGCTGCCGATATCGAAGATCGGCTCGTCTGTCAGGATATGCAGCGCAAGGCCGCGCTCCCGCAAAAACGCTTCGATCCTCCCCTTGTCCGGATGTCTGTCCAGACGTCCGGTCAAAACCGCGATCTTTTGCTCCGTCAGCAGGAATCCAGCGCCGCCAAGAAAGCCGTAGTCATAGCCCTCCAGCGCCACATGGCCGGGCTCGATTTGCAGCACCTGCAGTCCTGCCGCTCTTGCGGCCTTCGCAACGCCGGGATCTGCGGTGATGATGCTCTCCTCATCCGCCGGCAGCATGGCGCAGCGGAGATAAGCCTGCTTGACCGGAATCGGCTGATAGTCCTCTGAGATTGTTAAAAACTCCACAATCGCCGGCACGCTGGCTTTTGGGGAGAAAAACAGATGCTTTCCTACCGCGCAGAGATTCAGATGGGCGTCCGCCGGATATGTTTTTCCCTCCAAAATGTTCGGGAAATAAACGAAATACCCGATTTTAAGAAGTATTTCATGGATTTCGGTTCCCTTTAGCTGCGGAGAAAGCCAGATGCGCTCCCCTGCCGCGAAGACGCTGAGATCCGCGTGGCCGGCAAGCCTGGGGTCAAGCATGGGGTTATCGGGCAGATACAGCGGGTTCAGCCCCAGATTACGCAGCGGTGCGTCAAGATGGGGGCGATAACGTTCGCCCAGGAGGATCAGGCTCATTTTCTGCCCAGCACGGCGCCGATGGCCTCGGCCACGTTCTTTACCGAGATGAGCTGCAGCCCCTTCGGCTTGCGCAGCTCGTGGCGCACATGGGCGGGGATCACGCAGCGGGCAAAGCCCAGGCGGGCGATCTCGCTGAGGCGCTGGTTCAGATTGCTGACGCTGCGGATCTCCCCTGCCAGGCCCACTTCGCCGATGGCGGCAAGATCCGCGCCCAGGGGGCGATCCAAATAGCTGGAGGCCACGGCCAGCACCGTCGCCAGATCCGCGGCGGGCTCATCCAGGCTCAGGCCGCCCACCACGTTGATATAGGCGTCGCAGCTGCCCACCGGCAGGCCGCCCCGCTTTTCCAGTACGGCCAGCAGCATGGCGGCCCGGTTGTAGTCGATGCCGTTGGAGCGCCGGGCGGCGTTGTAGGCGGAGGGGGTGACCAGCGCCTGCACCTCGGCCAGGAGCGGCCGGGTGCCCTCGACGACGCAGGCCACACAGGTGCCGGGGCTGTTGGCCGGGCGGCCGGAGAGCAGCAGTTCCGAGGGGTTCGCCACGCAGCGCAGCCCCTCCTCGTTCATCTCAAAGACGCCGATCTCGTTGGTGGAGCCGAAGCGGTTCTTGGCGGCGCGGAGGATGCGGAAGCTTGTGCTGCGTTCGCCCTCGAAATAGAGCACGCAGTCCACCATATGCTCCAGCACCTTGGGGCCGGCGATGCTGCCCTCCTTGGTGATGTGGCCCACCACGAAGATGGTGAGCCCCTTTTCCTTCGCCCAGCGCATGAGCTGCAGGGTGCACTCCCGCACCTGGGTCACGCTGCCGGGGGCGGAATCCACCAGGGAGCTGGCCACGGTCTGGATGGAGTCCAGAATCAGAATGTCCGGCGCCAGAGACTCCGCCGCGGCCAGGATGCTCTCCAGCTCCGTCTCGGCTAGGACATAGAGCTGCTCGCTCTCCACCCCCAGGCGCTGGGCCCGGAGCTTGAGCTGGCACTCGCTCTCCTCCGCGGTGACGTAGAGCAGCACCCGGTCGGGCTCCACGGTGGCGCACATCTGCAGCAGCAGCGTGGACTTGCCGATGCCGGGGGCGCCGCCCACCAGGTTCAGAGAGCCCAGCACCGCGCCGCCGCCCAGTACCCGGTCAAACTCAGGGATGCCGGTGAGGAAGCGGGTCTCCGCCTCGGTACCCAGCGCGGAGAGCTTCTGCGGCTCCTTTTTGAGGATGGGAGCGCCCCGGCGGGCGGGCTTTTCGCCCAGGTCCAGCTCCTTCAGGGTGTTCCACATGCCGCAGCTGGGGCACTTCCCCGCCCAGTTTGCGGTTTCGGCTCCGCACTCCGAGCAGACATAGACCGTTTTCTTTTTATTGGCCATGGTGTATTCTCCTTTTATCTTTCGCTTGAGAGGATAAGCGGATCGCCGCACCGCAGGGAGGTATCCGGGGATGCCTCCGCGTACACCGCTTCGTCTGGAGAAGCAAGCGGAGCGATCTGGGGATCGCTCCCTACGGGTTTATCCGATCTCTGAATCATGCGCGTATTGCAGGCAGGCGCATAGCAGCACCGCCGCGAAGGATTTCTGATACCGCTCGCTGCTGAGCTCCTGCAGCTCCGAGAGATTGGACAGAAAGCCGCACTCCACCAGCGCGAAGGGATGCTCCACATGGCTGGGCAGATAGAGGCCGGAGGAGGCGGGCTCCGCCACCCTTCGGTTCTCCGGCTGCAGATGGGATACGATGCAGTTCTGGATCCGCTGGCCCAGGCGGCGGCTCTCCTCCCCTGCCCCGTAGAGCACCTGGGCGCCCCGGGGCTGCGAGGTGGGAAAGGTGTTCTGGTGGATGCTGAGACAGAGGCCGCCTTCGGCGTTGAGAAACGCCGCCCGGCTCACCAGATCCTCATGCTCGCTGTAGTGCTCGTCGTCGCTGAGGGTGCGGTCATCCTCCCGGGTCATGGAGGTCTCCAGCCCGTAGAAGGCGGCCAGATCCCGCAGGCGCAGGGCGATGGCCAGGTTCAAATCGCTCTCCTTCACGCCGTTGTAGGCGATGGCGCCGCCGTCCACCCCGCCGTGCCCCGGATCCAGCACCAGGCGGATGGGCGAGGCCGGGGCAAAGGTCTCCGCCGTCTCCGGCTGAAGCAGCGAGGCGATCCAGAGCGAGCCCAGCAGCACCGCCAGGGCGCAGAGGGTCGCGGTGATGCGCTGGCGCCGAAAGGGATCCGTCTTTTTCCGCTGTTTTGTCTCCATTATAGCTTCTCCCCCTCTCCAAGTCAAAGGAGATTTAAAGAAGGATGCAGATGAGGCCGCTGCTGTCCTCGTTGACGAGGCGCTGCAGGGTCTCCCGCAGGCGGAGCTTGGCGTTCTCCGGCAGGGAGGCGATACGGGTGTGCAGGCTCTCCTCCGCCAGCTCGTTGAGGGAGCGGCCGAAGATCTTGGATTCCCAGATCCGGTTCACGTCCCCGTCAAAGCCCTGGAGCAGAAAGCCCAGGATGTCGTCGCTGGCACTGTCGCCGCCGATGGCGGGGTTCACCTCGCAGTCCACCTCCGTGCGCAGCATGTGAATGACCGGGGCGCCGGCGCGGAGCTTCACGCTGTATTTGCCGCCCTGCTGCACGATCTGGGGCTGCTCCAGGCGCATCTGATCCGCATCGGGCAGCACCACGCCGTAGCCGGTTTTCTCAACGTCCTCCAGCGCCTCGCGAACCCTTGCATAGGCGTGGCCGGCCTGGCTGAGCTCCTGAAGCGCCGTCAGAAGCGCCCGGTCGTCCCCGATCTCCAGGCCGCTGAGCCGGGAGAGCTGCTCGTAGTACATCGCCCGGGGCAGCTCCAGGCGTATGAGCGCGGCGCCGCGGCCCAGATCCTCCGACGCGATCTCCACGGCGGAAAAGAGCTCGCCCTCCCGCAGCCGCTCCAGCACCTGGGAGAGCTGGCCGAGGGTCTCGATCCCCTCCCCTGCCGCGCGCACGGCTTCGAAGATGGCGGCGCGGGGGCCTTCGCCGTCAGGCAGAGCGTTGACCCAGGGCGGCAAGTAGAAGCCCAGGGAACGGAGGGGAAAAGCCTCCAGCGCAAGGCGCAGCAGCTCCACGATCTGCGCCTCCTCCAGGCTCAGACAGTTCACCGGCAGGCAGCCCACGCCGTATTCCTGCCGGATCTCCTCCGCTGCCCGCTGCGCCTCCTCCCCTTCCGGGTCGCTGCTGTTCAGGATCACCACGAAGGGCTTGCCGATCTCCTGCAGCTCCCGGATCACCCGTCCCTCCGGCTCCCGATAGGCCTCCCGGGGAAGCTCGCAGATGCTGCCGTCGCAGGTGACCACGATGCCGATATCGGCGTGCTGGCGGATCACCAGCGCCGTCCCCTGCTCCGCCGCCTGGGACATGGTCACCTCGTGGTCGAACCAGGGGGTGGTCACCATGCGCTCCTTACCGTCCTCCATCTGACCGGCAGCGCCCTCCACCATGTAGCCCACGCAGTCCACCAGCCGGACGGAGAGGGCGCTGTTCTCCCCCAGGGCGATACTCACCGGCTCCTCCGGCACAAATTTGGGCTCGGCGGTCATGATGCTGCGGCCGGAGCCGCTCTGCGGCAGCTCATCCCAGGCGCGCTGCCGCATGTAGCTGTTCTCGATCCGGGGGATCACCAGCTTCTCCATAAAGCGCTGGATAAAGCTGGACTTTCCGGTGCGCACCGGCCCCACCACGCCCAGCATGCAGGCGCCGCCGGTGCGCTGGGACAGCTGCTCGTAGATTTTGCTTTCACTCATATAAAAACGCCTCCGCTCTCACATTCTCGCTGCTACGAGTGTATGAGACGCGAAGGCGTGATAGAACAAGCCGGGGGAACGAGTGCTAAGCGCGTAGTGCGCAGTAGTTAGGTGACGGGAAATCTGCGGGCGGCTGATAGCCGCCCCTACGGGGAAACCCCTCCGTCACCCGGCTTGCGGGAGATGCCGGGCGACACACCCAAGACCCCTTTCAGGGGAGGCAAAGCGCACTGGTTCGCAATGGCAGGGGCGCGTCAAAAGAAGTGCGGGGTCTGGGTGTGGCGCTGAGAGACGCGAAAGTCCACATCAGGAAAAGCCTCCCGCAGGCGGGCGCAGAGGGCGGGGATCACGGGATTCTCCGTGCAGAAATGCCCGGCGTCGATGAGGTTCACCCCCAGCTCCGCCGCCTCCAGAAACACGTCGTGCTTCACGTCGGCGGTCACATAGCTGTCGCAGCCCTTGGAAACGGCACAGCCCAGGGCAGAGCCGCCGGAGCCGCCCATCACCGCAAGGCGGCGCACCGGTCTGCCGCCGTTAACATAGCGCAGCCCCTCCGCCCCCAGGCGCTCCTTGCAGCGGGCAAGGAAGTCGCAAAGGGGCAGGGCCTCCGGCAGCGTGCCCACCCGGCCGCAGCCCTCGGAATCCAGCGCGGCCTCGGGCTCGGCGCCCAGCAGGCGGATCAGCACGTCGTTGACGCCGCCCCGGGCGATGTCCAGGTTCGTGTGCATACAGATGGCCGCGATGCCCTTTTCCGCAAGGCGCAGGGCGCGGCCGCCCTCCCCCGTCTCATGCAGCGAGCGGAGGGGGTGGAAGATGAGCGGGTGGTGGGACACGATGAGCTCCGCGCCCCAGGCCGCCGCCTCCTCGATCACCGGCACGGTGATGTCCAGGGACAGCAGGACGCGGGTGACGGCTCTCTCCCCGTGGCCCAGCAGGAAGCCGGAATTGTCAAAGTCCATCTGGGTTTCCGGCGGCGCCCAGAGGCAGAGTTTCTCATAGATCTCCTGAATGCTGGGCATGGTCTTCCCTCTCTTTCAAATCGCGGAGGATCGCCTCCATCAAGTTCAGGCGTCCCGGCTCCCGGCCGCTCTGCCGCAGGCCGGCGAGGAGCTTCTCCATCCGCTTGCGCTGCAGGCGCAGAAATTCCGGCCAGAGCCTCTCCCCTTCCACCAGCGCAAAGGCGCCGGTGTAGAGCTCCGCGTCGCTGAGGCGCGTCTCCCCGCCGAAGCGGGCGGTAAAAAGGGCGTAGATCTCCCCCGCGTCCTCCACCAGGCGCTCCTCCTCAATGACAAAGCCGTTGTTCGTGAGCCAGTAGCGCAGCACCTCGGCCCTTGTCATGGGCTGGAGGATCAGCCGGTAGCGAGGATCCAGGCACCAGTCCGCCCGATCCAGGATGCCGCAGACGGTGTCACCCCCCATGCCGGCGACGACGATGGTGTCCACCGCGTCCGGGTCGCAGAGCTCCAGCCCGTCACAGAGCTGGAAGGTGATGCGCTCGTCAAGGCCGGCCTCCCGGGCGCTGCGGCGGGCGGCGTTCAGCGGCCCCTCCCGCAGGTCCGAAGCGAAGAGCGCGCCGGGGTAGCCGTGCCGGGCCAGGGACACGGGCAGATAGCCGTGATCCGTGCCCACGTCGATGAGGCCGCGGCCGGGGCGCACCAGCGCCTCGATGGCTTGCAGACGTTTGTTCATGCTTACCCCCTTCCGGCCTTCGGCCACCTCCCCCGGAGGGGGAGGCAAGAGAGGCGCTCAGAGCGTCTCAAGGAACTTCTTCAGATACTCCAGAAACTCGTCCGGGTCCACGCCGTGGGCGGCGCAGGCCTGCTCCACGGTCTCGCCGCTGGCCATGGCGCAGCCGATGCAGTGCATGCCGATGTCCATAAAGGCGGGCATGGCCTCCGGGCAGTTGGCGACGATCTCGCCGATGACAGTCTCGCGGGTGATTTCCATAAAGGTGACCTCCTTGTAAAGTGATATGGCTGAAGGAATGAAGCAATGAAGAAACGAAGAAATGAAGAAATTATGGTGTGCCGCTGCGCGGCACGGATTTTATTCCGTCACGCTACGCGTGCCACAACAATTAGCCCGAAGGGCGACTTCATTCCTTCATGAGGCGGAGCCGAGCTTCATTCCATCATTTTCTTTTGCGTTCAGCAAAAGAAAAAAGGACGCACGAGGCGTCCCTTTTTCTTTGTCAGGCGGATCAGGCCTGCTCTCTCATCTTAGCGAAGCACTCGCTGCAGTAGACGGGACGGTCGGACTTGGGCTCGAAAGGAACCTTCGCCTCGCGGCCGCAGGCAGCGCAGGTGGCAGTGAAGAACTCCCGGGGACCGCGGGCCGCGTTCTTGCGGGCGTCACGGCAGGGCTTGCAGCGCTGGGGCTCGTTCTGGAAGCCGCGCTCCGCGTAGAACTCCTGCTCACCGGCGGTGAAAACGAACTCTTTACCGCACTCTTTGCATACTAAGGTCTTGTCTTCGTACATGTTGGAATCCTCTCTTTTGATAAGTTGCCGGTTATCGGCTGTATTTGCGATCAGCTCACGCTGATATCGCCGGGGTGAAGGGTCTGCGCCAGCTTGCGCCGGATCCGCTGGACGGCGTTGTCCACGGATTTTTCGTCTTTCTGCAGGCGCTGGGCGATGTCCCGGTAGGACAAGCCCTCCAGATAGCAATCCAAAACCTGCAGTTCCAGACGGGACAGGCGCCGCTTGCAAAGCTCAATCAGCTCTTCCTTGCTCTCTCTGGCCAGAACCAAATCCTCCGGGCTGCGGCGAAATATTTCGGGAGCGGCCGATAACTGCGAACTGGGATCGTCGGAGAGTTGCTCAAGGGGCATACTGTCGTTCAGGGGGAGATGCTTGAGACGGGCGGCGGACTTGACGGCGGAGTACAGGCGCATCCGGATGCAATGCTCCGCAAAGCTGCGGAAGCTGACGCCCTGGGCGGGGTCAAATTCCCGGATAGCGGAGAGCAGGCCGAACATGCCCTCCTGGCTCAGATCCTCGCTGTCCCCTCCCGCCAAAAACAGCGGGCGGGCACAGACGCGCACCAGCTGCATATAGCGCCCGGCCAGAAGCTCCTCCGCAGCGCGGTCGCCCGAGGCGGCCATCCGCTGCAGTTCAATATCCTGCAAATCCATCAAATCACGCATCATTACCCGATCATCTCAAACACCATACATAGGATATTATATCGAAAGATCGGGCAAAGTCAATAGATTTTTCGAAAAAATAGGGCGAATTGTTAGAACACTTTGTTCAGAAACACGGGAAAATGATGCAGGTTGCCACACCGCAGCGCCGACCGGCGGGCGGCGGGCGAGGGACGGCCGAGCAATGCTCGGCCCTACGGTTCGCAATGACAACCCCTCCGTCACCGGCGCAAGCGCCACTGACACCTCCCCTTTCAGGGGAGGCAAGGCCGTCCGCTGCGTAGGGGCGGCTATCAGCCGCCCGCCTGTCCGTCTCCTGCGTAGGGGACGGCGCCCTCGACGTCCCGTTTGTCGGACACGCACCCATGTCGGCGGGCGATTCACGAATCGCCCCTACGGGGATGCGGGTTGGCAAAGCGCAGCGTCGACCAGTGGGCAGCGGGTGAGGCACGGCCGAGCAATGCTCGGCCCTACGGTTCGCAATGACAAGGGGAAAACGCCGGTCTGCGCCTTAATTCCGAATTCCGAATTCTCCTACAGCGGCAGCTCCTGCTGGCCCATGTAGGCGATACCCAGGTGCTCGTAGGCCTTGCGGGTGACGCAGCGGCCCCGGGGCGTCCTCGTCAAAAAGCCCTGCTGCAGCAGGTAGGGCTCGTACATATCCTCCAGGGTCACGGCCTCCTCGTTGATGGTGGCGGCCAGGGTCTCCAGCCCAACGGGGCCGCCGCCGTATAGCTCGATGATGCTGCGGAGCATCCGGCGATCCAGCCCGTCCAGGCCCAGCTTGTCCACCTCCAGGCGGCTCAGCGCCCGGTCGGCGATCTCACGGGTGATGACCCCGTCCCCCTGCACCTGGGCGAAGTCCCGCACCCGGCGGAGCATCCGGTTTGCGATGCGGGGGGTGCCCCGGGAGCGGGAGGCGATCTCGTAGGCGCCCGCGGGCTCGATCTCCACGTTCAGAATCCCGGCGGAGCGGCGGACGATCCGCTGCAGCTCCTGGGGGGTGTAGAGCTCCAGCCGCAGCGTCACGCCGAAGCGATCCCGCAGGGGCGCGGTGAGCTGGCCGGAGCGGGTGGTGGCGCCGATGAGCGTGAAGCGGGGCAGATCCAGGTGGATGGAGTTGGCCGAGGGGCCCTTGCCCAGGATGATGTCGATGGCGAAATCCTCCATGGCGGGGTACAGGATCTCCTCATAGGCCCGGTTGAGGCGGTGGATCTCGTCCACGAAGAGGATGTCCCCCTCGCTGAGATTGGTGAGCATGGCCACCAGGTCGCCGGGCTTCTCGATGGCGGGGCCGGAGGTGATGCGCATATTGACGCCCAGCTCGTTTGCGATGACGGCGGCCAGGGTGGTCTTGCCCAGGCCCGGGGGGCCGTGGAGCAGCACGTGATCCAGGGGCTCGCCCCGCATTTTGGCCGCGCCGATGAAGACCTCCAGGTTGCCCTTGGCCTTCTCCTGGCCGATATACTCCTGCAGCGTCCGGGGGCGGAGCGAGCCCTCGGCGTGATCCTCCGGCAGGCTCACCGTAGTGGTCAGCACCTCCCCGGTGTCTTCGGAAAAGTTGATACTCATAGAAAATCCCTCCGGGATTTTAGTGAATAGTGAATAATGAATAATGAATAATTGAGGTGTCGCGCAAAGCGCGACGGATTCAGGGGAGCACCGGGGACGGGTCTGTATGTCCCCCGCGAGAAACACAGTTCCGTCCTCTGTGCGACCTCTCTCGTCTCCTCAAAACTCAAAACTGAAAACTCAAAACTTATCGCACGAACTCCTTCAGCACCTGCTTGATGATACCCTGGGCGTCGAGACCGGTGAGATCCATGCGCTTGAGCACCGGGCTCAGCTCCTGGCTGGAGTAGCCCAGCACGGCCAGACCCGCCAGCGCGTCGGAGAGCGCCCGGTTCTCCCCCGCCGGGGCGGAGGGCGCGGCGGCCGCGGGCAGAGAAAAGCTCTGCTCCCCCAGCTCCTTGCCGATCTTGTCCTTCAGCTCCAGGATCACCCGCTGGGCGATCTTCTTGCCGATGCCCGGCGCCACGGTCAGCGCCTTGGTGTCGTCGTTCAGCACCGCCAGGGCCAGGCTCTCGGGGCTGTTGTAGCTCAAAATCGAGAGGGCGGCCTTGGGCCCGATGCCGGAGACGCCGATCAGCATCTCGAAGCAGCGCTTCTCGCTCTTGTCGCAGAAGCCGAAGAGGTCAAAATTCGTCTCCCCGATGCTCTCGGAGACGAAGAGCTTGGCGCGCTCGCCGCTTTTCAGGCGGCTCAGGGTGTTGGTGGTGACGTTCAGAGCGAAGCCCAGGCCGCCGCAGTCCAGCACCGCCAGATTTGGCGCCAGCTCCGCGACCGTGCCCTCTATGTGGTAGAACATGGCTCGTTTCCTCCTCGATTCAAGAGACTGGTAGCGCTGCGGGCGTGGCAGAGCGCCAGCGCCACCGCGTCGGCGGCGTCGTCGGGCTTGGGGGGCGCCGGGAGATTGCAGAGGCGCTTGACCATGTCCATGACCTGCCGCTTCTCCGCCCGGCCGTAGCCCACCACGGACTGCTTCACCTGCAGCGGGGTGTACTCGTAGATCGGCACCCCCGCCAGGCGGCAGGCCAGCAGGATCACCCCTCTGGCGTGGGCCACGGCGATGCCGGTGGTGATATTGGTATTGAAAAACAGCTCCTCCACGCTGACGGCCTCGGGCTTGAAGATCGTCAGAAGATCCTGCATGTCGCGGAAGATCTGCTCCAGCCGGCTGGACAGGCTGGTGTGGGCCGGGGTGGTGATGACGCCGCATTTGAGCAGCGCGTGGCGATTGCGATCCGCGTCCAGCACGCCGAAGCCGATGGTGGCCACGCCCGGATCGATGCCCAGAATCCGCATAGAATCAACTCCGGGAGTATTTTAGCATAGTTGCGGGGAAAAGGAAAGAGAGAAAAGTGAATCCGTAGGGGCGACGAGAAAAATTCGGAATTCGGAATTCGGAATTGAGGCGCAGACCGGCGTTTCCCCGTAGGGAGCGATCCCCTGATCGCTCCGCAGACCTGCGCGCGTGTCCGACAAGCGGGCTGTCGAGGGCGCCAGCCCCTACGAAGCAGACGAACGTCCCCCTGTAGGGGCGATTCACGAATCGCCCGCAGACCTGCGCCCGTGTCCGACCAACGGGCTGTCGAGGGCGCCAGCCCCTACGAAGCAGACGAACGTCCCCCTGTAGGGGCGATTCACGAATCGCCCGCCGACATGCGCCCGTGTCCGACAAGCGGGCTGTCGAGGGCGCCAGCCCCTACGAAATGGGCGCACGTTCCCCGTATTACGCACTATGAATTTCAATCCGTCGCGCTCTGCGCGACACCTCAATTATTCATTATTCACTATTCATTATTCTCTGTTCCCTCCCTCTGCGACGGCTTGCGACAGCTTGCGACGGGGGAAAAGCCGTCGCAGCTGTCGCAGCTGTCGCAAAAGAGATACCCTATCCGGGTATGCGTCCGGAGGGCGGGGGTATATCTTCCCACTCTCTTGAAAAAATAGTAAGTTTAAAATAAACTATCTTTTCAAGAAAGAAAGGGGTTTTCCCCCGCGTCCTCCTCCCGGAGCTCCCCCAGAGCGGGCATCTCCCCCGCCCCGCGGCGCCACAGGTGCAGGTCCCGCCGCTGCCGGGTCGTTCGCTTCTCCCAGCCGATCCCCAGGGCGGCCAAGCTGCCGCTGAGCTCCTTTAGCCTGCTGCTGAGCGAGATGCAGCTCATCCGCTCCGAGAGACCAAGCTGCTCCAGCAGCTCCGTGGCGGTGCCGATCCACTCCTCCCCTTCCTCTAGAAAGCCGTCCAGGCACTCCACCAGCCCCGGCTGCGTCAGACGCTCCGCCTCGCCCTCGCCCAGGTACTGCCAGCGGCAGCTCTCTTTCTCAAAGTTCAGCCGCAGCAGCATGTCGTCGGTGTCCCGGCCGGTGACCTGCAGCATCCCGGCGCCCTCCAGCCGGCTGGGACGGCGCAGCAGCCAGATCCCGTCCACCCCGCCGATGATGCCCATGGTGCCGGAGACCATGTTCATGCTGTCGGCGGCTTCTTCTTTTTTATTGGTGTGATGCACCAGCAGCACCGCCAGCTTGTAGCGCTCGGAGAGCTCCTTCAGCAGATCCATGGTGCGGTAGTCCGCCCCGTAGCTGGGGGACTCCCGGCCCACCTCCCGGATCTTCTGCAGGGTGTCCACGATCACCAGGCCGATCCCCTGCTGCCGCCGGAGGAAGCTGTCCACCCCCTCCTCGAAGCCCCGGCCCAGCAGCTCCGAGCGGGTGCAGAAGAAGAGATCGGGGCTGCCCAGGCAGTCCATCACCCGGCTGCGCTCCCGGAGCCGGAGGGGATTATCCTCCAGAGAGAGATAGAGCACCCGGGTCTTGTGGGTGGGGCGGCCCAGGAAGGGCTGCTCTCGCACCAGGGCGGAGGCCAGCTGCAGCACCAGCCAGCTCTTGCCGGTCTTGGCCGGGGCGGCCAGCAGCGTGAGCCCCTCCCGGGGCAGCAGCCCCTCCACCAGGTAGTCCCGGGGCTGCAGGGCCATGTCCCGGAGCTCCCGGCTGCTGAAGGTCTCCAGCTCCGTGACGGGGATGCGCAGGATGCGGCAGAGGGCCCGGATCCGATCCCACTCGCTGCGGGCAGACCAGCGCAGGGCCGCCAGCTCCAGAAGTCCCCCGCTGCGGCCGCATTCCGGGCAGAACCAGGTCTCCTCGTCCGCGATGCGGGCCGTGCCGCCGCAACCGGCGCAGGTGAAGGCCAGCTGCTCCTCGGCCAGCAGCCTCTCGGCCTCCAGATAGCTGTAGAGCTTCCCCCGCAGGCGCTCCCGATACTTGTTTACGACTTCGTCTTCCATAGACGACCTCCTTGAAGTATGGTATTACCGAACGTCTCATGAATAAAAATAGACGCACTCCCGGTAATTCGGCTGTATTATACCACAAGTTCGGTTATATTGCAATAGCTGATTTCACTTAAACGGAATTTTCTTTGGTCTGCGACAGCTGCGACAGCTGCGACGGCTTTTCCCCCGTCGCAAGCCGTCACGGAGAATTCGGAATTCGGAATTCGGAATTCGGAATTTGAGGAAACTGTCCATACACACCGTAGGGGCGGTTGGTGAATTCGGAATTCGGAATTTGCGGGGGGACGTCCGTCTGCATCGTAGGGGCCGGCGCCCTCGACGGCCCGCCTGTCGGACACGGGCGCAAGTCGGCGGGCGATTCGTGAATCGCCCCTACGGGGATGCGGATTGCCACGCCGTAGCGCCGACCAGTGGTCGGCGGACGAGGGGGCGGCCGAGCAATGCTCGGCCCTACGGCTCGCAATGACACGGAGGGACGGCGGATGGATCGGGTCTCGCCCCTACGCGCTTCCCTTCCGTTTCCGCAGGAGCAGCCACAGCAGCGCGACGCCCACAGCCACCCCCGCGCTGTCCAGCAGCACGTCCAGGAACTCTCCGCTCCGGCCGGGGACAAAGAACTGGTGCAGCTCGTCGCTGGCGGCGTAGGCCGTGCCCAGCCCCCAGGCCATCGCCCGGGGCCGCCCAAGGCCGCGCTTTGACCGCCAGGCCAGCACATGCCCCAGCAGCGCCGCGCCCAGCAGGGCGTATTCCGCAAAATGGGCGCCTTTGCGCACGATTTTGGCCGCGATATGCTCCATTTCTGCCTGACGTGCGGGGTCGAGAGCGGCGTAATCCGGCACCAGCAGCCGCAGCAGCCAGTTCACGATGCCGCCGCTGGTCTCCTGGGACAGCTCCGCCGGCTGGGCGGAGAAGCAGAAGATCCCCGTCATTAGCGCCATCACGGGCAGCAGCGTGAGCCAGCGGGCATTTTTGCGCAGGAAGGCTTTCATGTGGCGTACTCCTTTGCATGATTGGATCAAAAGGCCCTCCCGCGGGTACAGGAGGGCAGGCTTCAGGCTTGTGACAGCCTGTGACGGCCTGTGACGGGGAAAAAGCCGTCGCAGCTGTCGCAGCTGTCGCGGGTGGTGTGAATGAATAATGAAAAATGAATAATGAATAATTGTGGTGTCGCGCAGAGCGCGACGGATTGAAATAAGGGGCGGAGAACGTCCGCTTCGTAGGGGCGGGTATTACCCGCCCGTTGGTCGTACACGGGCGCAGGTCGGCGGGCGATTCGTGAATCGCCCCTACGGGTGTACTGTCCGTTTGCGCCGTAGGGGCGACCTTTGGTCGCCCGTTGGTCGGACATCGGGGCAGGTCGGCGGACGAGGGACGGCCGAGCAATGCTCGGCCCTACGGTTCGCAATGACAGGCGGAGGCACGGGCGGTCGCGGAGCGCACAGAACCCCTCTGTCACCGGCGCAAGCGCCGGCGACACCTCCCCTTGCAGGGGAGGCATGCCCTCCGTCACCGGCGCAGGCGACGGCGACACCTCCCCTTTCAGGGAAGGCAAAGCGAACTGGCCTCGCAATGACACGAGGGGAAACGCCGGTCTGCTCCGTAGGGGCCGACGCCCTCGGCGGCCCGCTGGTCGGTCATACGCCTATGTCGGCGGGCGGCTGATAGCCGCCCCTACGCGCTTCCCTCAGCCCCGGCGCTGCAAAATCTCCGCGGCCACGGCCTCGGCGTCCTCCACCTGCAGGTTGACCCGCTCCTTCCCCGCCTGCAGTGTGAGGCGGGTCTTCCGTCCGGTGACGGTTCCCAGCTCCCCGTAGGGGATGGAAAACTCCCGGGTTCTGAGGGCGTTCAGCATGCACACGCCGCTGACGCCCCGCTCCCGGATCTCCAGCCGCTGCCGGATCAGGCCGCTGGTCTGCCGGCGCGCCACGAACACCGCAAAGGGCGTGAGGACGGCGATCACCATGGCGGTCAGGATCCAGCCGAAGGTCCTGGTCAGCCCGGCGCCCTCCATCAGCCCTGCCACCATCCAGCCTACGATCAGAATGGGGAGCAGGATCGTGACAAAGCCGATCAGAATATCCTGCCACAGGGGCTTCTCCCGCCGCAGCTTCTCCGGCGCCAGCAGGGTGCGCTCCAGATTGCCAAGATTCTGTTCCATATTCCGCTCCTTTCTATGGAATGGGGGACGCGTTGACGGCGTCCCCCTCGGTGGTGTTCGATTACTGCTTGGCCTTTTTCAGCGCCTGCAGGCTCTTGAATGCGCAGGTGCCCAGCAGGAACAGCGCGCTCAGCACCAGACCCAGCTTCGCGCTCTTGCCCTTGGCCTTGGGCTTCTCGGCCTTGGCTTCCTCGGCCTCGGGTTCCTCCGCCTTGGCCTTCTTGGGCAGGAGCTTTGTCAGCATGCCCAGCGCGGTGCCCACCAGCCCCAGGGCGCCCTTCCCCGCCTTCAGGGAAGCGGGCAGCAGCTCCAGCAGCTTCTTGACCAGATCAACGATTTCTTTCATGGCTTCTCCTTTCGTATGTGCAGATTTTTACTTCTTCACAAAGACCATGCTCTCCCCGCTCTCCTCGAAGCTGAGCTCATTGCCCTGCAGGATGAAGGTGGCGGGCTCGCCGTCCACGGTGACGGTGATCTTTTCCCCGTCTTGCTCCCAGGCGCCGGAGTAGCTGCCCTGCCCGGCCATGGCGACCAGCGCGCTGCCGTCAGACTTGAGCTCCACGGTCATCAGCTCTTCAAAGGAGGAGATGCCAAACATCTGCAGCGCAAAGTCTACATCCTCGCCCAGCATGGACTTGAAATACTCCTCCACCGGCTGGCCGTCCATGGACTTTGAGCACGTATTTGCCGCTGGGATCGGCCTGGGTGTCGCCGCAGGCGGCCAGGATACCCACCGCCAGCGCCAGGATCAGGATCAACGCAATGGTAAACTTTTTCATGGCTTATTCCGCGTCCTCCCAGTTGTGCCAGACGTTCTGCACGTCGTCAAAATCCTCGAACATGTCCAGCATCTTCTGCATGTTCTTGGCGTCGTCCTCGTTGGTGATCTTGATGTAGCCGTTCTGGGGCAGCATCTCCACCTGGGCCTCCAGCAGCTTGTAGCCCTTCTCGGTCAGCGCGTCGGCCACGGCGGCCACGTCGTCCTCGGCGGTGTAGGCGGTCATGGTCTCGCCCTCCGCCTCGAAATCGGCGGCGCCGGCGTCCAGCGCGTCCATCATCACGGTGTCCTCGTCCAGCTCCTCGTCCTCGTTGTCGATGACGATGACGCCCTTCTTATCGAAGCTCCAGCTCACGCAGTTGGCGGCGCCCATGTTTCCGCCGTACTTGTCGAAGTAGTGGCGAATTTCGCCTGCGGTGCGGTTGCGGTTGTCGGTCATGGTCTCCACGATCACGGCCACGCCCTGGGGGCCGTAGCCCTCGTAAGTGATCTTCTCATAGTTCTCGGTGTTGCCCGCGCCCAGCGCCTTGTCGATGGTGCGCTTGATGTTGTCGTTGGGCATGTTGGCGGCCTTGGCCTTGGCGATCACGGCGGCCAGCTTGGAGTTGGAGCGGGGATCACCGCCGCCGCCTTCCTTGACGGCCACGATCATCTCGCGGGCGATCTTGGTGAAGGCCTGGGCCCGCTTGGCGTCCGCCGCGCCCTTGGTCTTCTGTATGTTGTGCCATTTGGAATGTCCGGACATAAAAACAGCTCCTCTTGTGTTAAAATTCAACATCTGACATTTTAACACAAGAGAAGCCAGATGGCAAGAAGAAATGAAGAAATCCCCTGTCCTTGCGAGGAGGGCGAAGCCCGACGTGGCAATCCGCATTCTTTGACTGTGGACGAAGGAAACGGATTGCCACACCAGTGTGCGCACTGGTTCGCAATGACAGACCTTCGGTCTCTGCGCGCGACCAAAGATCGACCCTAAGGTGGACAGAAGTTCATTTCTTCATTTCTTCATTCCTCCTATCCCTCCGCCGGGATCAGCACCGTTTCCGCGTCCTCGGCGTTGCAGGCGGCCAGCTCCTCCGGCGATGCGCCGAAGGCCTTCCCCAGTGCCCAGAGGCTCTCCCCCTCCTGCCGCCGCACCAGATAGAGGGCCGGGCGCTCCTCTCCGCTCCGATCCCGCTCCTCGTCCAGGCTCAGCGAGGACAGGCAGAAGAGCTCCCTGCGCTGCTCCCGCAGAAGGCTCAGCTCCGATTCCGCCCGCAGGCGCAGCCCCTCCTCCTCCGGCCGCAGCTCAAGCTGCTGGAGACGGCTCCCGGTGACGATCCAGTCCTCCCCTACGGCCTCGCCCCGCAGGCTCACCCGCCGCTGCAGGGCGTCCATGCTCCCGTCCTTCCGGCGGATCAGAAGATCCAGCTGCAGGCTCTGCCGCAGCTCTCCCTCCGCCGGCGCAGGCGGCTCCAGGAAGGGCTGGACAGAGAGCAGCTCCCCGAAGTCCTCCGGCAGCTTCAGCGTCTCCTCGGCGCGCAGGCGGGCCGTGGCGCTCTCCCGGGCGGTGAGAAAGCTCCGCTCCTCCCCCTGCACCGTACAGGGCATCCGGCTGCTGTAGGCGTCCGAGACCGTGACGCTCTGCACCCGCTCCCAGCCCCGCAGCTGCGCCACCGCGCTCATCTCCAGCTCCAGCATCCGCTTGCCGTCCAGCCCGTCCAGCCAGCTCAGCTCGCAGGCGCAGGGCTCCACCGAGAGGGCAAAGTCCGTGTAACTCCCCTCCCCGGTGTCCAGGAGCTGGGAGAAGGGCAGGCGGAACCTGCAGCGCCGCAGGGCGCCTTCGCCGTCCAGTCCCCAGAGCTCCAGCAGCACTTGGCCCCGCAGGACGCTCCGTGCGCCGATCTGCTCCGCGCTCAGGTCTGTAAAGCGCAGCTCCTCCCCCAGGATCCGCTCCGGGCAGGGCTGCCCCAGGGGCTGCTCCAGCTCCTCCCGCAGGCTGAAGCTCTTCTCCCACACGCCGGTGAGGGCCAGGTGCTCCTGCTGCCGCCGCAGCAGATGGAGCCCCGGCTGCTCGGGCAGCTCCGTTTCCAGAGGCAGGCTTTCCCGGCTGTAGTTTTCCAGCTCCGCGGAGATCAGCAGGCTCACCGAGAGCTTACGCGGGTTCAGCGCCCGGGCCTCCGCCCGGTCGATCCGCCAGGTGAGGCCGGGCAGCGCCTCCGGCTGGGCGCTCAGACCCTCAAAGTCCAGGCGGAAGGGCTTTGTGAGCCGCAGGCTCTCCAGACTGCCCTGCTCCTCCGTCAGGTACAGGACAGAGGCCCAGGCCTCCCCGTTCACGCCCACGCCCCCCGGGCTCAGCTCCTTGCCCTTGAGCAGCAGCCCGCCCTGTACCCAGACGATGCGCCCCACGTCGGGCAGCGTGTCGGGCACCACGCTCTCCGCTGTGATGAGGCTCTGACGGCAGAGGCTGCCCACATTGCTCCAGGCCGCCAGCTCCCTCTGCTTTGCGATCAGTTCCATGCGATCCTTTTCCTTTCCTCTTCAATTTCCCGGCCGCTGCCGCCGGTTCGTCAGGCGCAGGAGCAGCCCGGCCAGCCAGCGCGGCAGACGAAACACATAAATTCTCATCGAAACCTCCCCTTTTGATCAGGTGCAGCAGCGCAAATACCAGATTCCCAGGCCGATCAGCCCCGCCGCCAGGAAGAACCACCAGAATTCCGCCGGCAGCACCAGCGCCAGCAGGATAAAAAGCCCGGCGCCGATGGCGGCAAAGCCCCACAGCCCGCAGCGTCCTCTTCGCACAGCAAACCGCCCCCCGCATTCGGTATTTCCATACACGATATGCGAAGGGCGGCGTGGGTATGAATGAAGAAATGAAAAGTGAATCGTGAAGAATTGCGGTGTCCCGCTTCGCGGGACGGATTTCAAATCGTGCCGCTTTGCGGCACACCACAATTATTCATTTTTCATTCTTCATTATTCATTTTTTCTTACTCCCAGGGCTTATGTTGGGCGGATAGCTCATACAGCCGCAGGTAGCTGCGGTAGCGGGTCTCGGGGATCTCCCCGGCGTCCGTCAGCGCCCGCACGGCGCAGTCCGGCTCCTTGCGGTGGCTGCAGTCGGGAAAGCGGCAGCGCCCGATCCCCGGCTGAAACTCCCGGAAATCGAACTGCAGACGCTCCTTGGGGATGGGCTCCATCATCTCCAGCTCGAAGGAGGCGAAGCCCGGCGTGTCGGCAACATAAGTGTCCTCCCCCAGGGAGAAGAGCTCCACGTGCCGTGTGGTATGTTTGCCGCGGCCCAGCTTTTCGCTGACCTCGGCGGTGGGCAGGGCAAAGCCCGGCTGGATGCGGTTCAAGAGGCTGGATTTCCCCACGCCGGAGTTGCCGGTGAAGGCGGAGAGCCTGCCCTGCAGCAGCTGCCGCAGCGCCTCTATGCCCTCGCCGGTCTCCGCGCTGGTGCAGACCACGGGAAAGCCCGCCTTCCGGTAGATCCGCTCCAGCTCCGCCCCGGCGTCCAGATCCGTCTTGTTCACGCAGACGATGAGCTCCACCTCCGCCTCCGCGGCGATGACGGAGACCCGGTCGATGAGGAAGGGGTCGGTGATGGGGTTGACGTTGGCCGCCACGAAGACCAGCGCGTCCAGATTGGCCACCGCCGGGCGGACAAACCAGTTGCGCCTGGGCAGCACCCGGTCGATGCGGCCGGAGCCGTCCTTCTCCCGGCTGCAAAGCACCCGATCCCCCACCAGGGGCGAGGTGCCGTCCAGCCGGAAGCGGCCCCGCGCCTTGCACACGAGGGGCCCCTGGGCCGTCTGCACCGTATAGAAGCCGCTGAGCGCCTTGATGATCCTTCCCTCTGTCATCCTTCCTCCGGTCCGGTGGACACCCGCAAAATCACTTTGGTGTGGGCGGGGATGAGGTTATAGCCCTCCTCGCTCTGCCCGATGACCGTGCCCGCGGGCAGGTCGCTCTGTACATACTCCGAGCCGCCGTAGCTCAGCTCGGCCTCCTCCACCTTCTGGATGGCCGCCGTCTCCGACAGGCCCACCAGGTTCGGCATGGAGACATACTCGATCTCCGGCCCGGCGCTGACCGTCAGGTAGATCCAGGAGCCCTTTTCCAGCGGCTCCCCCGCCGCCGGCCACATGGCCATGACCTTGTTGCGCTCCACGCTGTCGGAGAGCTCGTCCACCAGCTCCACATAGTAGCCGGAGACCCGCAGCACGTTGGTGGCGTCCCGGTAATCCATGCCGTACACGTCCGGCACCTGGGTCACGCTGGTGCTGACGGAGAGGGTCACCGGCGTCCCGCCGGGCTTCAGCGTCACGCGGGTGCCCGCGCCGGGATCCTGCCGCTCCACCCGGTACTCCGAGGGGTCAAACTGCTCCGCACCGGAGGTGTTGAGGTAGACGATCTCAAAGTTGAAGACGGAGTTTGCCGGGTCGGAGAGGATCTGGTCCACGGACATGCCCAGGAAATTGGGCATCTCCATGTGCCCGGCGGAGCGATCCTCCGCGCCCTTGTCGGGAAAATAGTCCTGCAAAAAGTAGTGCAGCAGGGTGAAGGAGAGGATCAGCGCCACCACCAGCACCCCGAAGGTGCCCATCAGGAAGCTGACGCGGGCCGAACGGCGTCTGCGCCGGCGGTACTTCTCCCTGGACATCTCGCTGACCGAGCGCACCGGCACCACCGCCGGGGTCTCCATGGCCTCCAGCTCCTGCTCGTCCTCCTGCTGGGTCTGGCTGATGGCGAAGCGATCCAGATCCCGGATCAGCTCCTCCGCCGTCTGATAGCGCTCCTCGATGTTGGCCGTCATGGCCTTGAGGGTGATATGCTCCAGCTCCGGCGGAATGTCCGGCACCAGCTGCGTCGGCGGCGTGGGCTGGGTGTTCATGTGCATCACCGCGATCTCGCCCACGGTGTCGCCGTTATAGGGCTTCTGGCCGGTGAGCATCTCGTACATCACCACGCCCAGGGAGTAGAGGTCGCTGCGGGCGTCCGGGCTCTCGCCCCGGATCTGCTCCGGCGCGATATAGTGGATGGAGCCCACGGCGGTGCCCCGCTCCTCCGCCACCGCATTCTCCAGCGCCGCGATGCCGAAATCCCCCACCTTCAATGTGCCGTCCCGCAGCAGCAGCATGTTCTGGGGCTTGATGTCCCGGTGGACGATCCCCTTGGCATGGGCGTGGGCCAGGGCTCTTGCGATCTGCTTGGCAAAATACACCGCCTCCCGCCAGGGAATGGGGCCCTTGCGATCCATATAGTGCCGCAGGGTGATCCCGTCCACCAGCTCCATGACGATATATTCGATCTCCGCACTGTGGCTCACGTCATAGACGGCC
Organism: uncultured Eubacteriales bacterium; assembly: GCA_900319635.1. Taxonomy (GTDB): domain Bacteria; phylum Bacillota; class Clostridia; order Oscillospirales; family Oscillospiraceae; genus Limivicinus. Next base: position 148,600 of record ONPF01000002.1, on the reverse strand, counting down.
ACGATATTGGGGCTGGAGAGCTGGGCCACGGCGTGGGATTCGGCAAAGAAGCGCTGCCGCACCTCCTCGTCCTGGGCCATCTCCGGCCGCATGATCTTCACGGCCACATAGCGGTTCAGCCGCCGGTCCAGTGCCTTGTAGACCATGGCCATGCCGCCCTCGCCGATGCGCTCGAGAAGCTCGTAGCGATCCTCCAGCACCAGGTTCACGGGAATATGATTGCTGTCCATACTTCGCTCCTTCCCGTCACCTGCTGACGGCGACCACGGTCACATTGTCCCGCGCGCCACGCTCCAGCGCCTGCTCCATGAGCCTGCGGCAGAGGGACTCCGGCTCCCGCGCCTCTTTGGCGGTCTCCAGGATCTCCTCGTCCGTCAGCATATTGCTCAGCCCGTCGGAGCAGAGCAGCAGCAGCTCCCCCGCCCCCAGGCGAAATTCAAAGTAATCCGGCTCGGCCTTGCTCTCCGTGCCCATGGCCCGGGTGATGATGTTGCGCTGGGGGTGAACCCGCGCCTGCTCCGGCGTGATGGCGCCGAAGCGCACCAGCTCCTCCACCAGGGAGTGATCCCGGCTGATCTGGCGGATCTGCCCCTTCCGGGGCGACAGCAGATAGGCGCGGCTGTCCCCCACGTTGATGATGTGGCCGCTGCCGTTGGGCTTGATGACGCCGCCCACCAGGGTGGTGCCCATGCCCCGATAGTCCTCGCTGAACTGGGAATAGGCGTAGACCACGCCGTTTGTCTCGCTGCAGGCGCTCTTAAGGAGCGTCCTGTAGTTTTGCACCTTGCTCTTGCTGGCGCAGAGCTTTTCAAAGACCTTGGCGACAAAGGTCTTGACACAGAGGGTGCTGGCAATACCGCCGGCCTTTGCCCCGCCCATGCCGTCGCATAGGGCGGCGATCAGGCAGTCCCGCTCCGGGCAGAGCTCCAGCAGGAAGCAGTCCTGATTGTCCGCTCTCACCTTTCCCTTGTCGCTTAAGCCAAAACTTTTCATGGTCATTTACCTCGTTGCTTCGTTTGCCTTCTGCATCTTCCGCCGCAGTTGACCGCAGGAGGCGTCCACATCGCTGCCCAGGCGCCTGCGCACCGTGACGTTCACGCCCTCATCCTCCAGGATCTTGATGAAGGCCTTCATATGCCCCTGGGTGGACGGGCGAAACTGCCTTTCCTCCACATGGTTCAGGGGGATCAGATTCACATGGGCCGCCAGGCTCTTCGCTTCCCTAGCCAGCAGCCTCGCGTGCCTCTCCGTGTCGTTCACGCCGTCGATCATGGCGTATTCAAAGGAGATGCGCCGCCCGGTCTTGTCGTAATACCTCCGGCAGGCCTCCATCAGCGCCTCCACGCCCCGGCCCCGGTTGGCCGGCATGAGCTTGGAGCGGGTCTCGTCGTCCGGCGCGTGGAGGGACACCGAGAGCGTGAGCTGCAGATCCCGCTCCGCCAGGTCTGCAAAGCGCTCGATGAGCCCGCAGGTGGACAGGGAGATGTGCCGCATACCGATGTTCATGCCCTTGGGGTGGTTCACCAGCTCCAGAAAACGCATCACATTGTCAAAATTATCCAGCGGCTCCCCGATGCCCATGAGCACGATGTTGGAGATGGGCAGCCCCGAATCCAGCTGGGAGAACAGCACCTCGTCCAGGATCTCCGAGGGCTCCAGTCCCCGCACCAGGCCGCCGATGGTGGAGGCGCAGAAGGCGCAGCCCTGACGGCAGCCCACCTGGGAGGAGACGCAGACGGTGTTGCCGTGCTTATACTGCATGACCACCGTCTCCACGGCGTTGCCGTCCCGCAGCTGCCAGAGGTATTTGATGGTGCCGTCGATCTGGGAGACCTGCTTTCTCAGCACCCCCGGCTTATAGAGGAAGAAGCGCTCCTCCAGCTTTTCCCGCAGTTCCTTGGAGAGATTCGTCATCTCCGCAAAGCTCCGTGCGCCCTTGTGCAGCCAGGTAAAGATCTGCCCCGCCCGGTACTTCGGTTCCCCCAGGGCGGCCAGCTCTTCCTCGATCTCCCCGGGCAGCAGGGAGAGAATGTCCTTTTTCATGCTTTTATCCTTCTCAGTCTGGCGGCAAAAAATCCGTCCGTTCCGTCTTTTTGCGGCCAGAATTCATACAGGCCCTCGGCAAAATACGCGCAGCCCTCGATCTGAAAGTCCGGGTGCGTCTCCAGAAAGCGCCGGACCTGCTCCCGGTTCTCCTCCCGCAGCACCGTGCAGGTGGAATAGAGCAGCAGCCCGCCGGGCTTCACATAGAGGGCAAGGTTATCGAGGATCGTCGCCTGGATCTCCGGCAGCGCCCCGATCTCCGTCTCGCTCTTGCGGCGGATCTCCGGCCGCTTGCGGATGACGCCCAGCCCCGAGCAGGGCACGTCCGCCAGCACCCGGTCAAAGGCGCCCTCAAACGCCGGCGCAAAGCTCCTTGCGTCCATGCAGCGGGTGCGGATGCAGCCGATCCCCAGGCGTTTCGCGCCGCTCTCGATGAGCCGCAGCTTCTTTTCGTGAATATCGCAGGCGAGAATCTCGCAGTCCCCTCCCGCGGCGATGGCGGCGGCAAAGCTCTTGCCCCCCGGCGCCGCGCAGGCGTCCAGGACGCGCATCCCGGGTCTTACGTCCGCGGCCTCCGCCGCATAACGCGCCGCCCGATCCTGCACATAGAAGAGCCCCTCCTCAAAGCCGGGAAGCTCCGTCACCTTGCCGCCGGGAAGCTCCAGGCAGCCGGGCAGCTCCGGAAAGGCGCGGTACGGGATCTCTGAGCGCTCCAGCGCCCGGATATAGTCCTCGGGGCTCACCCGCAGGCGGTTTACCTGGATGCAGAGGGGCGCGGGCTCGTTGTTCGCGCGGAAAAAGTCCTCCGCAAACGCATAGCCCCGCTCCGCGATGAGCTTTTTTGCAAGCCACAGCGGGTGGCTCCAGCGGGTGGCGAGATACTCCGCCGTCCCCTCTCCGGGGATGGGCGGCAGCTTGTCCTTTTCCGACGCCAGGCGGCGCAGCACCGCGTTCACCAGCCCCGCCGCCCGATCCAGCCCCACGCTGCGGCAAAGGCTCACCGTCTCGCTGACGGCGGCGTGATCCGGCACCTTGTCCAGAAACAGCAGCTGATAGGCGCCCAGGCGCAGGATGCTCCGCAGCCTCGGCTCCAGGCTGCCACGGGCAAGCCGGTCAATCTGATAATCCAGATAGCGGTCGTTTTGCAGCACGCCCAGGCAGAGCCGGGCAGCCAGCGCCGCATCCCGGCTCTCCAGCCCCTGCTCCCGCAGGGCGGCGTCGATGACCGCGCCCGACCAGGCGCCGTTTTTCTCGCAGCGCAGCAGCGCCCGCAGCGCCGCCGATCTTGCCGTATTCTTCATCTCTCAAGCTTCAGGGGATGGCCCCGCAGGAAATCTCCCGCCGCCATCCGTTTCTTTCCCGGCGCCTGCAGCTCGGTAACAAGCAGGCTCTCTCCGCCGCCGCAGGCCACCTCGATGCCCTTATCGTCCGCCTGGAGGATCGTCCCGGGGGCCTTCTCCGTATGGGTCTCGGTATAGGCAGCCCCGAAGACCTTGCAGGTCTTGCCCGCAAGCTCCATGGTGGCCACCGGCCAGGGCTGCAGACCGCAGATCTGCTTCACGATGGCGCGGGGGCTACGGCTCCAGTCGATGGGGCAGAGGCTTTTGTCCAGCATCTTCACATAGCTGGCCTTGCTGTGATCCTGGGGCGTCCGCGGGGCGATCCCCGCCTCGATGTCCCGCAGGGTCTTCACCAGCAGCGCCGCCCCCATGTCCTTCAGCCGTTCAAAGAGCTCCCCGGAGGTCTCAAACTCCCCGATGGCGGTCTCCTCGGTATAGATCACGTCTCCGGTGTCCATCTCGTGGGCCAGGTACATGGTGCTCACGCCGGTAACAGTATCCCCGTTCAGCACCGCCCACTGGATCGGCGCGCTGCCCCGGTATTTGGGCAGCAGGGAGCCGTGGACGTTCACCGCGCCGTACTTCGGCAGCGCCAGCAGCTCGTCCGGCAGGATGCGCCCGTAGGCCACCACCGCCAGAATGTCCGGCTGCAGCTCCCGCAGGATCGAGAGCGCCGTCCCGTCCCGCATCTTCTCCGGCTGGTAGACCGGCAGCCCCGCAGAGAGCGCCAGCTCCTTCACCGGCGAGAAGGCCAGCTCCATGCCCCGTCCCTTGGGGCGATCCGGCTGGGTAAAGACGCCTACGACCTCAAAGCCCTCCTCCAACAGCTTCCGCAGGGAGGCGGCGGCAAAGTCCGGCGTGCCCATAAAGACTACGCGCATCTCAGTCCTCTCTCTCTGTCTGCAGCCGCTCCAGCTCCTCTTCGGTGAGCATCCGCTCGCACTTGGAGGTGAACACGATGCCATCCAGGTGATCCAGCTCATGGCAGAAGCAGCGGGCGGTAAGGCCGGTGCCCTCCACCTCGAACCAGTTGCCGTAGCGATCCTGGGCGCGCACCTTCACGTTCATGGGGCGCTTCACCAGGCCGTACTCTCCCGGCACGCTGAGGCAGCCCTCGGCGCCGTCCTGCTCGCCGGAGGTCTCGATGATCTCAGGATTGATGAGCTCGATGAGCTTTTCCGGCTCCCCCTCGGGCACATTGGTCTCCAGCACCAGCACGGCCCGGCGCAGCACGCCCACCTGGGGCGCGGCCAGACCCACGCCGTTGGCTTTCTCCAGCGTCTCGGCCATATCGTCCAGCAGCTGATGCAGACGGCTGTTAAAATCGGTCACCGGGCGGCATTTTTTGTAGAGCCCCGGCTGCTCCTTGGTCAGAATATTGCGCAGTGCCATGTTATTCTCCATTCTGCCCATCGGGCGGATGATTTACATATTTGGTGGGTCGTTCTCCGCAAAGACGGAGACGCCCCGGAAACGCTTGTCGGTACAGCAGGCGATCACCGCCTGGGAAATGCCTGCGCGGATGGCGGCGTTTGCCCTGCAATGGATGTGGATACGGTAGCGGTAGCGGTTGTTTACCCGCAGCACGCCGAGAGGCGCGGGGCCCAGCAGCAGCACCTGATCTCGTCCCAAAAGCTGCTCCAGCGTCTCGCGCACAAAGCGCCCGGCCTGCTGCACCTGCTCCTCCTCCGTGCCGGAGAGAGTCACCGCCAGAAGATCCGAAAAGGGCGGCGTGTTCTGGAGCTTGCGCAGCAGCAGCTCCGATGCGTAAAAGGCGTCGTAATCCTGTCGCGCAGCCTGCTGGATGGTCTCGTTTGCGGGGGTGAAGGTCTGGATCACCGCCCGGCCGGGCTTGCTGCCCCGCCCGCTGCGGCCCACCACCTGGGTGATCATGGAAAAGGTTCGCTCCCCCGCCCGATAATCGCCGGCATAGAGGCTCTGATCCGCGGAGAGGACGCCCACCAGGGTCACGTTTTCAAAATTCAGCCCCTTGGTGACCATCTGCGTGCCCACCAGGAAGGGAATGTTCTCCTTCCGAAAGCGCTCGAACAGCTCCTCATGGGAGCCCACCGGCGCCACGGAGTCCGAATCCATGCGCAGGATCTCCCGCCCGGGGAAGCGCTTTTCCAGCTCCTCCACCACCAGCTGTGTGCCCGCGCCCACATATTTGAGCTTGCCGCCGCAGCTGGGGCAGCTCTCGTCCACCCGGCGGGAATAGCCGCAGTAGTGGCACATGAGCCGCCGGTTCACGCTGTGATAGGTCAGCGACACGCTGCAGCGGGGGCAGCGGTAGGTAAAGCCGCAGTCGCCGCAGCTGATGAGCTTGTTGGCGCCCCGCCGGTTCAGAAACAGGATGCTCTGCTCCCCGGCGTCCAGGTTCTTCTGCAGCTCCTCGGCCAGAAAATTGCTGATGCAGCCGCCGTTTCCCGCCCGCAGCTCCTCCTTCATGTCCACCAGGCGCACCTGGGGCAGCTCCTGGGCGTTGTAGCGCGTCTCCAGCCGGAAGTAGGCATAGCGCCCGATCTCCGCCTGGTAGCGGCTCTGGAGCTCCGGCGTGGCCGAGGCCAGCAGCAGGAGGCAATTTGCCTTGGCGCAGCGATATTTCGCCACGTCCCGGGCGTGATAGCGGGGGGCGTTCTCCGAGCGGTAGGTCTCCTCCTGCTCCTCGTCGATGATGATGAGCCCCAGCTTCTCCACCGGGGCAAAGACCGCGCTGCGGGTGCCGATCACCAGGTGCGCCCTGCCGGACTTCACCCGCTTCCACTCGTCATAGCGCTCGCCCACGGAGAGGCTGGAGTGCAGCACCGCCACCTCGTCCCCAAAATGACTGGAAAAAGTCTGCAGCATCTGGGGCGTCAGCGCGATCTCCGGCACCAGCAAAATGGCGCTCTTTCCAAGGGAGAGCTGCTCGTCGATCAGGTGGATGTAGACGCTGGTCTTCCCGCTTCCGGTGACGCCCTGCAGGAGAGCCGCCCCGGCTTTTCCGGCCTTCGAAAGCTCCGACAGACCCGCAAAGGCGCGCGCCTGCTCCCCGTTCAGGGTGGGCAGCGCCGTCAGCTCCTCCGGCGGCAACTGGGGCCTGCGATAGACCTCCCGCCGATAGAGCTCCACCAGCCCCCGGGTGCAAAGCGCCTTCAGAGAAGGCCGCCCCGCCCCGCAGTGCAGCAGCAGATCCTTTACCGGCAGCGCCTCAAAGCTGCAGAGCATGTCCAGGAGGTTGGCCTGCTGCGCCGCCCTGTGCCGGATCCGGTCGGCGGTATCCGCCGCCTCGTCCCCGGGCACGGCGAGCTTTGCCATCTCCACGGTCTTGTCCTGCACCCGGCGCTTCCCGTCGGTCTGAAACCAGAGCCCCGCGGGGAGGATGGTCTTCACCGCGTCGTAGACCGTGCAGAAAAATCGCTCCCGCATGAAAAGCGCCAGGTGGATCTGTTCCTCGGTCAGCACCGGCGCCTCATCCAGCAGGGCCAGCACGGGCTTCAGATTCTCCAGCTTGCTGCCGTCCGTGACCGCCAGCACGATCCCCTCGCACCGGCGATTCCCCCGGGAGAAGGGCACATAGACCCGCATGCCGGGACGCAGCTTGTCCCCCAGCTCCTCAGGGATCAAATAATCATAGGGGCGGTCGATCCAGTAGGTTGCCGCGGACACCGCAATCTTTGCTATGAGAACCGGCAATCGGATCACCACCCCTTCATGTTGGATTGGAACTTATTCCTTGGACTCGTGCGCAATGGAGAGCTTCCCGGTATAGACCTCGTCAATGGCGGAGGAAACCGGCTTCCGCTCCAGAGGGATCTGCTCCTCTTCGGCCTCGGCGGAAATGGCTCTCGCCCGGCGGGCAACCAGATTTACCAGCTGATAACGGCTGCCGATCTTATCGACCAGCTCAGCAACAGGGGGATAAAGCATCATGATTCATTACCTCAATTCTGCCGCAGTGCGGCGAAGATTTTTCAAAAGTTGTTGATAAACTGCAGCCGCTGGGCGGTTCTGCAGCGTTCGGCCTTCAGAATGGCGGCAAACTCGCTTGCGGCCTCCTCCAGCTTGTCGTTCACGATCACATAGTCGTAGAGGGGAGCTTCTTTGAGCTCCTCCCGGGCGCGGATGAGTCTCGCCTCGATCACGTCCGCGCTGTCGGTGCCCCGGTTCTCCAGGCGGCGGCGCAGCTCCTCCATGGAGGGGGGCAGGATGAAGACCAGCACGGCCTCCTCCATCTTCTCCCGCACCTGGCGGGCGCCCTGCACCTCGATGTCCAGGATCACGTTGAAGCCCTTTTCCATCTGCTGCTCCACATAGGCGCGGGGCGTGCCGTAGGAGTGGGCCACATACTCCGCATGCTCCAACAGCTCGTTTCGCTCCACCATCTCCCGAAAGCGCTCGGGCGTGATGAAGAAATAGTCCCGCCCGTCCACCTCGCCGGGTCTGGGGCTCCGGGTGGTCACGGAGGTGGAGAAGCACATGTCCTCTCTCCCCTGGATGGCGGTGTTCACAACGGTGCTCTTCCCGGCGCCGGAAGGCCCGGAAATGACGATCAGCTTTCCTTTTTCAGTCATGCTCCTTTGTACTCTCCTCTTCCGATTGCTCCCCAAAGCGCGGGGATAAGGTCTCCGGCGTCAGCGCCGAGAGAACCAGATAGCCATTATCCAACACCAGCACCGAGCGGGTGCTGCGGCCGAAGGAGGCGTCGATCAGCTCGCCCCGCTCCCGCACCTCCTGGATCATGCGCTTAATGGGCGCGGACTCGGGGCTCACGATGGAGATCACCCGCTCCGCCGCCACCAGGTTTCCAAAACCGATCCCGATCAGCTTCACAGGCGGCTCCTATTCGATGTTCTGGATCTGTTCCCGGATCTTCTCGATCTCGGACTTGAGATCCACGACCGTGTGGGCGATCTGGGAGTTCTGGCACTTGGAGCCTATGGTGTTGGCCTCCCGGTTGAACTCCTGGATCAGAAAATCGATCTTCCGGCCGGTGGGAGAATTGCCGTTGATCATGCCCCGCAGCTGGGACATGTGGCTGCGCAGGCGGACGGTCTCCTCGTCCACGGCAATGTGGTCTGCAAACAGGGCGGCCTCCGCCAGGATCCGGCTCTCGTCGATCCCCGCGGTGCCCAGCACCTCCGCCATCTTCTGCTCCAGGCGGCGGCGATACTCCGCAACCGTCTCCGGCGCTTTTTCCTCCACCGTCTCCACCAGGCGCTCAATGGTCTCCAGGCGGGACAGCACATCGTCCCGCAGCTTCTCGCCCTCCCGCAGGCGCATGGCGTCAAAATCCTGCAGGGCGCGCTCCGCGATCTCCCCGATGCCGGCGCCGATGGCCTCCGCGTCGAGTTCCCGCTTCTCCACCGTCAGCACGTCGGGGAAGCGGCTCACGCTCATGGCGGTCATATCCCTGGCCAGGCCGTACTCCTCCGCGATGTGGGAGATGGCGTCCATATAGCCCTTCAGCAATCCCTCGTTGACCTTCACGGTCATGTCCCCCGCCTGGGAGGAATCCACGCTCACAAACACGTCCACCTTGCCCCGGCTGATGTGGGACTGCACCCGGGCTTTGATCAGCTCCTCCGCGAAGAGGAAGTTCCGCGGCAGGCGCACAGCGGCGTCCAGATAGCGGTTGTTGACGCTTTTGAGCTCAACGGTGATCTCCAATCCGTCTACGGTGCCCTTGGCGCTGCCGTAGCCGGTCATACTCTTGATCATGTCTCTCGTTCCTTCCTATGCAATGATATCGAAGGTGATTTTTTTCTTTTCGCTCTTCCTGCGTTGGGTCAGCACCAGCACCCAGGCGCTCAGTGCCAGAGCGGCAAAGCTCAGCAGGATGCGAAGCCCTTCCGTGAGCCCCAGCAGGGCGCCCAGTGCATAGCCCAGCAGGAAAAACAGCAGCGGCATTCCGTAGGCCAGCAGCGCCGCGCCGTAGATCTGGGAGCTCTTGCTCTCGATGACGACCTTCTGGCCGGGCTTGGCCTCAATAAGATTTCTGGCCTCGGTGCGCATTTCTTTCTGGAATTTGCAGCTTTCGCAGCTGCCGCAGTTGCCGCCGCAGGCCGTGCCCCGCGTGACCGCGACCTCCGCCATGTCGTTGGGGAGGAGTTTTATGACAACAGCGTCCTGGGTCATGAATTCGCCTCTTTCTGCTTCAACTGGATATAAACGGTGTAGGTAGGCTCTCCGTCGATTTTAACCGGCCCGATCCTGTTATTGCCGGGAACGGAGACCTTGACCTCCACGGTATGGTTGCCCATGGTGTCCATCAGCTCGGACAGATCCGCCTCCACGCGGATGTTGTTGGGAGTCAGATTGTTCAGAAACTTGGACGGCCCCCGCAGCAGCACAGGCAGCTTTTCCGTCTCCACCACAACTTCCACATCGTCCCGAACGCCTGTCCACACAAACTGGTCCACCTCAAACATCTTGGTCTCAACACCCTGGATCTCGATGGTGACGGTGGCCTCCGTGATGCCGGAGATGTTCCGGATCCCGTTGGGCAGGCGGATGGTATACTTCAAGGTCGTAGAGGTGCCGAAGGTGCTCATATCCACGATGTCCAGCTGGATCTGATTGATCTCATCCAGCACGGCGGAGTCCCCAGCCAGCTTCAGCGTCTCCGGCTCATAGGTGATGCGGGTGTTCTCCTCCGTGGCGCCGGAGCTATACTGGGGCGTGATGGCGATGGGCACGACCTTCTGCGCCAGCACAGGGAGGGTAACCGAAACGGTATCTGCGGAAAGAGTCAGATACTCGGTGTTCTCACAGGGCTTGTTGCTCGAATCCATCAGAACCACACGGGCGTTCCCATCCGTAAAGGTTCCGGAATAGACCATGCCCGCCTCGCCGTACTCCACATAGGCGTGATCCACATTGACCAGATACTTTTTCGGGCCTCTGACCGTGATCACAGCCGGATCAAAGATCGGCGTGTCCTTGCGGTATTCCTCGCTGACCTCGCCCAGGAAATTTCCGCCCACCGGAACGGTGATCTCATCCATCTTCGAGACCTCAACGATCACGGACTCCTGTGATTTCCGCTCAATGGTCAGATTTCTGGTGTCCACGCCGGAGGGAAAAACGATGTTATAGGGAAGCGTTGCGGAGTTTGCGGGGGTATAGCTTGGCATGGAGAGTCTGCTCACATCCACCTGGGCAATCACGTCAGAGGAATCCAGCCCGTTCACGATCCAGCGGGGGCCGCTGACTGTAATGGATACGTTGGTCGTGTCAAGCCCCGTAACAACAAGATCGTAATTGTCCAGAAGCGTGTCCTCCCCAACCAGCACGACCTGCACATTGCGGAGCACCTTGGTGTCGGACTTGGTTTCCACGGTGGTAATATACACCCACACGGAGAAGGAGATCAGGAAAGAGATGATCAGCCAGAACAGCTTGCCATCAGTTATTTTTTTCATTTTTTTCATTTCTCTTCCCTCTGAAGTTGTTCTGCAGATTCCGCAGAACCTTGCTGACGCGGGATTGATTTTCCTCTTCACGGATCAGCTCGCTGTGCAGCAGCCTGTCCAGCGAGGAGGCGCTCAGATGACGCTTAAGCATCCCCTCCACTGCCACAGAGATGGCGCCGGTCTCTTCCGAGACGATCACCACCACCGCGTCAGACTGTTCGCTGAGTCCGATGCCGGCGCGATGGCGCATCCCCAGCTCCTTGCTGAGATTGGTGCTCTGGGTCAGGGGCAGAACACAGCCGGCGGCTGCGATCCTGCCCTCCCGCACAACCACGGCGCCGTCATGCAGGGGCGCCTTATTGTAAAACAGGTTCTTGATAAGCTCCGCCGACACGTCCGAATTGATCACGGTACCGGTGGCCATGACGCTGTTGAGCTGATCCTTCCGCTCGAAAATCACCAGGGCGCCGGTGCGGGAAGCGGACATGTCCGTGCAGGCCACCACCATCTGGGAGATGGCGTCCTCCATCACGGGGGTTGACAGAGACCTTCGGGAGGAGAAGCCCCGTCCCATCCGCTCCAGCAGGCGGCGCAGCTCCGGCTGGAACAGTACCACCAGGGCGATCAGTCCCAGCTCCACGGTACGGCGCAGCAGGAAGTTGATCATCGTCAGATTCAGCACATAGGACAGCCACAGCGCGATCAGGAGAAAGACGATGCCCTTGGCCAGATTATAGGAATTGGTCTTCCGGACAAAGCCGATCACCTTGTAAATCAGGTAGGCCACAATGATAATGTCCAGGAAGTCCGTAAAGCTCATGGTCTTGATGTCATTGACGACGGCGACAAATACTGACCGTATTGCATCCATAGGCGTTCCCTCTTTGCTCTCTTCCGGCTCAGCGGCGATTTCACCGCATACAACTCCACTTTATCTATTGGGTCATTATATATCATTTTCCCTGAAAAGGCAACAGATGGAAAGGAGAATAATCTGAATTTCTCTTAAGCGCGCAGCCTTTCCCGCAGGCAGTCCCGCAGGATGCGGCAGGCTCTCTCCAGCTCCTCCCGCTGCAGGAAAGGCGAAAAGCTCAGACGCAGCGTGCCGCTCTCCAAGGTGCCGGCGCTCTCGTGGGCAAGAGGCGCGCAGTGGAGCCCGGCCCGGGCGTACACGCCCCGTTGGCTGAGCAGGGCGGCCAGGCTCTCGCAGTCCACGCGTTCGCTGCGCAGGGAGAGAACGCCGCTCTGCAGGGCGGGAGCTCCCGTAAAAAGCTGGCAGGGCGCGTCCCGCAGCAGCTCGGTGCAGCGGCGCAGCATACCCTGCTCGTGGCGCAGGATCTCCCCCGTTCCCCGCCGCCGGACGTAGCGGATCCCCTCCAGCAGTCCCGCGATGCCGCAGACATTGTGGGTACCCGCCTCCAGACGGTCGGGCAGCTCCTCCGGCATGGTCTGCAGCCTGCTCTCGCTGCCGGAGCCGCCGTAAAGAAGCGGCCTTGCCTCCCCGGCGCAGAGCAGCAGCCCCGTGCCCTGGGGCCCCAGCAGCCCCTTGTGCCCCGGCATCGCCAGGAAGGCCGCGCCCAGCTTTTCCATGTCCAGCTCCAGCACGCCCGCCGCCTGGGAGGCGTCCACTACAAGCGGCACGCCCGCCCGTCTGCAGAGCGCGGCGATCTCCTCCAGGGGCAGGATATAGCCGAAGACATTGGAGACCGCGGTACAGACCGCAAAGCGCGCGCCGGGAAGCTGCCTGCGAAAGGCGGCCAGGGTGTCCTCCGGGTCAAAAAGCCGGCGTCCCGCCACCCGGATCTCCGCCTTCATGGCATGGAGCGGGCGGGTCACGGCATTGTGCTCGAAGCCGGAGATCACCACCGGCGAGCTCTCCTTGCACAGGCTCCGGATGGCCAGATTCAGGGCGTGGGTTGCGTTCATGGTGAAGATGACCCGCTCCGGGCTCTCCATGTGAAAAAGCTCCGCCGCCTCCGCGCGGCAGGCGTACACCGTCTCCGCCGCCAGCATGGCGGGCACATGTCCGCCCCTGCCCGGGCTTGCCATATGCCGCATAGCCCGGGTCACCGCGCCGTACACCGCCTCGGGCTTATGAAGGGAGGTGGCGGCGTGATCCAGATAGATCACCGTATCGCCTCCCGGAACTCTCCGTTTTCGCCTTTCTCAAAGACCTGCCCGTAGGGGATCCTGACCTCGTCCAGATAACGAAGTGCTTCCGACGGTCTTTTGCGAATGATCACCGCGTAGCCGCAGCCTCTGGGGCTCAGGCCCTTGGGCGCCCGGGTCAGGGTCGCCGTGATCCCTCTGCGCTCCAGGAGCCCCACGGCCCGCTGGGCGTGGGTGAGGGAACGAAATAGAATCCAATATTGCGTCATGCTGCTCTCCCCTTTTAGCAAAAAAGGATCCCGTGCTCGACGGGATCCTGTCTCTCAAATCCCATGCAGGATGCAATCCATCCTATGCACGGGAGAGCAGAATGTGAAGTTTTCTATTCCCCAAGGGGAAGCAGCAGTGCGATGGCCTGGGCCGCGATGCCGCTGCCGTCGCCGGTGAAGCCAAGCCCCTCCTCGGTGGTGGCCTTCACGCTGACGCAATCCAGCGGGATCTCCATCACATCGGCCAAGCGGCGGCGCATCTCGGGGATAAAGCCGGCCAGCTTCGGCCGCTGGGCGATCACGGTGCAATCCGTGTTCCCCACCCGGTAGCCTGCCTCCCGCAGCAGCGTGCAGACATGCCGCAGCAGCTCCAGACTGTCCGCCCCGGCGTAGCGGGGATCCTTGTCGGGAAAGTGCTGCCCGATGTCCCCCAGGGCGGCGGCGCCCAGCAGCGCGTCCATCAGCGCATGGGTCAGCACATCCGCATCGGAGTGGCCCAGCAGGCCCTTCTCATAGGGGATCTCCACCCCGCCCAGGATGAGCCTGCGCCCCTCCACCAGGCGGTGCACGTCATAGCCCTGTCCGATTCGCATCGCGCTCTCTCCTGTCCTTCAAAATCGCGGCGGCCAGCAGCAGATCCAGGGGCTTTGTCAGCTTGATGTTCTCCTCCTCGCCCTCCACGATATAGGTGGTGACGCCCAGCACGTCCATGGCGGAGCTGTCGTCCGTCAGAGGGATGCCCTGCTTCATGGCCTTGGTCAGCGCGCCCTTGATGAGATCGGCCTTGAAGACCTGGGGCGTCTGGATCCGCCAGGTGCGGTCACGATCCACGCTGCCGAGAATGGCGCCGTCCTCCCCCGCGGTTTTCAGGGTGTCCGTGCTGCGGATGGCGGGCACAGCCGCATATTTTTGCGCAGCGGCCTCCACGGTACGGCGGATCAGCTCCACCGTCACCAGGGGCCTGGCGCCGTCGTGGATCGCGATCAGATCCACATTGTCCTGCAGCTCGGAAACACCGGTGAGCGCGGACTCCGCCCGGGTCTTGCCGCCCAGCACCACCTTGCGCACCTTGCCGAAATTATACTCCCGGCAGAGCTCGGTAACCGCCTCCAGCTTTTCCGCCGAGGTGACCACAATGATCTCCTGGATGCGCTCGCAGTCCTGAAAGGGACGGAGCGTGCGCGCCAGCACCGGGATCTCCTGCAGCCGCGCCAGGATCTTGTCGTTTCCCATGCGGCTGGAGCTCCCCGCGGCCAGGATCACCGCCGCGCAGCTCTGGGGACGGTCCTGCCCGCTGAGCTTATGGGAGAGCTTTCTGATTGCCTCCAGCTTGCTTTTCATCTGATCCGCCCTCCTGTTATTACGCCTTCAGCTGGCGCATCCGGTAGAAATTGCGCATGCCGTCGGGAATATCCTCCAGGTGCTTGAGCATCTTGCCGGCGCCGTAGGCCGCGCAGGAGATGGGATCATCCACCACCGAGGTGCGGATACCCGTGCTGCGCTCAATAAGCCGATCCATACCGTAGATCAGGCTGCCGCCGCCGGACATAACGATGCCGTTGGTGTCCAGGTCGCCCACCAGAGAGGGAGGCGTGCGCTCCAGCACGGTGTGGATCGACTCCAGGATCCGGTTCATGGGATCCACGAAGGCCTCAATGAGCTCGTTTGCGTTGAGGCTGACGGTCTTGGGCAGGCCATTGGAGAGGTTGCGCCCCTTCACTTCCTCCACGCCCATGTCCGGCCGCTGCATGACGCAGCCGATGCTGCGCTTCACTTCCTCCGCGGCGCTGAGGCTGATAAGCATGTTATGCTTGCGGCGGACATAGCGCACGATGGCCTCGTCAAAGCTGGCGCCCGCGACCTTGATGGACTCGCACTCCACCACACCGCCGGCGGAGATGATGGCAATCTCCGTGGTGCCGCCGCCAACGTCAATGATCATGTGCCCGTCCGGCCGGGAGATATCCACGCCCGCGCCCATGGCGGTGGCCACGGCGGTCTCCAGCAGGTAGACCTTCCGGGCTCCGGCCTCAATGGCGGCGTCGATCATGGCGCGCTCCTCCACGCCGGTGATGGAGCTGGGCACGCAGGCCAGCACGCAGGGCTTGAAGAGGCTGAAGGAGGTGATGCGGCTCACCAGCTCCCGCAGCATCTGCGCCGCCATCTCATAGTCGGAAATGACCCCCGCGTTCACCGGGTGGATGGCGACGATGTTGGCCGGGGTGCGCCCCAGCATCTTCTGGGCGTCCTGGCCCACCTTGGAAATGCGGCCTGTGATCCGGTCGACGGCCACAACGGTCGGCTCCCGGGCCACAACGCCCTTGCCCTGCTCGAACAGGAGCGTGGTGGAGGTGCCCATATCAACAGCTATGTCTCTCTCAAATATAACCATACAGCTTCTCCTCTGTCTCTTAATCTCTTCTTCTGGCCAGGGTCAGGGCGGAGACCTCCTTCGCGCCTGCCTGCCTCAAAACCGCGGCGCAGGCCGAGAGGGTCGCACCGCTGGTGACAATGTCGTCCACCAGCAAAACCCGCTTCCCGCGGATCTCCGCCTCCGGGATCGCCTCATAGACGCCCTTCACGTTCTCTCGCCGCTTTTTCGCATCCCCCACGCCGGACTGCGCCGGGTTATTGCGGATCTTCCGCAGCATGGGAACGCAGGGAGCGCCGATCCTTCGGGAGACCTCCTCCGCCAAAAGGCGCGCCTGATCATAGCCGCGGCGTCTCAGCCGCTTTCTGCTCAGAGGCACCCAGGTAATACTATCGCAGGAAATTTTGTTTTCGTCAATACATTTTGCAAGAAAATCTCCGTAAATCTCCGCATACACTGAAAGCCCCTCGAACTTATAGCGGAGCAACGAGCGGCGCACATCGTCCACATAGTAAAGCGGCGAGCAGCAGCTCTCGACATGGGGAAAGCTCTGCCGGGCGGCGCCGCGGGAATAGGGCAAGGAGGCTTCGCAGCGAGGGCAGACCTTCGCCCCGCCCTGGGTCAGCCGATGGCAGAAGGTGCAGCGACGCGGAAACAAAAGCTCCAGGATGCCGCTTAAGATCTTCACCTTCGCCTCACCTGCCACGAGCAAAATAGATACCGTACTTTTTTTATTTTACACCTTTCTGTCCTCCGCGGCAAGAGAGGATTCTTTAAAAATCTGGAAACGAAACGGCCGCGGGAGCCGCGACCGTTCCATCTCGTTATTTTTTCCGTTTCGGATCGAAGAGCACATAGCTGGTGGAGCGCTCTATGATCAGCAGCAGCTCCAAAAACAGAGCCGTGAGCCCGAAGCCGGTGCCGGCGCCGCCGAAGATCAGCCCCACCACCGCCAGAAGGAAGATGGGGCTGCACAGGAGAACGTCCCAGAACTGCAGCGCCATAAACGGATAGCCGCCCCGCGAGTTGCCCTTCAGCAACAGGCAGCTGCCCACAAAATCCACAAGGCAGACCAGCAAAGAAAAGAAAATGCAGCGCAGATAATCCCTTGCCAGGTTTTCCTCCCGCAGGATCATCTGCAAAAGCAGATATTGGACAGCCAGCGTACACACAAGCTGTAGGAAAAAGAGCAGGATCGGCTTCAGAACTTTCATCGGAACTCTCCCGAAAATCGTATTGGGAACAGTATACCAGCTTCCGTCTCGAAGTCAAGGCTTTCCGCGGCGGATCGAGCGCAGCGCCCGTACCGTCGAGCCGGAAAGCAGGAGCAGCGCCAGCAGATTGGGCACAGCCAGCAGCACGTTTACCCCATCGGCCATCTGCCAGATGAGACCGGTGGGCAGCAGACAGCCGCAAAACGCGCAGAGCAAATAGAGCCGGCGATACCGGCGCTCCGCCTGATCGCCCCAGAGCCATCTGACGCAGCGAAGCGCGCAGACATAGACGCCCAGCACCGTGCTGAAGCCGAACAGGCCGAGGGATGCCGCGAGGAAGGCTGCGGCGCCCCTCTCTCCGTAAACCGGGGCAATCGCCTGCTGCAGCAGCTCCGGGCCAGGCAGGCTCCCCCAGGGGATCGAAGTGCCGGAGCAGAGAATGACCAGCGCCGTCAGCGTGCAGAGCACCAGCGTATCCACCAGCACCTCGAACACGCCCCAGAGGGCATGAAGCTGCGGTTGAGACGTTTGCACCTCCGCGTGGATATTTGCTGCCGAGCCGAGCCCGGCTTCGTTGGAGAAGGCGCCGCGCCGCAAGCCCCAGAGAATCGTCTGCCGAAGCGCAAGTCCTCCCGCGGCGCCGATCGGGGCGCGGGGAGCAAGGGCATTGTCCAGGATCTCCCCCAACACGGCAGGAATCCGAACCCGCAGGGAAAAGAGCGCATAACCCAGCGCCAGCACATAGCAGACGGACATCGGCGGCACAAGTCCGGCGCAGGCTCTCCCGACGCCTCCCACGCCTCCGCAGAGCTGCCTCCACAACAGCAGCACAAGCAGCAGGCCCAGCAGCAGACGCGGCAGCGCACGCTCTCCGCCGCAGAGGGCGTTCACCGCTCCGTTCATCTGCGCCATATTCCCCACCACCAGGGCAGAGAGCGCAGCCAGCGCCGCGTAAAAGGCCGCGGCGGGCCGCCCCAGCGTCCAGGCGATATAGCCCATGGCGCCGCCGAAGCGCTGCCCCTGGTAGATCTCCGCGTACTTGATCCCGCAGCCCAAAATCGCGGCGCACCAGAGCCAGAAGACCGCGCCGGGGCCGCCCATGGCAATGGCCTGAGCGGTGCCCACAATGTTCCCCGTGCCCACCGTGGCCGCGAGAGCCGTGCTGGCCGCCTGCCCGGGCTGGAGGCCCTGGGCGTCTCCTGCCGCTTTTGCCTGGCTGCTTCCAAGACGAGGCAGCCGCAGATAGGGCAGCAGCCGCAGGCCGCAAACGGTAAAAAGCGGCAAAAAAAGCAGCAGCCAGAGGCTATCCTGTATGCGTTCCCAAAACATAAGCTTTCTTAATATTCACAAATATGCCTTTCTTTTTTTCGTTTTCCATGATACCATGCAGCTGGTATCGAAAGCGAACCGAACCAGTACATGCTTATGGAGGATGGAAAGGAATCATGAAGAAAACCATCTCTGTTTTTTTGACGCTTCTCTTGCTGCTGAGCTTTACAGTCTCCGCCTTTGCCTACGGCAACCAGAGCCGGGCGGTGATCGCCGCGGATCTGAGCGAGGAGGAAATCGCCCAGGTCTACCAGGCCTTTGGCGTCTCCCGGGGCAGCGTGATCGAGCTGCGTGTGACGAACCAGGAGGAGCGGCAGTCCCTGGAGGGCTATGTGGATCCCTCTCTGATCGGCTCCCGCGCCATCTCCAGCGTATATGTGGAGCTTCTGCCCAGCGGTTCCGGCATGGACGTGTCCACCTATAACATCACCTGGTGCACCCCGGCCATGTATATGAGCGCCCTGGCCACCGCCGGCATCACCGACGCGAAGATCGTGGTGGCCGCCCCCTACGGCGTCAGCGGCACCGCCGCGCTCACCGGGGTATACAAGGCTTATGAGGACATGACGGGCAAGCCCATGGACGATCTGGCCAAGCTCATCAGCACCCAGGAGCTCACCATCACCGGCGACCTGGCCAGCGAGATCGGCAGCATGGACTCCACTGCCATCGTGAACGATCTGAAGCTCATGCTGGACGAGACCAAGAACATGAGCGACGCTCAACTGCGGGAGACCATCCTGCAGATCGCCGGGGAATACAACGTAAAGCTCAGCGAGCAGCAGATCCGGCAGCTCATCCAGCTCTGCCGCTCTCTGGAGATGCTGGACACCGAAGCGCTGCGGATGCGGGTGGAGGAGGTGCAGGGGACCCTGAACAAGGTCTCCGGCGCCAAGATGGAATCCAGCGGCTTTATCGGCGGCGTAATGAAGGTCATCGACTCCATCGGCGGCTTCTTTGACCGGATCGGCCGATATCTCGGTCTGTAAAACAACTTCACAAAACAGCACAGCCGGGCGAAGGTTTTCGCCCGGCTGAACTATTCTTATATTACTTTGCGCAGAGCCAGTTCTGTTGATCTTCCGCCAGAAAACCCTGCAGCTCTGTCCGGAATTCCGGGCTCACTTGGGAGAGACGGCCCTTCCCGGCAATCAGCGGATCGATGCAGCGCTTCTTTGCGGGTATGACCCGCCGCAGCGCCAGCGGCGCTTCTTCCTCCTCCGTCACCATGGTTTTCAGGGCGCGAAAGCGCTTCCACGCTTCCCTGCTCTCCGGGTCGGCCCGCAGCTTCCCAATGAGCTTTGGCTCGGTGCCCATCAGGTCGCTCTCCTGCAGAACGCCCCGTTTCAGCGCCCGCCCCAAAAGCTCCGCGAGCATCTGCATGGCGTAGCGATCCTGGGGCGAGACGTAGATCCGAGAGCATTTCAGCGCGTCAAAGCCGAAGGAAATGGCCGTGAGCAGATCCCGGAAGGCAAGCTCCGGCGCGCCGTCCTCGTTTTCCGCAACAGTGAGATCCAAATAATACTGCCGCAGCACGAAGGCCGGACGGAGCCCGTAGTGGAACAGATTTCCCATGGTGTACTCCAGCCTGTCGGCGGAAAGGTGGGGCGAATCATTGTCCGCGATGGGATAGCGGTGGTAATCCAGCACATCCTCCGTCCTGAGGCCCGCTCCGGCCAGAATCCGGCAAATCTCCGAAGAAGAGCAAATGATCTCTTCCGTTCCCGCCTCCGTGCTCTCCTGGCGCAGGGAATCTCCGTGAAGGAAGTCAACGGAGTGAGCAAAGGTTGGCGTTGCGATGTCGTGGAAAAGCGCGGCGGCAGCCTGGGTGAGATCCCCGGTAAAATGCCAGACGATGCGAGTCGTGCCCACGCTGTGCTCCCAGCGGGAGTAGGGCTTCAGCTTCCGAAAAAGCCGAAAGGACGTGTACTCACAGCCGCAGTTCATCCCAACATCACGGAGCCGCAGCATTTGGGGAGTGAGGCTAAGCTCCCTGAGCACGGGCGGGACAGTTTTGGCGTAGATTCTTTCCAGGCTCATGGTTTCAGCCTCTCCGCATAGTCCGCCTCCCGGAAGCCGACAAGGACAAAGTCCTCCCCCACCAGCAGCGGCCGCTTTACCAGCATCCCGTCGGTGGCCAGCAGCGCAAGCTGCTCCTCTTCGCTCATGGCGGGCAGCTTTTCTTTGAGCTGCAGCGCCTTGTACTGGAGCCCGCTGGTGTTGAAAAAGCGTCTTAGCGGCAGGCCGCTCAGCTGCTGCCAGCGCCGCAGCTCCTCCGCGGTGGGATTCTCCTCCCGGATCAGACGCAGCGTATAGGGGATCTCTCTTTCGTCCAGCCAGCTCTGCGCCTTCCGGCAGGTGCTGCATTTGGGATAGCAGATAAATTGCATTACATATTCTCCTTTTGTACAATCAACGCCGTTGATCCGGATTCGCCACAAACCAGACGTATTTCGCCTGCTCATCGGGATTCTTGTATTCATTCAGCCCATAGCCCTGCAGGCCCAGATTGGCGTCCACCGTGTAGGGCATATAGCCGTAGTCGCAGCGATACAGCAGCGCCGTCTCGGTGAACATCAGACAGCTCAGCGGCAGATGATAGTCGCTGGTGACGATGGCAAGGCTTCGGATCTGGGGGTACTGCCGCGTCAGGATCCCCAGGGCGTTCAAGGCGTTTTCCTCCGTGGTTGTGGAGCGATCCTCCACAATGAGCCGGCTCTCCTCAACTCCCCTGCCCCGAAACCAGTCGGCCATGGCGCCCGCCTCTGTGATCTCGGGGTGCTGGCGGGCGGTGCCGCCGCCGGTACAGAGCAGATAGGCGTTTGGATACTGCTCCGCCGCCTGCAGCGCAAGCGCACAGCGGCCCAGCAGCTCCGGCGCCATGGAGCCGTCCTCATTGAGCTGGAAGCCCAGCACCACGATACAGAGGCTGTCATCCGTTGGCAAATCCTTCGGCAGCCGGTCGAGATTGATCTCCATGCGGCTGTTGGCGTAGTCCCAGTAATCCATAATATCGCCCCAGGCCTCGCCCAGTCGCAGATCGTGGGCTTTCAGCTCCTCCACGTCCGCAGCGATGAGGGCGGAGCGGTTCTGCACCTGATGCCGGTAGGCGAACACCATGTCGGACACCAGCTCATAGCTCCGGGCGTCGTACACGATAGGGCGGTACAGCGCAGGATCCGCCGTGGGGAGCGGCGTGGGCGCCGCGGTGGGCTCCGGTTCCGGCTGCTGCGGAGCCGCGACGGCCGTCGCTGGAGGCTGCACGATTTCCGCCTGCGGCTCCTCGGTAACTGCTGCAGGCGCAGGACTTTGGCTTTCTTCTCCCTGCTTCAGACGCAGGACGATCAGAAATGCGAGAAGTCCAAGGAGGCACAGGATCAGCAGCGCGGATAGAAGCCTGCCCCCGCTTTTTCTGTTTTTCTCACCCATAGCCAGCCCCCCGATCCTTGATACGATAAATGTAGCACATCATGCTCCTGCCCGCAAGTGCGAGAGCCGGAGAAAAATATATCCCTGTCTGTTGAAAAGGCAATAATCTTTTTGTATTATTTCTTTGTAACGTTTTTCTTCTTTTCTGATCCAATAGACGAAAGGCGGTGAGAATGTGGCGGATTTTGAGGAGCTGTTTTCCGAAAACTACGCGTTTATCCTGAAATATCTGACGAAGCTTTGCAGGGATCCCTCTCTGGCGGAGGAGCTGACCCAGGAGACCTTTTTCCGGGCCTATATGAATCTCTCGCAGCTTCGGGATCGGGATAAGGCGCCGGTGTGGCTGTGCCAGATCGCGAAGAACAGCTACTACGCCTGGTATAACGCGAGCAGGAAAACCGAGGAGCTTGACGAGGAGCTTGTATCCGATACGCCGGATCTGGCCGAGTCCCTGATCCGAAAGGAGCTGTCAGCGGAAGCCTTCTCTCGGCTGCACGAGCTGGAGGAGCCTTACAAGGAGGTTTTTCTGCTCCATGTATTTGCCAATCTTTCCCTAAAGGAAATCAGTACACTTTTCGGGAAAAGCGAAAGCTGGACACGGGTCACATTCTTCCGCGCAAGGAAAAAACTGAAAGAAAAGTTGAGGTAATGTTATGAACTGCGATGTTATTCAGGATCTGATGCTGCTCTATACGGACGGGTGCTGCTCTGACGAGAGCAAGACACTTGTGGAAGAGCATCTGAAGGGCTGTGAAGTCTGCCGAAAAGCCCTTGCGGAGATGAACGCCGAAGCCCCGGTGACGAAGGAAACCGGCGCAAAGGAAGCGGCCTTTCCGCGCATCAACAGCTGGAAGGCTTCCCTGCTGCAATCTGTTTTGCTGTATGTTTCTTTTGCCCTGTTGGTGTTCGGCGTGGCCAGGGAAGCCGCTTCGCCGGAGGGCGTCACAAACGGTCTGTGGGCGCTTGCCATCATCGTCCCAGTGGCGGGCTTCCTGCTGTCTCTTGCCAACTGGTATTTCATCCGTCTGTACCCGAGCAAAAAGGTCTTCTCCGCCTGTTCCCTTCTCGTCACAGCTGCTTTTATCCTCCTCGGTTATGTCTGGGCGATCTTTCACTATCGGAGCACCTTGCTTAATCTGTTTAACGGGAGCGCTCTGTCAACCGGCCTTTTGATTCTTGGCTGTGTCCTCGTCGTCGCACTTTGCGTTGCCTCCAAGCTCTTTTCCGACCGCTACGCCCTGCTGCTCGGGAAGGAGTAAGCAGTGAGACGCAATAATCTCTTCGTCCTGATTCTCCTGCTCCTTACACTTCTGTTCCCGTCCATCTGTATTCTTGCAAAGCTCCTGCACTATTCCTTTACCGTAAAGAATGGGATCGTTTATGCAACAGCTACCTCCGTCCTTTACCTT
The DNA here is from genome assembly GCA_900319635.1 of uncultured Eubacteriales bacterium. GTDB lineage: Bacteria > Bacillota > Clostridia > Oscillospirales > Oscillospiraceae > Limivicinus. Next base: position 125,693 of record ONPF01000002.1, on the reverse strand, counting down.
GGGATCGGGATTCTATTGATAACCCGCAAAGAAAAGGGAATCGGAAAAACCTCATCGGTCTTTCTTTCAGTCAGTCTGCTTCTGAATCAAATCAACACCTTGCTGTTTATTTTTCGGGCAGACAATCAAGCGGCAATGCTCCTGATGGCCCTTTGGTTTGTGATGACAGCGATCCTTGTTGCGGTATATGTCAAAAACACCGCGCTAACGGCAACGTTTTACACTCTTTCGGGCATTCTTGTCCTCCCCATATTCCTCTTTATCATGCTGAGCGATTTCGGAGCAAGAACAGTGATTGCCCGTGAAGTCTCTCCGGATATGAGATACTGCGCCGAAGTGATCGACGACGATCAGGGCGCGTTGGGCGGCGCTACGATCCTGACGGTATATAGACTGGACGGCAGCTTTTCCATAGGCTCCTTCGATTTTCGGAAGTCGCAAACAGAGCTCCGTTCCGGTCCCTGGGGAGAATTTGTAAGTCTCTCCTGGCAGGACAGCGAACACCTCTCCATGAACGGGATGATTTACGAAATAACGAATTACTACCCGGAGTACCTTACCGAAAAAGAACGGATCATCCGATATGTCAGGAAGCATGAAGGGCTGCTGCTGCGTTATATTGAAAAACGTGATGATGACATCCTCAAAAATCAGCCGATCATCGAGCAAATCAGAACAAACGACACTTATATAGACTTTTCCTGTGGGGGAAGCGGCTTTGGCTCCGAAACCTCCTATTGGGGCTTTTACTATTCGGAGTCTGACGATCTTTCCGCACTTTGCCCGGCATCATCGTCCAAACAGGAGCTGCGGAAATCGGGGAATGGCTATGTATGGGAAGAGTCCTGGCAGAATCCCCGTGGAGACAACACCTATTATGTCGAACCGATCGTCGATCATTTTTATTATTACGAGCTCACATTCTGATCCGGAAAACCCAAAACACACCCGGCAGTCCGCGATTGCGGACTGCCGGGTGTGTTTTTTCAGCAGCTGCGCCTCAGTACAGCTTCGCGCCGGCGGGGATGTGAGGATCCACCATCAGAAGGTGGAGTTTTTCTTCCTCGCCTTCCTTGTGAACGGCACTCAGGAGCATACCGCAGGAATCAATGCCCATCATCTTCCTGGGGGGCAGATTCGTAATGGCGATGCAGGTCTTGCCCACCAGCTCCTCCGGCTCATAGTAGGCGTGGATGCCGGAGAGAATGGTGCGTGGCGTATCGCTGCCGTCGTCCAGAGTGAACTTCAAAAGTTTCTTGGACTTCTTCACCGCCTCGCAGGCCAGAACCTTCACCGCACGGAAATCGGATCTGGAGAAGGTCTCAAAATCCACCTGATCCTGGAACAAAGGCTCGATTACAACCTTGGAGAAGTCGATTTTTTCTTCAACAGGCGCTGCTTTCTCGGCTTCCTGCGCCGCCTTGCAGGCTTCCTGCGAGGGGCAGGTAAAGCAGGCGCACTCGGAATCTGCGGGCTTTTCCTCCGCCTTTTCTTCCTTCTTCTCCTGCTTTTCAGGCTTCATGGTCGGGAAAAGCAGCACGTCGCGGATGGACGCGGAGTCTGTCAGCAGCATGACCAGGCGGTCAATGCCGTAGCCGATGCCGCCCGTGGGGGGCATGCCGATCTCCAGCGCGTTCAGAAAATCCTCGTCCGTGTGATTGGCCTCGGCGTCGCCGGCCGCGGCCAGGGCGTCCTGCGCCGCAAAGCGCTCCCGCTGGTCGATGGGGTCATTCAGCTCACTGTAGGCGTTGCACATCTCGCGGCCGTAGATGAACAGCTCAAAGCGCTCCACCTTGCTGGGATCGGAGGGCTTTTTCTTGGTCAGGGGACTGATCTCAATGGGGTGATCCATGATGAACACCGGCTGGATCAGCTTCTCCTCACAATAGGTCTCAAAGAAGAGATTGATGATGTCGCCCCTCTTATGGCGCTCCTCATAGGCGATCTCATGCTGCCGGGCCAGGGCCTTGGCCTCTTCCTCGGTCTTGATCTGATCAAAATCCACCCCGGCGTAGCGCTTGATGGCGTCGGTCATGGTCAGCCGTTCAAAGGGCTTGCCCAGGTCGATCTCGGTGCCCTGGTAGCGGATGGTGGTGCTGCCGCAAACCACCTGCGCCAGGTGGCGGAACATCTCCTCCGTCAGGTCCATCATGCCGTTATAATCGGTGTAGGCCTGATACAGCTCCATCAGGGTAAACTCCGGGTTGTGACGGGTGTCCAGCCCCTCGTTGCGGAACACGCGGCCGATCTCGTAAACCTTCTCCAGGCCGCCCACGATCAGACGCTTCAGATAAAGCTCCAGCGAAATGCGCAGGCGTACATCCTCGTCCAGCGCGTTATAGTGGGTCTCAAAAGGCCGGGCGGCAGCGCCGCCGGCGTTGGTGACCAGCATGGGCGTCTCCACTTCCATGAAGCCCTTGGCGTCCAGGAAGCGGCGGATCTCGCTGATGATCTGGGAGCGCTTGATAAAGGTGCTGCGCACCTCGGGATTGACGATCAGATCCAGGTAACGGCGGCGATAGCGGGCGTCCACATCCGTCAGGCCGTGGAACTTCTCCGGCAGAGGCTTGAGGGATTTGGAAAGCAGGGTCACGCGCTTGGCGTGAACCGTCACTTCCCCGGTTTTGGTTTTGAACACAAAGCCCTCAATACCCAGAATATCGCCGATGTCCATCTTCTTGAACTCGGCATAATTCTCCTCGCCCAGAGAATCGCGGGCCGCATAGCACTGCAGCAGGCCTTCCCTGTCCTGGATCTTGAAGAATGAAGCCTTGCCCATCACGCGCTTGACCATCATGCGCCCGGCGATGCGGACAGTCTGATTCTCCAGGGTCTCAAAGTTCGCAGTCACATCCACGCTGTGATGGCTCACATCAAACTTGGTGATGGTAAAGGGATCCTTCCCCGCCTGCTGGAGGGCAGCAAGCTTATCCCGGCGCACCTGCAGGATCTCGCTGAGCTCTTGGGAGCTTTCGGGATTGCGGTTCTGATTTTCGTTCATGCTGTTCCTCCGGTCTTACTTGTTCTCTACAGACTGGATCTCGAACACCAGGTCGCCCACGGGAGCATGGATCGTCACCGTCTCGCCGGCGCGGTGGCCGATCAGGCCCTGACCCACCGGGGAGTCGTCGGAAATGCGGCCCTCCTTGGGATTGGCCTCCTGGGAGCCGACGATCTCATAAGTCTCCTCAAAGTCGTCCTCCACATCTCTCACCTTCACGACACTGGAGAGGGTGACGGTGTCCTTCGGGGCGTCATGGTCGATATTGTCCACGATCTCGGCGTTCTCGATGAGAACCTTCAGCTCCGCGATCTTGGAATAGAGCTTGCCCTGCTCGCTCTTGGCCTCGTCATACTCGCTGTTTTCCGAGAGGTCGCCAAAGCTGCGCGCCTCTTTGATAAGCTCCGCAACTTCCTTCTCCCGAACCGTTTCCAGATACTGAAGCTCTTCCTTCAAAGCATCCAGACGGTCCTGACTCATCTTGAATTTATTCACGTTGGCCATAGTGCAGGTCTCCTTTTTCCCCATTTTAGAGTGCTGTTTTGCGTTCAGCAGATTTTGATTATACCCACCCGATGTGGGAATGTCAACTTAAAAGTCTCAGCGCAGCCATCAGCTGCTCGTCGTTGGAAATACTGGCGGTTCCGTCCTCGCCGCCTGTGGTGCCCTCGGTAGTGCCGGTGGCGGATTCATCGCTGTTATATACGATAAAGTCGGGGACGACGCCGCCCTCCGCGCAGAGATCCACGCCGCTGGGCGTGAGATAGCTCATGGTGGAGAGCCGGATCGCGCTGCCGTCTGAGAGCGGGATGGTCTCCTGGGTACGGGTGTTGCCGCTGGTGGGCTCGCCCATTAAGGTTGCCCAGCCCCACTCCTTCAACACGGCGGCGCAGAGCTCCGCCTCCCGGAAGGTGCCGGAGTTAATCAGCACGCAGGTGGGCATCTGCAGATTCATGGAATCCGACTCCGTCACAGAGACCGGCCCCTGTTTATCCACAACGGAGAACAGCCGCCCCGCGGGCAGAAGATAATCCAGCAATATCGCGGTCTCAGACGCAAGGCCGCCGGGATTGTTCCGCAGATCGATCACCAGAGAGACGGCGCCCTGCCCCAGCAGATACTCGATGGCGTCCACCGCCGCCTGGCCGCTGCCCGCCTCAAAGTTGTGGATCTGGATATACGCGGCGCCGGTCTTTTCCAGACGGAAGGTGACGGACTCAGCGTTCACGGTGGAGCAGTCGACCTCAATACGGCTGCTGTTGCTGAAATCCAGCACGAACTTGGTGTTGAGCTTGGAACGGATCAGCGTGCGAACCGCGTCGGTGGTATAGCCGTTCAGACTCTCCCCGTCCACCGCGGTGATCACCATGCCGGTCATCACGCCGGCCTTCGCCGCGGGGGAATCGGGATAGACCGAGATGATCTGGAAGCCGCCGCTCGCCTCATCCTTCACGATGGACATGCCGATGTCCGCATAGTCATTGGCAGAGGAGAGCTGATAGGACCGATATTCATCGGCGGTCATAAAATAGCTCCAGGGATCGCCAAGTCCGGCCACCATCGCCGCCGCAGCGGAGTCCGCCATGCTGGCGCGGTTTACCGGGTCGATATAGCGCTCGTCAATCACGTTCTTGATTTCGATATAGCGCATGGCCTCGTCATATTCCGAGCTGCCGCCGACCTTCCTGATCATGGCGCTATGGGTGGTGAAATAAGTCACCGCCCAGACGACTACGCACAAAATCAGGACAAAAATCAACGGAACGCCTGTTTTGAGCAATTTTTTTACGGATAAATACAGCTTCGCCAAAAGTCGAAGGAAAATTACTTTCACAAGCACCCTCCTGTCTGTCTCTCAAGGATCCAAGTAAATGGACGGGGAATCACGCCGCACCTGTAATCATGTTGCAAAAACACAGGCACGCAGGGCATCCCTTATCATGGCATAGCCGGGCAGCTTTCCGCTGCCCGGCAATCGGCAGAATATGCCGAAAAGAAAATCTTATTCTCCGGCGTCCGGCGCGTAGGTCAGCCCGCTGAAGCCGCCGGCCGATTCCGGATCCAGCTTGTTGCTCCCCTGCCGGATCTCAAAGTGCAGGTGCGGGCCGGTTGCCCAGCCGGTATCGCCCACATAGCCGATGGTCTGTCCCTTGGTGACGCTCTGCCCGTTGGAGACAGCGTAGCCGGACAAGTGTCCGTACAGCGAGTAATAGCCGTTGCCGTGGTTGATCATGACGCAATTGCCGTATCCGCCGTTGACCTCCGCCATACATACCGTACCGCTGTCAGACGCGACAACCGCCGAGCCGTAGCCCGCGCCGATGTCCAGACCGGAGTGATAGCGCCACTCATTGAAGATCGGATGCCAGCGGTTGCCGAAACGGCTGGTGATGTAGGTGCAGCCCGGGCAGGGCCAGCCCCAGGAGCCTGTTCCGGTGACAGTTCCGCCGCCGGAGCTGCCGCCGCTGTTCTCGTAGCTGCTGCCGCCGCTGTTATCGGCGGGAGCGGGATTGTTTGCTGCCTGCTGGCGCTGCCGCTCTTCTTCCTCGCGGCGTCTGCGTTCTTCCTCTTCGCGGCGCTGGCGCTCCTGCTCCTCCACCAGTCTGTCGATCTTCTCGGCAGTCTCGATTTCGGCCAGAAGCAGCTCGTGCAGTTCTTCGTTGCGCGCTTCAATGTCCTCTTCCAGGCTGGCGATCAGCTGTGTGGCCTCTTCGATTTCAGCCTCCAGCTGTTCCTGCTGCGCCCGAAGCTCCTCCTGCTTGGCTTCCAGTTCTGCCTTCTTGGCCTCATACTCGGCCTTGATCCGCTCCGTATTGGTGCGTGCTTCGATGTAGTCCTCGTAGAGCTCCGCGTCGCTCTTCATGATGTCGCCGGCGTCGTCCAGCACCGTCAGCAGATCGCCGAGGCTGGTGGCGTGCATCAGCAGAGGCAGGAGCCCGAACTCGCCGTTTTCCTCCATGGCGCGCACCCGGGTGCGGTAGCGCTCCAGCTGCCTGGCCTCAAGGGCCTGGGCCTGTTCCAGGCGGATCGCCTCCTCTGCGATCATCTGATCGTAGAGGGCGATTTCTTTTTCGATGGTCTCAATTTCCTGGCGCGTCAGGGCATTGCGTTCGTCCATAGCCTGTTTGCGCGCAAGGATACCGGCCTTTTCCTCTTCAAGCTTGTCTACTTCCGCTTGCTTCTCGTCGTGCTCCATCGCAATGGCGAGACGCTCTCGGCGCAGCTCGTCAATCTCCTCCTGCGAGACGGCGTAGGCCTTGCCGGGAGCAAGACAGAAAACGATCGCCGCAAGCAGGAAGGTCGCGATGGCACGGGATATGGATTTGAAATTCATGATCTTTGCTGCCCTTTCAGCAGCCCCAATAGGTCATCCCACTGTAAAACTGCTCGGGATCAATGCGATTGCCGTTGAGAAAAACCTCATAGTGGCAGTGGGTTCCGGTAGCGCGACCGGTCGCCCCAAGGTAGCCGATGGTCTGACCTTGACTGACTTTGTCTCCATTGCTGACCGCACGGCCGGACATATGTCCGTACAGGGTCATATAGCCGTTGCCGTGGTCGATGATCACATAGTTGCCGTAGCCGCTGTTGCTGGTAGACGCTACGACCGTGCCTTCCGCCGCCGCGACAATGGGCTTGCCGTCGTTGTGATAGCCGTCGATATCAATGCCGCTGTGATAACGCTCTTCGCCCGTGAAGGGGTCGATGCGGTAGCCGAAGCGGCTGGTGATGCGCTTGCTGCAGGGCACAGGCCACACCGGGGAGAAGGGCTTGGGCGTGGGCGCAGGGGTAGGCGTGGGAGCCGGCGTCGGCGTAGGCGCAGGAGTAGGCGCGGGGGTGGGTGCCGGAGTGGGCGCCGGCGTTGCAACCGGCGTTTCGCCGCCCTCTTCTCCACCGGGCTCGCCGGTCTCGCCGCCTTCACCGCCGCCCTCACCGCCACTGGGCTGGGGCTCCTGCGTAGGCACCGGAGTGGGCGCCGGTGTGGGTGCCGGGGTGGGATCGGGCTGGGGCTCCTGTGTGGGCTGGGGCTCCTGCGTGGGCTGCGGAGCGGGCGCCTCCGTGGGTACCGGCGTGGGGATGGGGATCCAGCCCAGATCGCCCTCGCCGTTGTTATCGTAGTTCTGGCGCTCCTCTTCCTCTTGCTTTTGCTCGTAGTAGGCCGCGATCATGGCAAGGATCTCCTGGGCCGCAGCGGCCTCGGCAGCGGTTGCGGCTTCGTACTCGATCAAAGCCACCTGAATATCATCCTCCAGCTTGGCAAGAAGCTCTTCCGCCTCCTGGATGTGGGCCTCGATCTCTTCCTTTTCCTTCAGGAGCTCCTGCTGACGCTCCTCCAGCTCGGCGCGCAGGGCTTCATATTCGCCCATAACGCGCTCGCTCTCCTCGCGGGCAGCACGATACTGGCGCTCCAGCGCTTTGTCGCTCTCCATGATGTCGGTGGCGTCCTCCAGCGAGGAGAGGAAATCTCCCAGGCTGTCAGATTCCGCGATGAGGACGAGGACATTGAATCCTCCCTCCTCTTCCAGGGCGCGCACACGCATCCGATAGCGCTGCAGATGCTCGTCCTCCACGACTCTGGCCTGCTGAACCTCGATGGCCTTCTCGGCGATCCGCTTGTCATATACGGCAAGCTGCTGCTCCAGAATCGCAAGGGCTTCCTCCGCCGCGTGTCTCTCCTCTTCCAGAGCGACCTTCTGCTCCAGAACGCCGGCCTGCTGCTCCTGCAGGTCGTCCACGCGCTCCTTCGCTTCCTCTGCGCGCTGTGTGAGTTCTTTTTTCTTCTCCTCCAGCTCGTCGATCTCCTCTTCCTCAATGCCGAAGGCTGAGGGCATGACGGAGATAAACAGGGACAGGATCATGATCACTGCCATGATCAGCGCGAGGACGGATACTACTTTTTTACGATCCATTCTGTGCTCCTTTTCCGGGACGCGATTAAACCTTCAGATAATTGCGAATTGCGTTGACGCCGCCAAATACGCCGATCACGACGCCGATCCCGAGGAAGATCGCCAGGATCGTCGGCGCCATGGTCATAAAGGGAACCAGCTGAACGATATCAGACAGGGCAGAGCCAAGGCTGTTTTCCACCAGCTCGTAAAGCCCCCACTGGGCCAGGAAGCCCAGGCCGCCGCCCAGGATGCCGAGCACCAGGCCCTCCACCACAAAGGGGAGGCGGATAAAGCCGTTGCTGGCGCCGACCATCTTCATGATGGCGATCTCCTCCCGGCGGCTGAAGGTAGCGAGCTTGATGGTGTTGGACATGATGAACATGGAGACGAACACCAGAATCGCCATCAGGATGACAGCAACCAGGGTGACGATGTTGCGGATGCGGATAAAGGTGTTGGCGTAGTCCTGCTGGGCGCGAACCGTGCCGATGCCGGGAGTTGCCTCCAGCGCGGCTTTGGTTTCCGCCAGCGCTTCAATGGGGTCGATGTTGATATAGAACCGGTGGCGGAAAACCGTCTCGTCAATGCCCTCCATCAGTTCCTTGCCGAGCTTGTCCATGTAATTTTTCATGGCCTCGCTCCGGGAGACGAAGCGGACGTTCGTGACATTGGGGATCGCCCTTATCGCAGGCTCCAGGCTGCGGGCAGCCTCTTCTTCGATATAGGTATCGTCTTCATCTTCCACATAGGCCACGATCTCATTCTGCTTTTCCAGATCCTTGATCAGGTGGCTGATATTGACCGAGAGCAGCGCCACGCTGCCCATGATGATCAGGCAGGCCATGATGATCGTGACCGTTGCAAAGGACATGAGCCCGTGGGTCTTGATGCTGCGAAAGCCTTCGCGAATCAGATAACCGCCTCTATTGAATCTCATAGCTGAAATACCCATCCATTCCGTCACTGATCACGTGGCCGTCGTTAATGGTGATAACGCGCTTGGCAAAGGCGTTGACCAGTTCCTTCTCATGGGTGACCACCAGAACCGTGGTTCCCATCTCGTTGATCTTCTCAAACAGGAGCATCAGCTCCAGGCTGCGCACCGGGTCCAGGTTGCCGGTGGGCTCGTCCGCGACGATCATGCGGGGATTGTTGACCAGGGCGCGTGCGATGGCCACACGCTGCTGTTCGCCGCCGGAGAGCTCGGTAGGCAGCCGCTTCTCTGTCCCCTCCAGACCCACAAGCTCCAGCACATAGGGCACACGGCGGCGGATCTCCCGGCTGGATGCGCCCACCACGCGCATGGCGAAGGCCACGTTGTCGTACACGTTCATATTCTCGATCAGCCGGTAGTCCTGGAACACCACACCCAGGGTTCTGCGCATTTTCGGCAGCTTTCTGCGCCGGATGCGCATCATATCAAAGTCATTGACGATGACTCGCCCGGAGTCGGCGCGAACCTCGCCGGTAATGAGCTTCATCAGGCTGGTTTTTCCCGAGCCGGAAGGCCCGACAAGAAAGACGAATTCGCCCTCATCCACTTTCAGATCTACGCCGTCCAGGGCCAGGGTGCCGCTGTTGTCGTAGGTCAGTTTGACTTTATCAAAGCGAACCATAGTTTTCCTCCGTAGTTAAGGGATTTGCAAGTCTCAACCATCTATCAAAACCCGACTCAGTATCTGTAATTATTCAGAGAGTCGAGATACATCTTCACCATCATGGCGACCTTAAACACAATCGCGTGATCAAATTCCCGCAGGTCAAGGCCGGTGATCTTTTTGATCTTTTCCAGGCGATACACCAGGGTGTTCCGGTGCACATAGAGCTTGCGGGAGGTTTCGGAGACGTTCAGATTGTTCTCAAAGAAACGGTTGATCGTCTCCAGCGTGTCCTCATCCAGGGTCTCAATGGGGTTCTTCTTAAACACCTCGTTCAGGAACATTTCGCAGAGGGTCGTGGGCAGCTGATAAATGATCCGGCCAAGGCCAAGATTCTCGTAATGGATAATGGTTTTTTCGCTCTCAAAGATCCGGCCCACGTCAATGGCGACCTGGGCTTCCTTATACCGGTCGGCCAACTCCCGCAGATGGCGGGCATAGGTGCTGACGCCGATCACGCAGCGGATCCCCAGCTCCTCCCGAAGCGCGTTCTCCACGCTGTGGGCAGCCTTGCGAACCTCCTCCACGTTGTCCGGCGATTGGAGGGACTTGACAACGACCACGTCCGTCTCATTGATGTTCAGAACGAAATCCTTCTGCTTATCCGGAAACAGGCGTCCGATCACTTCCACCGCAGCCACATCGGGATTATCCATCTGGCGAACCAGCAGCACGATCCGGGGCTCGTCGGTGACGAAGTGCAGCTCCTTGGCGCGGACATACACGTCGCCGGGCAGAATGTTATCGGAAATGATGTTCTTGATGAAGGCGGCCTTGTTGTGCTTTTCCTCGAAATTGTTTTTCGCCTCGTTGAAGGCAACGGCGGCTACCGCGCAGACCGTGCGGGAAACAGCGTCAGCTCCCTCCACAAACGCTGCGTAATCCAGCTTGGCATTCTCCATTGTCAGGGCACAGAAGCAGCGGTTTTCCGTGGAAACCGCGCCGTTTGCCTGCTCCAGGTCATAGGCGTGGAAGTCATCCAGACGAGAGCCGATCATGGCAAGCTCACTGGCCGCAACCACAAAGCCCTGATCGTCTACAACACCGATGGGACGGTCAATCGCATCCTTCATCTGAATAATCACATTCTGGAATATTCTGCTGGACATTCTACATCCTCCTTCACGCGGCGGTTTCCGGCATTCTGGTTAAAATGCCAAAGACTCGCTCGAGGTTTTTTGTCATTCTACTCCAAACGCTCGTGATTTTCAATAGAAAATGCGGTCTTCTTTTGTTAATTTTTTTATTTTTGTGGTGGGAACGCTCAAAAAACGAAAAAAATCCTTCCCATTTTTGACATATTTCCCATAGCGCATCAACTAAACACTCTGCACAAATCCTCTTCGCTCAGTTCCCGCCACTCTCCGGGAGCAAGAGAATCGTCCAGTCGAAGCGCTCCGATGGAGAGCCGGTGCAGCGTCAAAACGGGCTTTCCCCTGCTGGCCAGCATCCGCCGCACCTGGTGATACTTTCCCTCTGTGATGCGGACAAGGCAGACATCCTTCTCCAAAAGCTCCAGCTTCGCGGGCAGGCAGCGTGTACCGTCTTTCAGGGTGATTCCCTCGTGAAAGGCCCTGCAGTCCTCCTCGTCCAGCACGCCCTCCACCCTGGCAGAGTAGCATTTTTCGACTGTGGATTTTGGCGAAATCGCCCGGTGGGCAAAGTCGCCGTCATTGGTCAGGATCAGAAGACCGCTGGTGTCCTTATCCAGCCGCCCCACGGGGAAAAGCCCCAGGCGCCTTAACTCCGGCGGCAGCAGATCCAGCACTGTCTTCTCGCTGCGATCCTCTGTCGCCGTCACAACGCCAAGTGGTTTGTGCAGCATGTAGCTGTGACTGCGCCGGGAGGAGATCTGTTTCCCGTCCACCTGGATCACCGAGCGCTCCGGGTCTATCTTCGCCTCCGGTCGGCACTGCGGTACTCCGTCCACACAGACCCTGCCGCTGCGTATGATCTCCTTCAGCTCCTTGCGGGAGGCGACCCCTCGCTCGGAAAGGAATTTGTCCAGGCGAAGCATCCCTTTTCTCCTTCCGTTTCAAGTGCATACAAGATGCATCATGCATTATACCAGATTTTTTACCGAATTGCAACTATTTTTATCCATTTTGACCATGGCAGCGCCTTTGCCGTAAGGCTCGCAAAAGCAGCCGTTTTCCGACAGGTTTCCGTTTCATAAGCCCTGTCCCCGGCGAATATGCTGGAAGCGAGGTGAACGCAATGCACAAGACCGGTGAATCCTTTACCAAAAAGAAGGCTCTTACGATTGTTCTTCTGACTGCTTTTATCCTGGTTTCCCTGATCCTTCTTCGCAGCTGCGGGCAGAAGGAAGACGTCTCGACTCTGGAGGGGCGCCAGGCCTTTCTGCTGGATCTGGGCTGGGAGATCGACGCGGAAAGCGAGGAAGTCCGCAAGGTGCAGCTGCCGAATGTGCTGGAGGGCAGTCTTGCGGACTATAACGAGATGCAGCTGCAGCAGGGCTATGATCTGAGCCGCCACCTGGGAGAAACCTGCGACCAGTACACCTACCGGATCACGAATCACCCGGAGAAGGAGCAGACCGTCTTGGCCACGCTCTATGTTCAGGGACACGAGGTGATCGCGGGCGACATTCACAGCACCGCCCTCAACGGCTTCCTCCACGGGCTGAAAACGGAACAGGACTGACGCACATGCCTCCGCGGCACATTTCCGATGCACCGCGGAGGCATGAACACTTTTTACAGCGTCTTGTATGTCAGCGCAAAGTATGCTATATTCTTTACAAAAGGAGATGATGGCATGCTTCACCAGGGGACAAAAGAGCTTCAAACATCCCGGCTGCTGCTGCGGCCCTTCCGGGAGAGTGACGCGGAGTCCATGTACCGCAATTGGGCAAGCGATCCGGGGGTCACCCGGTATATGACCTGGCAGACTCATGAGAGCGAAGAGACAAGCCGTGGGATCTGCGCCCTATGGGAAAAAGGGTCGCAAAGGCAGGATTTCTATCAGTGGGCCATCGTACTTAAGGAGCTGGACGAGCCCATCGGCAGCATCTCCGTGGTGCGCATCAACGAGAAATACGCCTGGGCGGAGCTGGGTTACTGCATCGGCAGAGCCTGGTGGGGCCAGGGCATCACCGCCGAAGCGCTCCGCGCCGTAATCAAATACCTGCTCCGGGAGGTGGGCTTCCGGCAGGTGATCGCCGAGCACGATGTGAATAACCCCAATTCCGGCAAGGTCATGCGCAAGGCAGGCATGAAGCAGGAAGGCATCCTGCGCCGCTGCGGCAGCAACAACGCAGATCCCTGCTGCGATCTGGCGGTGTACTCCATTCTGGCTGAGGAGCTGGAGGAGCCCTCCCCTGCCTTCCGCCCGCTGGCACGCGTGAAGCAGGCGCTGTCCGAGGAGGAGTGCATTCGCATCCTGGAGCGGGAAAAGCGGGGCGTGCTCTCCGTCCTGGGCGACGGCGGCTATCCCTACGGCGTTCCCATCAACCACTGGTATGATCCGAAAGACGGAAAGCTGTACTTTCACAGCGGCCCCATCGGGCATAAGATCGATGCGCTACGCCGGGACTGCCGCGCCAGCTTCTGCGTGATGGACGCCGGTACGCCGGAGGAGAACGATTGGGCGCTGTATTTCAAGAGCGTCATCGTCTTTGGTCGTCTGGAGATCGTGGAGGATCACGAAGAGGCGCTGGAGATCTGCCGCCGGATCAGCTATAAGTTCACCCAGGACAAGGCATACATTGAAGACGAAGTCCGCAGCTCGGGCGCCCGCGTCCTCTGCTTTTCCCTGACCCCGGAGCATATCTCCGGCAAGCGGGTACACGAGAAATAGTGTTCATACTAATACCTGATAGAAAGCTTTAGAAAGATTTCCGAGGCAGAATCGCAGAGCATAATGGAGATATATGGTCAAGGGAAGCAACGAAGCATGGCGCAATTCTGACCGGAAAGATTCAAAGATTTCTATTAGGTGTTAGTATCAGTGTTTAGAGTTCAGAGTACAGAAGAACCCGCAAACGATCCAAAAAAAACACACCCCGAGGTGATTTTACGATCATCTCGGGGTGTATTCGTATCTACTGAAAACTGAATCCTGATAACTCAAAACTCACTTGATGAGGCACTTGCCGGTCATCTCGGCGGGCTGCTCGATGCCGATGAGCTTCAGGATCGTGGGGGCGATGTCCGCCAGGCGGCCGGGTACAAGCTCGATCCCCTTCTCCCGCACGCAGAAGGGCACGGGATTGGTGGTGTGGGCGGTATTGACCTTGCCGGTCTCGTCGAACATCACGTCGGCGTTGCCGTGGTCGGCGGTGACCAGCAGCACCACGTCATCGTGCTTCTCGACCTCAGCGAGGATCCGGCCCATGCAGCCGTCCACAGTCTCAACGGCCTTGACGGCAGCTTCCATCACGCCGGTGTGCCCCACCATGTCGCAGTTGGCGAAATTGCAGACGATCAGGCTGTACTGCTCGGAGGCGATGGCCTCCACCACCTTGTCGGCCACCTTCTCCGCGCTCATCTGGGGGATCAGGTCGTAGGTGGGGTACTCCTTGGGAGAGGGCACCAGGCAGCGATCCTCGCCCTCGCACTGCTTTTCCACGCCGCCGTTGAAGAAGAAGGTGACGTGGGCGTACTTCTCCGTCTCCGCCACGCGGAACTGCTTGAGCCCCTTGGCGCTGATGAGATCGCCGATGGTGTTCTCAATGACCTCGGGCGGGTAGGCGATGGGCAGGGGCAGCGCCTCGTCATACTGGGCGGTGCAGACATAGCTGAGAGGATAGACCGTCTTGGGACGCTCAAAGCCGTCAAAGTCCGGCAGATTCAGCGCCCAGGTCATCTCGCGGGCCCGGTCGGGGCGGAAGTTCATGAAAATCACGCTGTCGCCCTGGTTGATGGCGCCATCCTTGCAGACTACCGTAGGCTCCACAAACTCATCGGTAACACCGGCAGCGTAGCTGTCCTCCACGGCCTTCACCGGGTCGGAAGCCTCCACGCCCTCGCCGCAGACGATGGCGCGATAGCCCTTTTCCACGCGATCCCAGCGCTTGTCCCGATCCATGCCCCAGAAGCGGCCCTGGATAGTGGCGATCTGCGCATTGCCGAGCGCCTCGCACTTTTCCTGCAGCGCCTTTACGAAGCCGGCGCCGCTGGTGGGCGGCACGTCGCGCCCGTCCAGGAAGCAGTGGACATAGACCTTCTCCACGCCCCGCTGCTTGGCCATATCCAGGATGCCGAAGATGTGGGTGATGTGGCTGTGCACGCCGCCGTCGGAGAGCAGGCCGAGGATGTGGAGCGCTTTGCCGTTTGCCTTGGCGTCCTCCATGGCCTTGATGTAGACCTGGTTCTGGAAGAACTTGCCGGTCCGGATCTCCTGGGAGATCTTAGGCAGGATCTGGAACACCACGCGGCCGGCGCCGATATTGGTGTGGCCCACCTCGGAGTTGCCCATCTGCCCCTCGGGCAGGCCCACGTCCAGGCCGGAGGCCTGGAGCTGGGTGCAGGGATACTCGGCAAAGAGCTTGTCCAGATTGGGCTTCTTGGCCTGGGCAATGGCGTTTCCGGCGGTGGGAGGGGCGATGCCGAAGCCGTCCAGAATGATAAATACCGCTTTCTTCATATATGAGAAATTCCTTTCCGATCCATTGGGTTCAGGGGATGCAAAGAAAGCTTGCATCCCCTGTAACAGTTTCACTCAGCCCTGGGCGGTGGCTGCAATGATGGTGGCGAAGTCAACGGGCTTGAGAGAAGCGCCGCCGATGAGGCCGCCGTCGATGTCGGGCTGAGCCAGGAGCTCCGCCGCATTCTTGGCGTTCATGCTGCCGCCGTAGAGAATGCTGACCGCACGGGCGGGACGGGCGCCGTAGATCTTACGGATGACAGCGCGGATGCCTTCGCAGACCTCCTGCGCCTGCTCGGCGGTAGCGGTCTTGCCGGTGCCGATGGCCCAGATGGGCTCATATGCGATGATGCAGCGGCGCAGCTGGGTGGCGTCGATGCCGGAGAGGGCGGCCTTGACCTGGTAGGCCACATACTCCATGGTCAGATCCATCTCCCGCTGCTCCAGGCTCTCGCCCACGCAGATGATGGGGGCGATGCCCTTGGCCAGCAGCGCCTTGGCCTTGGCGTTGACGAGCATATCGTCCTCGCCGTGGTACTGGCGGCGTTCGCTGTGTCCGACGATGCAGTACTTGGCGCCGATATCACTGAGCTGGGCGGCGGAGATCTCGCCGGTGTAGGCGCCCTTCTCGTACTTGGACACGTCCTGGGCGCCGACGGCGACCTTGCAGTCCTTGCCCGCGCGGATCAGGGCGGGAACCATAACGGCGGGGGCGCAGAGCACCACGTCGCAGGTACGGGTCTTGGGCATATTGGCTTTCAGCTCTTCCATGAAGGGCTTGATGGTGGAGGCCAGCTGGTTCATCTTCCAGTTGCCGGCAATAATGGTCTTACGGTACTTTCTGTTCATTTCAATCATCCTTTCCATATAGGCTCCCCTGTCTAAGGGGAATTGCGGCTTCGCGCTGCCGGTGGCAGGAGAAGCGAAGCCGGAATTACCGCAGCGGTCGAAAAACGCAAGCAAACGAAGGTGCGCAGCGTTTTTCGGGCACCGCAAGGCGGAGGCTGCCCGCAGGGCAGACTGAGGGGTATTCCTTTCCATATAGGCTCCCTCCATGAGGGAGCTGTCATCCGCCGTCTCACGGAAGGCGGGTGACTGAGGGAGTCCCCCAATGTGTTATTCGTCCTTACTTATCCAGCAGGCAGGCCACGCCAGGCAGCTCCTTGCCTTCCAGGAACTCCAGGGAAGCGCCGCCGCCGGTGGAGATGTGGGTGATCTTGTCGGCAAAGCCCAGCTTTTCCACCGCGGAGGCGGAGTCGCCGCCGCCCACGATGGTGACAGCGCCGCTCTCGGCCAGGGCGCGGGCCATGGCCTTGGTGCCCTCGGCAAAGGCGTCGAACTCGAAAACGCCCATGGGGCCGTTCCACACGATGGTGCCGGCGCCCTTCACGGCGTTTGCAAAGATCTCCCGGGTCTTGGGGCCGATGTCCATGCCCATCAGATCGTCGGCAATGTCGCCCTCCACCAGGACGGGCTCGGCGTCGGCGGCAAACTCCGCGGCGCAGATATTATCCACGGGCAGCAGGAACTTCACACCCTTGGCCTCGGCCTTGGCGATCATGTCCTTGGCGTAGTCGATGCGGTCAGCCTCCAGGAGAGACTTGCCGATCTTGAAGCCCTGGGCGGCCTTGAAGGTATAGGCCATGCCGCCGCCGATAATGATGGTGTCGGCCTTCTCCAGCAGGTTATTGATGACGTTGATCTTATCGGAGACCTTGGCGCCGCCCAGCACGGCCACAAAGGGGCGGACGGGGTTATCCAGGGCCTTGCCCATGATCTCCAGCTCCTTGGCAACCAGCAGACCGCTGACAGCGGGGAGATAGGCCGCAACGCCGGCGGTGGAGGCGTGGGCGCGGTGCACAGTACCGAAAGCGTCGGACACATAGAGCTCCGCCATATCGGCCAGCTTCTTGGCAAAGGCGGGGTCGTTCTTGGTCTCGCCCTTATCGAAGCGCAGGTTCTCCAGCAGCATGATCTGGCCAGGCTGCAGCGCGGCGGCCTTGGCCTGGGCATCCTCCCCGACGGTATCGGCAGCAAAGATCACATCCTGGCCCAGGAGCTTGCTCAGATGCTCGGCAACGGGAGCCAGGGTCAGCTTACGCAGGGACTTCTCCCAGTCCTCGCGGGTGACGTCCTCGGCATTCTTGCCCTTCTCGACCTGCTTTTTCACGAAGCTGTCGAAGGTGGCCACAGGCTTGCCCAGATGAGAGCAGGCGATGACGGCCGCGCCCTGCTCCAGCAGGTACTTGATGGTGGGCAGCGCCGCGACGATGCGCTTATCGCTGGTGATGGCGCCGGTCTTCTTGTCCTGAGGAACGTTGAAATCGCAGCGAAGGAGAACCTTCTTACCCTTCACGTCGATGTCATAGATGGTCTTCTTGTTGTAATTCATCTTGCATCCTCCTTAGTAAGAATTTGAAAATTAGGATTCACTATTATAAAGCCGACATTTCGCCGGCCTCCATCAGGCCCGGAAAGCCCTGCTGCCGCAGCGCCTCATAGGCCAGAATAGCCACGGAATTGGAGAGGTTGAGACTTCTCGCCTCCGAGATCATGGGGATGCGGATGCAGCGCTCCCGGTACTGCTCCCGCAGCCAGAGCGGGAGCCCGGCGGTCTCCTTGCCGAACATCAGAGTAACATCTCCCGAGAAGTCTGCCTCGTGATAGGCGCGGGGCGCCTTGGTGGTGGCAAGCCAGAGATCCCTGTCCCCATTGCGGGAAAAATACTCCTCCAGGTTCTCATACACGGAGATATCCACCAGATGCCAGTAGTCCAGGCCGCAGCGCTTGACCCACTTGTCAGAGATTTCAAAGCCCAGGGGCTTGATGAGGTGCAGCCTCGCTCCGGTGCAGGCGCAGGTGCGGGCAATCGCCCCGGTATTGTGCGGAATTTCCGGCTCCACCAGCACGATATTCAGCAAGCCAACACCCCCGCTTCGGTATCACTTTATCCGTTTCGAGACCATTTTAGCACAGATTTCCAAAAAATCATGTACTTTTTTTCATTTTTGTTTGATTCTTGCAATATCCACAAAATTGGGCTATAATCCCCTCTGTAATTCAGCACTTTCTGGTCAAATTGCCAAAAAGCGAAAAAGATT
Source organism: uncultured Eubacteriales bacterium (assembly GCA_900319635.1). GTDB lineage: Bacteria > Bacillota > Clostridia > Oscillospirales > Oscillospiraceae > Limivicinus. The sequence continues at coordinate 107,434 of ONPF01000002.1, read as the reverse complement.
CCGAGGAACAGCCAATATGGACATTTTCTGTAACGATTGTCCCCGTCAATGCGGGGCAAAGCGGGGCGACACATCCCCCGGCGGGATCTGCCGCTCCCCTCTCCTTCCCAGGGTCGCCCGAGCTGCCCCGCACTTTGGGGAAGAGCCCTGCATCAGCGGCACAAGGGGCTCCGGCACCGTGTTTTTTACAGGCTGCAATCTGCGCTGCGTGTTCTGCCAGAACCGTAAGATCAGCCGGGGCGAGGGCGGTGTACCGCTGACCGTGCCTGAGCTGCGGGACACGATGCTGCGTCTGCGGGATCAGGGAGTGCACAATATTAACCTGGTCACCGGCGCCCACTTTGTCCGCGCCATCGCCCAAGCGCTGGAAGGGCTGGAGCTGGGGATCCCGGTGATCTGGAACAGCAGCGGCTACGAGAGCGTGGAATCCCTCCGCCGCCTGGAGGGACTGGTGCAGGTCTATTTACCGGACTTCAAATATTGGAAGAGCGAGCCGGCGAAGCGCTATTCCCTGGCTGCGGATTACCCAAAGGTGGCTGCCGCCGCCATCCGGGAGATGTACCGGCAGACCGGGCCTTACCGCATGGACGAGGACGGGATGCTGCAGCGGGGCGTTCTGATCCGGCACCTGGTCCTGCCGGGGCAGGATCTGAACGCCATGGACGTCATGGACTTCGCGGCGGAGGAGTTTCCCGAGGGCTCCGTGCTCTTTTCCCTCATGAGTCAGTATACCCCCATGCCGGGGCTGGAGCGCTTCCCGGAGCTGCAGCAGCGCATCGACAGCGAAACAAACCAGCGCCTGATCGCATACATGGAAAAGCTGGGGCTGGAGGGCTACTGCCAGGACGTGGACGCCGCCACCGACGAGATGATCCCGGATTTTGACGGGACAGGGGTAAGAAATTCAGAATTCGGAATGCGGAATTCGGAATAAAAGATCGCTGTCACCTGTAGGGGCCGACGTCCTCGGCGGCCCGCAAAACATTCCCCACGCACGGGGAAAGTGGCGTCCGTCGATCTCCTGCGAGACGGATGACGGATGAGGTCCCTTTTCATTTTCAGCGTGAGCACGCCCGTATCTCAGGTATCACTTGACAAAATCCCGGTCAGCTCTCATAATCAGATCAGAATACTTATTCAAAATGATAAACATCTTGAAGGAGGCTTTTCTCATGACCTATCCGGAAGTTCTCGCCGCCGCCAGAGACTGCGTCGGCCCCTATTGCAAAGCATGTCCCGTCTGCAACGGCCGCGCCTGCGGCAGTTCCATGCCCGGCCCCGGCTGCAAGTACCCCGGCGCAACCGCCGCCCGCAACTATGACAAGTGGCAGGAGATCTTCGTGAACATGGACACGCTCTGCAAGAACGTGGAGCCCGACATTTCCTTTGAGATGTTCGGTCACCGCTTTTCGGCGCCCATCTTTGCCGCCCCCCTTGGCGGCCTCCCCATGCACTACGGCCCCAAGCACACCGACTTTACCTATAACTCCATCCTGGTGCCTGCCGCGGCGAACTACGGCATCGCCGCCCTCACCGGCGACGGGGTGGATCCCGAGATCATGAAGAGCTCCGTGCAGGACATGGTCAAGGTGGGCGGCATGGGCATCCCCACCATCAAGCCCTGGAACAAGGAGTTCGTGTTTGAAAAGCTGGACATCGTGGAGCAGGCGGACATCTTCGCCGTGGCCATGGACGTGGACGGCGCGGGTCTCCCCTTCCTGAAGGCCATGAACCCCAACGCTGGCAGCAAGTCCGTGGAGGAGATGCGGGAGATCATCGACTATGCCGGCCGCCCCTTCATCATCAAGGGCATCATGACAGTTGCCGGCGCCCGCAAGGCCGTGGAGGCCGGCGCTCACGCCATCGTGGTCTCCAACCACGGCGGCCGGGTGCAGGGCGGCGTGCCCTCCACCGCGGAAGTCCTCCCCGCCATTGCCGACGCCGTGAAGGATCGCATCACCATCCTGGTGGACGGCGGCATCCGCTCCGGCGTGGACGTGTTCCGCGCTCTGGCCCTGGGCGCTGACGGCGTGCTCATCGGCCGCCCCATCCTCACCGCCATCTACGGCGCGGGCGAAGAGGGCTTCAAGGTCTATATGGACAAGATCGTAGGCGAGCTCAAGTCCACCATGACCATGTGCGGCGCCGCGACCCTCAAGGACATCGACCGCAGCAAGATCTGGCTCGGCTGATCGCATTTGAACATAAAAGCAGCTCCTGTCATCCTGGCAGGAGCTGCTTTTTGTTATGTTAACTAAATTATGTTAACTTCTCGACTTCCTCTATTACGATCCGCCGCATATCGTCCCACTTTGCTTCCATATCCTCCACCAGCTTGAACTGGGTGTGGGCACGATCCAGGTTGTGCTTCTCCCACTCGATGGAGAAATACTTGTCTCCGTTGAGATAATCCGTAAGGAAGCGCATGCCGCACTCCAGCGTCATGGTGTAAGCGCCCTGGGGCAGCATCTCAATCTCCCCGGGGGTCAGGCTGGGGCAGGCCTCGCAGAAACCGCGGACAAAGACCCGAAACAGCCCCAGATCCAGGCTCACCTTGCTCAGATCCGTCTCGTCCTCCGCGGCCGTGGACGCGCCGAAGCGGATGGCGTCGCCGAAGTCATAGACCGAGAGCCCCGGCATCACGGTGTCCAGGTCGATGACGCAGATCGCCTTATGGGTGTTCTGATCCAGCAGGACATTGTTGATTTTGGTGTCGTTGTGAGTCGCGCGGGTGGGAAGGGTGCCGTCCTCCATCATGCGGTGCAGCATGCAGCCCCGCTCCTCCCGCTTCAGCAGGAAACGGATCTCCGGCTCCACCTGGGCTCTTCTCCCCTTCTCGTCCCGCTCCATCGCTTCCCGCAGCTGCCGATAGCGATCCACCGTGTTGTGGAAATTCACGATGGTCTCCTCCAGCTCTCTGGCCGGGAAGCCATTCAGCGCATATTGAAAGTGGCCGAAGGCGCGGGCGCATTCGTAAAAATCCTCCGGACGTTCCGCGCGCTGCAGGCAAATGCTGTTGTCCACAAAGCGGTAGGCCCGCCAGGCGCCGCCCTGCCCGTCGTCGTAATAGCGCTTTCCTTCGTTTGTGTTCAGATAATGGATCATGGGCATCTGCCCCTTCTGCTCTTGGCGAAGGAAGTTGCTGATAGCGCCCATGTTGTTCATGATGGCGTTCACATTGGGGAAAACATACTGGTTGATCCACTGCAGGATGTACTTTGCTCCGCTGTTGGTGGTGATCAGATAGGTCTGGTGGATGTGTCCGCTTTTGATCTGCCGGCAATCCATAGGCTTGCCGTCCGTGGGGAAATGGTAAATGGCCTCTTTCATACTCTCTTCTCTCTTTTTTTCAGGATGATGATCGGAATCGCTGTCAGCAGCAGCACTGCCGCGGCGCCGAGATAAATGCCGGGGGTGGGGACGGTCTTGATCTGTCCAAGCTCCTCATAGGTCTTGGGGTTGGAGCGGATCAGCGCCGCGCCGATGGCGGGGCCGATGATCATGGGCAGCAGCACCTGGAAGATCATGCGGATGCCCTGGAAATGACCCACCTTGTCCTCCGGCGTCCAGTCCCGGATGTTGGCGCTGAGGGCGGCGGTGAGCATCATGTAGCCGGACATCATCACCGTCCCTGCGATCATGACGCCGATCTGGCTGCGGACAAAGAACATGCCGACCAGCCCCGCAAGCATCACAGCTGCGGCAGGCACCGTAAAGCGGAGCTTGCCGAAGCGGTCGATCCAGCGGCCGGAGAGGACGCTGACCGCCGACGCCAGGATCAGCACCACGCCCAGCACGATGGCGTAATCCGTGATGCCCAGGAAATATTGAATGTAGATGATTAGGAAGGGGAAGAAGACCTGGACGGCGATGGAGAACAGACAGAAGGCCGCAAAGGACAGATACAGCTCCGGATTTTGCCGCACCACAGAGGGGCGCAGCCCGTAGAGCAGATTTTTGAAATAGCTGTCCTTCCGGGGCTTCAGCGCGGGCTCGTCCTTCACCAGGAACAGGGAGAGCAGGCCCACCGCAGAGACCGCGATGCCGAAGATGTTGAAAAACTCCCTCCACTTTCCCTGCTGGGTCAGCCCGTCAAAGGCGCCAAAGATAATGAGCATGGAGATGAGCGGCAGGATGGCCAGCACGCTCTCCGCCCGGCCGCGGTTTTGCTGGTTGGTGTTGTCCGTCACCCAGGCGTTGAAGGCCGCGTCGTTGGCGGTGGAGCCGAAGAAGGTCATCACGCAGTCCAGCACCACCACCATCGTGGCCGCCGCCGCGGCAGCGTTTGCGCCGGGAAAGAGCCTGCCCGCATTCTCCGGCGTGATATAGCCGAAGGCCGCCGTGGAGAGGCCCCACAGGATATAGCCCACCGTGATGAAAGCCTTCCGCTTCCCCACCCGGTCTGAAAGGGCGCCCATCAGCAGGGTTGTGAGCGTGGCGGCTGCGGCAGACCAGCCCACCATCGCCGCGATGTAGCCGGGATCGGTGGAAATGGTCTTGTAGAGGAAGACGTTAAAATACATGTTCTCGATGGTCCACGCGAACTGGCCGAACAGACCGACCAGCAGGAGCGTGGCCCATTTTCTTGCGCCAAGTCTCTCTTTCATGACGCGCCCCTCCCCTGTTTGCAGTTCATACTAACACCTTGACCATATATCTCCATTATGCTCTGCGGGAAGCGCCTCGCCTGTCACAATTCTGCCTCGGAAATCTTTCTAAAGCTTTCTATCAGGTATTAGTATCATTCCAGATTGAGCCGAATCAGGTGCAGCAGGATCTCAGTCATCTTGTCCATGTTCTCCACGGAGATATGCTCGTGGGGACCGTGGCAGCAGTAGCCGCCGGTGCCGATGTTGGGGCAGAGCAGGCCGCGGTAGCTGAGCTGTGCGCCGTCGGTGCCGCCGCGAATGGGAACGCGCACCGGCTCCAGTCCCGCCGCGCGGATGGCCTTCTCCGCCAGCTCCACGATCTCCATGTGCCCGTCCAGCTTCTCGATCATGTTGCGATACTGCTGGCGGATGGAGAGCTTCGCGGTGCCCTCGCCGTATTTTTCGTTGATGAACTTCTCGATCTGGCGCAGGGTCTTTTCTCTGGCGCCGAAGGAGGCCGCGTCATGGTCGCGGATGATATAGTGCAGCTCCGCCTTCTCCACCGTGCCGCTCATCTCCGTGAGGTGATAGAAGCCCTCGTGATCCTCGGTATGCTCCGGCCGCTCGGCGGCTGGCAGGAGGGCGTTGATCTCCATGGCGACCAGGGCGGCGTTGATCATCTGATCCTTGGCCATACCCGGGTGGATGTTGAAGCCCTTCACCTCAAAAGCCGCCCCGGCGGCGTTGAAGGTCTCGCAGTTGACCTCGTTGATCTCCTCTCCGTCCACGGTGTAGGCGAAGTCCGCGCCGAAGGCCTCAATGTCCAGCAGCTCCGCGCCGTGGCCCACCTCTTCATCCGGGGAGAAGCAGACCGCGATCCGCCCATGAGGCAGCCTCTCGGTGATGACCCGCTCGCAGGCGGTCATGATCTCGGCGATGCCGGCCTTGTCGTCCGCCCCCAGCACCGTGGTGCCGTCGGTGGTGATCAGCGTGTGGCCGATAAGCTTTTTCAGATGGGGAAACTGCGCGGGATCCAGCGTCCGGCCGCTCTCGCCCAGGGGAACCACGCCGCCGTCATAATTCGGCACCAGCGTGGGCTTCACGTTCTCCCCGGAAAAGTCGGGAATGGTGTCCAGGTGGGCAATGAGCCCGATGCAGGGCTTTTTCTCAAAGCCCGGCGTCGCGGGCAGGAAGCCGTAGGTATAGGCGTGCTCGTCCACATAAACGCCCTCCATCCCCATGGACTCCATCTCCTTGGCCAGGAGACGGCTCAGATCGAACTGCCGCTGGGTGGTGGGGGTCTTGCTCAGATCCTCGGCGCTCGCCGTGTGGACCTGGACGTACTGGATGAATCTCTCGTATGCTCTCATGTTGATCTCCTTCCATATATATCATTATCGATAGATTTCCGCGTAGACAAAAAGCCTCCCCTTGCGGGAGGTGCCGCCGGTGCCGGTGACCTTGCCCTTTCCCGCGCCGCGGAGAGAGAGGATGTCCCCTTCCTTTACGGTGTGGTCAGTCTTGAGGCATTCCCCGTAATTGAGGCTCACCGCCCCGGCCTCGATCTGCCGCGCCGCCTCTGTACGGGAGAGGTGGAACAGCCCCGCCACAATGGCGTCCAGCCGCAGGCTCATAACGGAAAAGCTCAGCTCCTTCCGCTCCCGCTTGGGGGCGGGCACTTCGGAGAGCGGGAGCTCCTCTGCCTTCACGCTGACGCGGCCAACTTTTTCGAGGCTCAGCAGATGCCGCAGGACGCTTGGCATACAGAAGAGGTACGCCGTGTCGCCCTGCACCTGAATATCACCCAGCCATTCCCGGCCGATGCCCATGCCCAGCACCGCTCCCATATAGTCCCGGTGGGCTGGGGTGCCGAAATAGGCGGTGAGCTTCATGGCGCTGAGATATTCCGCCGGGTCAAAGGCGTCCTCCTCCATCCAGTCCGGCAGGAAGAAGGCCGCCGTCCGCTCAGAATCCTCCCCGCCGCCGTAAAACAGCAGCCGGCAGCCGGTATGCTTTGCCCAGTTTTCCAGCTGGTACCGCTCCGCCGGGGTGAGGAAGCCCGTGTGGGTCACACAGCCGCTTCGCTCCGCGCGGCCCCGGAGATCCTCCGCCCGCTTCAAAAGTTCATGATTTTCCATCTCTCAGCTTCGTCGTGTGCGCGTTCAGATTCGTCTTCTTCAAAACCGCCTCGATCTGCTCCAGCACCCACTCCACTTCCAGCGCAAACTCCTTGGAGGACGTGCGCAGCACGCCGGAGCGCAGGGCGGAAAGGCGGATCAGATTGTCGCTGGTAATCACGCGCACGTCGTAGTTTTTCCCGATCTCGTCCACGATCCGCTCGATATAGGCGTCACCGGTCTCCCCGTCTTTCGTATAGGCAACATGGATGTTGTTATACTCCGTGCGGGAACCGGGGTTTCCGGGCGTGCGAAAGCCGTCAAAGACCAGCACCAGCTCACTTTTGGTATAGCCGCAGTAGCTGGAGAGCATGTCCATCAGCCGGCTGCGGGCCAGATCCAAACGCTCACTTGCCAGCTTTTTGAGCTCGTCCCATGCGAAGATCATATTATAACCGTCCACGATCAGATATTCCCGCTTCTTCGGCGCGGCGCTGGGCTGAGGCGCCTCGTTGCGCACGCCCGCCTGGTAGCTGGGGCGGCGGATGGGGCCGAACTCCCGCTCCATGATCGCCTCCAGCTCCCGCTCGTCGATGGAGAGGCTGCGCCGGACGGGCGCGGGCTTGGCCTCTTCGGCGGGCTTTTTCAGAACGCTCTCCAGGTGCATATACTCCGGCACTTGGTTCCATTTGACCGTGAAGCCGCCGCCGTGGGCGCAGAAGACCGAATCCGGCGTGTTCTCCAGATCCGCCTCCGGCTGGTAGCCAAACTCCGAAACGATCCGCTGCTGCTCATGGCAGGGTCGATAGCCCGCGGGGCGCAAAAAGAGCCGCCCCCTGCCGCGGGTATAACTCAAAAGCTCGTCCAGATACCCGTTCATCCCGGAGACCGGGGCTTCGCCCTCCAGCCGCAGCATCTCGCCCTCCCCTGCGGGGGAGTCGAAGCTGCCGTTCATCGCCCGCAAATCGCTGATCGCCCGTCCAACCTGCTCCGCCGGAACCTCCAGCGTGTAGGCGTAATAGGGCTCCAGCAGCAGGCTCTCCGCCTGCATCAGCCCCTGGCGCACCGCCCGGTAGGTGGCCTGGCGGAAATCGCCGCCCTCGGTGTGCTTGAGGTGGGCGCGCCCGGCGGCCAGGGTGATCTTCATATCCGTAATGGGCGAGCCGGTGAGCACGCCCAGATGAGGCTTTTCCATCAAATGGGTCAGGATGAGCCGCTGCCAGTTGCGATCCAGCTCATCTTCGGGGCACACGCTGTCCAGCACGATCCCGCTGCCCCGGGGGAGGGGCTCCAGCAAAAGATGCACCTCGGCATAGTGGCGCAGAGGCTCGTAGTGCCCCACGCCCTCCACCGTGTTTGCAATGGTCTCCCGATAGAGGATCCGCCCCTTGTCCAGGGACATGTCCACATCAAAGCGGTCCTTCACCAGACTCCGGAAGACCTCCGCCTGGATCTTGCCCATCAGGCGCAGCTCAATACACTTGCCCCGTTCGTTCCAGGCCAGGTGCATCTGGGGATCCTCTTCTCCCAGGCGCTGGAGCTTCGGCAGAAAGGCCATGGGATCCAGCCCCTCCGGCAGGATCAGCCGATAGGACAGCACCGGCTCCAGAACGGGGGCCAGGCTGTTGCTCTCAGCGCCGAGACCCTGGCCGGGAAAGCTCTCTCCAAGTCCCAGAACGGCGCAGATCTCTCCCGTCTCCACGGATTCCGCCGTCTCAAATTTCACGCCGGAGTAGAGGCGGATCTGGCTGATCTTCTCCTCGTGCTCCTGGCCGCTCTCATCCCGATAGCGCAGGGGGGTTCGCACCTTCAGCGCGCCGCCTGTAATCTTCATAAGGGTCACGCGGTTTCCCTGGGGATCCCGCTCGATTTTATAGACCTTGGCGGCAAAATCGCTGCCGCCAACACAGCCGGGCGCAAAGCGATCCAGGGCGTCCAGCAGCTCCTCCACCCCCTGAATCCGGAGGCCGGAGCCGAAATAGCAGGGAAACAGCTCCCGCGCCGCGATCATGCGCCGCAGCAGCTCGTCATCCAGCGCTTCGCCGGAGAGGAAACGCTCCATAGCCTCCTCGCTGCAGAGAGCCGCCTGCTCCTCCCAGATCTTGCGATCGGCGGAGAAATCCACGCAGCTCTCGTCCAGCCGCTGCCGCAGTTCCGCCATCAGGCTCTCTTCCTCCGCGCCGGGAAGATCCCGCTTCGTCACAAAGAGGAAGCAGGGGATCCGATAGCGGCGAAGGAGCCTCCAGAGGGTCTCCGTATGCGCCTGCACGCCGTCGGTGCCGGAGATGACCAGCACCGCGCAGTCCAGCACCTGCAGCGTCCGCTCCATTTCCGCGGAAAAGTCCGCGTGGCCGGGGGTGTCCAGCAGGATCACGGAGCTCCCCGGCAGTTCAAAGCGCGCCTGCTTGGAGAAGATCGTAATCCCCCGCTGGCGCTCCAGGCTGTGGGTGTCAAGAAAGCTGTCCCGATGATCCACACGCCCCAGCTTTTTCAGTTTTCCGGCACAAAACAGCATGGCCTCGGCCAGGGTGGTCTTCCCCGCGTCCACATGGGCCAGCACGCCGATCACAGTCTTCTTTTTGTCGCTCATACGCGCTATTGTAACAGGGCGCGCTGAAATAATCAACTGGAATTCCCGTATTTATGGGCTTTGCGCAGAAATCTTGTCATTCTTATGCAAAATATTGTGCGGAAATTTGAAACTTTGACTATCTTTTTTGTAAGAGCTGTGTTATAATATGTTGTCTGAATGTGCCTTAGGATGAGCGGACGCCAGCTTCGTCCGCTTTACAAAGGAGGAGAAATAGATGAAGAAGATTCTTGTATTGGAAGACGAGGCCAACATCCGCAGCTTTGTGGTCATCAACCTGCGGCGCAGCGGCTACGAGCCCATTGAGGCGGAGACCGGCGCCGAGGCGCTGGAGAAATGGCGGGTGAATCCCGACATCTGTCTTGCGCTGCTGGACGTGATGCTGCCGGACATCGACGGCTTTGAGGTCTGCCGCCGCATCCGCGCCTCCGGCTCCAAGATCGGGATTATCATGCTCACCGCCAAGAGCCAGGAGATCGACAAGGTCACCGGCCTTATGACCGGGGCGGACGACTATGTGACCAAGCCCTTCTCCCCGGCGGAGCTTACCGCCCGGGTGGACGCGCTGATCCGCCGCCTCGGCGTGGACGAGGATGAGAAGGCCAGCGTGGAAATTTCCAGCGGCCCCTTCCTGCTGAACACCCGCAACCGTACCCTGGAGAAAAACGGCCAGCGCCTGAAGCTGACGCAGATCGAGTATCTGCTGATGAAGCTTTTTATGGAGAACCCGGGCAAGGCCATGAGCCGGGAGGACATCCTCTCCGCCGTCTGGGGCAGCGATTTCTCCGGCGAGCTCAAGACTGTGGACGTGAACATCCGGCGTCTGCGCATCAAGATCGAATCCGATCCCACCGAGCCGGAATTTCTGACCACCGTGTGGGGCTACGGCTATAAGTGGGGCTACTGAGCCGATCATGCTGAAAAGTTTACGCAACAAGTTGATGGTGGCCGGCATCGGCACGCTGGTGCTGCTGCTCGTCGCCGTCTGGGGCATCACCTGGGAGCACTATGCCGTGGCCGGCGCCATGATCGTGCTGACCTGCTTTGCCGTCATCGCGCTGCTGCTCTGGTTCTGGAGAAATGTGACCGACCCCATCGAGCGGCTGACCGAGTTTGCCGACACCATTGCCGACGGCAGCTACGGCAGCCAGATGGAAAACACCCGGACGGACGAGATCGGCCAGTTGACCGAGGCCATCAACTACATCTCCCAGCAGACCGCCGCGGCCGAAAAGACCAGAACGGAGTTCATCTCCCAGGTCTCTCACGAGCTGCGCACACCGCTCACGGCCATCACCGGCTGGGCGGAGACCATCGCCTATGACGAGGCTGTGCAGGGGGATTCCCTTCGCGGCATCCAGATCATCTCCCGGGAGGCCGAGCGGCTCACCGGCATGGTGATGGAGCTGCTGGAATTCACCCGCATCCAGGACGGGCGCTTCAATCTGCGCATTGAGCTGCTGGACATCTCCGCGGAGCTGGAGGACGCCATGTTCACCTATGGGGAGCTGCTGCGTCAGGCGGGCGTGGAGCTGGAATACGTCCCTTCCGAGGCGGAGATCCCGCTGATCCCCGGCGATCCGGAGCGGCTGAAGCAGGTCTTTCTGAACCTGCTGGACAACGCCTCCAAGCACGGCGGCGAGGGGAAAAAGGTGGAGGTCGCCATTCGGCAGAAGGGCGAGAGCGTCTGGATCACCGTGCGGGATCACGGGCGCGGCATTCCCGAGGCCGAGCTTCCCCATGTAAAGGAAAAGTTTTATAAGGGCAGCTCCAAGAACCGCGGAACGGGCATCGGCCTTGCCGTGTGTGATGAGATCGTCACCCGCCATGGCGGCGAGCTGCGTGTGGAAAACGCCGAGGGAGGCGGCTGCCGCGTGACGGTGATCCTCCCGGTAGAAAATAAATAAGGGTTCTTTGGGAGCCTTTTCAGGAGAGAAAAACTAGCCAATTGAGAAACGAGTTTCGCAATTGCCTAAGGAGAGTAAAATGGCAAAACACAATCCGAAGCATTTTAAAGAGAGCTGTTCCTTCCGCACCTCCATCGGCGGGCAAGCGCTGATTGAGGGCATTCTGATGCGTGGGCCGAAGAAGCAGGCCATCGTCTGCCGCACCAAGGACGGGTTGGTAGAGAAGACCGAGGAGCTTCACCTGCTGAAGGAGAAGTACCCGATCGTTGGGATCCCCTTTCTCCGCGGCATCTTCATCTTTATTGATTCCATGGTAAAGGGCATGAAGGCCCTCACCTACTCCGCAAGCCTGATGCCCGAGGAGGAGCAGGGCGAGCCGGATAAGCTGGATCAATGGATCGAGGCGCACTTCTCCGCCGAGAAGGCGCAGAAGCTCATCATCGGTCTCGCCGTGGTGCTGGGGCTTGCTCTGGCCGTGGGGCTTTTCGTGTTCCTCCCGGCGCTGATCGTGCGGCTCATCAACTGGAACAAGAGCTTCTCCATGCCCCTGGTGAATCTGCTGGAGGGCGTGCTGCGCGTCTTCATCCTGCTGGGCTATATGGCCCTCGTCAGCCGTGTCAAGGACATCAAGCGCCTCTTCTCCTATCACGGGGCGGAGCACAAGACCATCTTCTGCTATGAGCACGGGAAAGAGCTCACGGTGGAGAACGTCCGGGAGGAGCGCCGCTTTCATCCCCGCTGCGGCACCAGCTTCCTGCTGGTAGTGGTTCTGGTGAGCATTCTTGTGAACCTGCTGTTCAATTTTCTGGTCCCGCTCACCAATGTCTTTGCCCGCATCGGCTGCCATATTCTGCTGATCCCCATCGTGGTCGGCATCAGCTATGAGATCAACCGCTGGTGCGGCGGGCATGACAACTGGCTCTCCGCCGTGCTCTCCGCCCCGGGCAAGTGGCTGCAGCACATCACCACCAACGAGCCGGACGACAGCATGATCGAGTGCGCCATCCGCGCCCTGCAGCTTGTGATTCCCGAGGAAAAGGGCAGCGACCAGTGGGGCAGCTGACCGAGAGAGGTGACATAGCGTGAAAACCTATAACGAACTGTATCTTTCCGCGCGCAACCTTCTCCGGCAGTACGGAGTCGAAGGCTGCACGCTGGAGGCCAGGCTTCTGGTAGCGCAGGCCGCCGGAAAGAGCACCGCGGATCTCCTGCGGGACATGAACCTCTACACCACCCCCGCCGTGGAGGCCAAGGTCACCGATTACCTGGCCCGTCGGCTGCGGGGCGAGCCTGTGGCCTACATCACCGGCTCCTGGGAGTTTTACGGGCTGCCCATGACCGTGACGCCGGACGTGCTCATACCCCGGATGGACACGGAGCTGCTGGTGGACACCGCAAAGGAGCTGCTGGTAGGCCGGAAGATGGACGCCCGGATCCTGGATCTCTGCTGCGGCAGCGGCTGCATCGCCTGCGCGCTGGGGCATGAGCTCCCCGCCTCCAAGCTGGTTGCCGTGGACATCAGCGCCAGCGCTCTGGAGGTTTGCCGGAAAAACCTTGCTTCCAACCGCATTTCTTCCCGCTGCCTCACCATCCAGGCCGACGCCACCGCCGCTCCCCCGCTGAGCATCGGCTCCTTCGACATGATCGTATCCAACCCGCCCTATATCGAAAGCACGGAAATCATGACCCTGGACAGCTCCGTGCGGGACTACGAGCCCATCTGGGCGTTGGACGGCGGGGCGGATGGGCTTCGCTTCTACAAGGGGATCCTGAAATACTGGAAATCCCTGCTTCGCCCCGGCGGATACATTCTCTTCGAGGTGGGCGAGACCCAGGCGGAGACGGTATACGACATGATCCTGGCCGCAGGCTTCGCCGCGGCGGACATCCGAAAGGACACCCAGGGCATCTCCCGCGTGGTCATCGGAAAAATGTACGATCTGGAGCAGGTATTCTGAAAGTCCTGTTTATGGGACTTCCCTCCTGATAGAATACAAGCACTAAAGGCGAATTGCCAATAAAAAAGGAGAACGAAGAAATGGCCGAAAAGAAAAAGACTGCTGTAGCGGTTTCCGCCGCGTCTGACGATAAGAAAAAGGCGCTGGAGGCCGCGATTTCCAAGATCGAGAAGGACTACGGCAAGGGCACCATCATGCGCCTGGGCGACGATATTTCCGTGAACGTGGAGGCGCTCTCCACCGGTTCCCTGTCCCTGGATCTGGCGCTTGGCATCGGGGGCGTCCCCCGGGGCCGCATCGTGGAGATCTACGGGCCTGAGGCCTCCGGCAAGACCACTCTGGCCCTGCACGTGGTCGCCTCCGCCCAAAAAAACGGCGGCGAGGCCGCCTACATCGACGTGGAGCACGCGCTGGAGCCAGCCTATGCCCGGGCCCTGGGCGTGGACATCGACAGTCTCCTGATCTCCCAGCCGGACACCGGCGAGCAGGCCCTGGACATTGCGGAATCTCTGGTGCGCTCCGGCGCCATCGACGTGCTGGTGGTGGACTCCGTGGCCGCCCTGATCCCCCGCGCCGAGCTGGACGGCGAGATCGGCGATACCGTGGTGGGCATGCTGGCCCGTCTCATGAGCCAGGCCATGCGGAGACTTGCCGGCGCCATCTCCAAGAATAACTGCACCGTCATCTTCATCAACCAGCTCCGCCAGAAGATCGGCGTCATGTATGGCAATCCCGAGACTACCCCCGGCGGCCTGGCCCTGAAGTACTATTCCTCCGTCCGCATCGATGTGAGACGGATCGAGACGCTGAAGGTCGGCGGCGAGATGGTGGGCAACCGCACCCGCGCCAAGGTGGTCAAGAACAAGGTCGCGCCCCCCTTCCGGGAGGCGGAGTTCGACATCATGTACGGCGAAGGCATCTCCCGCGTTGGCGAGATCATCGACCTGGGCGTGAAGCTGGAGATCATCGATAAGGCCGGCGCCTGGTTCACCGTGGACGGCCAGCGCATCCAGGGCCGGGACGGCGTGAAGGAGTACCTGCAGCAGAACGAGGACGTCCGCAACCGCATCGAGCAGCAGATCCGGGACAATGCCTACAAGCTCATGTCCCCCCAGTCCCGCCGCGCCGCACAGGCTACCGGCCGGGTTCCCGTGCAGGCCGGCGGGGTGGACGTTTCCGCCGCTGATTTTGACGAAGACTGATGCCCGTTTTGATCTCCGCTCTGCACCAGACCTCGCCGGAACGGGTCACCGTCGCACTGGATGACGGCAGCGAAATCAAGGCAACCCTGGGCGTGGTCGCAGAGCTGCGGCTCTATGCCGGGCGAAGGCTTACGGAACCGGAGCTCAAAGAGCTCCGCGCCTCCGCCGCCCTGGCGCTCTGCAAGAACCGGGGGCTGGAGCTCTTGAGCTACCGCCCCATGTCCGCCAAGGAGCTGCGGGACAAGCTCACGGAAAAGGGCGAGGAGCCCGCCGCGGCCGAGGCTGCGGTTGCATGGCTCTGTGAGCATAGCTTTCTGGACGACGCCCGCTATGCCGGGATGGTGGTTCGCCACTATGCCGGCAAGGGCTATGGCGCCGGGCGCATCCGTCAGGAGCTGCAGCGCCGGGGCGTTCCCAGAGAGCTTTGGGAGGAGGCGCTGACCGAGCTGCCGGAGAGCGACGACAAGCTCGACCGCTTTATCGCCTCGCGCCTGAAGGATCCTTCCGATCGGGCGCAGGTTCAGAAAGTCAGCGCCGCCTTATACCGCCGGGGCTTCTCCTGGGAGGAGATCCGGGCGGCTTTGGCGCGTTTTCGCGCCGATGCGGGAGAATAGGCACAGCCTATGACCCGCGGGCGACCGCAAGGGTCGCCCCTACAACAAAGGATAGAGGTTGCTCTATGAACAAAACATTCGCGTTGATCTCTCTCGGCTGCGCCAAAAATCTGGTGAACAGCGAGCAGATGCTGTATCTTCTGGATGAGGCGGGCTATACGCTGACGCCGGAGCCGGAGGGGGCAGATCTGGCTATTGTGAATACCTGCGGTTTCATCGACGCCGCAAAAAGCGAGGCCATTGACAACATTCTGGAGATGGCGGAGCTGAAAAAGCAGGGCAAGCTGGGCGGCCTCATCGTCTGCGGCTGCCTCTCCGAGCGGTACCAGGGCTCCATCCTGCAGGAGCTGCCGGAAATCGACGCCGTGCTTGGCGTCGGCAGCTTCGGGGACATCGTCAAGGCGGCGGACGCGGTGCTGGCCGGGCGGCAGGCGAGTTTCTTCGGGGATCGGAACGCCCCCGTGGAGGAGATCTCCCGGGTGGTCTCCACCGGGCCGGGCTGGGCCTATCTGCGCATTGCCGAGGGCTGCGACAACTTCTGCGCCTTCTGCGCCATCCCCTATATCCGCGGCCGCTACCGCTCCCGTTCGATGAAAAACGTGGTGGAGGAGGCCCGGGACCTGGCGGCCCACGGCGTTAAGGAGCTGATCGTCATCGCCCAGGACATCACCCGCTACGGCACCGACCTCTACGGGCGGCGCTGTCTGGCGGAGCTCTGCCGGGAGCTCGGGAAGATCGAGGGGATCCAGTGGATCCGCCTCCACTATCTCTACCCCGACCAGTTTGACGATGAGCTGATCGACGAGATCGCGCAGAACGATAAAATTGTCAAATACCTGGATATTCCCATCCAGCACATCAATAACATCATTCTCAAGCGGATGAACCGCAAGGGCACAGGCGACGAGATCCGGGCCCTGTTCAAGACCCTGCGGGAGCGGATCCCCGGCCTGGTGCTGCGCACCAGTCTGATCGCCGGTCTCCCCGGCGAGGGGGAGGCGGAGTTCGAGGAGCTCTGTGCTTTTCTCCGGGAAGCCCGCATCGAGCGGGTCGGCGTTTTCCCCTTCTCCCCCGAGGAGGGCACGCCCGCCGCGAAAATGTCCCATGTGGACGAGGAGGAGGCCCAACGCCGGGCGGATCTGATCCTGGAGCTCCAGGCGCCGATCATGGACGCCTTCTGTCAGAGCTTTGTGGGCAAGACCATCCCCGTCCTGGTCACGGACTATGACGAGGAGGAGCAGTGCTGGATCGGCCGCAGCTACGCCGACTCCCCGGATATCGACGGCGAGGTGCATTTTGACGGCGCCTCCCGGGAGGGCGACATGGCTCTGGTAAGGATCACTGCCGCGGAAGACGGCATTCTGTATGGCGAGGAGGCTTAAAGCATGACGACTGCCAATAAAATTACCCTTGTGCGGATCGTCCTGATCCCCATATTTCTGGTTCTGGCCTACCTGGATCTGACCTGGTGGGCGCTTGCCGTGTATATCATCGCCTGTATCAGCGACACGGTGGACGGCTATATCGCCCGGCACTACAAGCAGGTGACGGACTTCGGCAAGTTCATTGATCCCCTGGCGGACAAGATGCTGGTGCTGGCCGCCATGGTCTTCTTTGTGGAAAAGGGCGTCATGCCCGGCTGGTCGGTGGCCGTCGTTTTGTTCCGGGAGTTTGCCGTGTCCGGCCTGCGGATGATCGCCGTGGAGCAGCAGCGGGTCATTGCCGCCGCCTGGTCCGGCAAGATCAAGACCTTTGTCACCATGATCGGCCTGGGCGTGCTGCTGGTCTACGGGGACGTGACCGTTCTCAAGTGGATCGTCGTCGGCCTGATCGTGGCCACCACCGTCTACTCCGGCGCGGAGTATTTCATCAAAAATCACGATGTATTCAAAGATGTAAAATAAGGAGAGTCCCATGAAGCTGTATAACTCTGCAACTCGCTCAAAGGACGAGTTCGTCCCCAACCACCCCGATATCGTCAAAATGTACACCTGCGGCCCCACGGTCTATCACTTCGCCCACATCGGCAACCTCCGCACCTACATGATGGAGGATGTGCTGGAGAAGTATCTGCGCTACACGGGCTACAACGTGAAGCGCGTCATGAACATCACCGACGTGGGGCATCTGACTTCCGACGCCGACGAGGGTGAGGACAAGATGCTCAAGGGCGCCAGGCGCGAGCACAAGACCGTGCTGGAGATCGCCCAGTATTATACCGACGCCTTTTTCTCCGACTGCCAAAAGCTCAACATCAAGACTCCCGATGTGGTGGAGCCCGCCACCAACTGCATTGATGAATATATCAAGATCATCAGCAAGCTCATGGACACCGGCTACGCCTACTTTGCCGGCGGCAATGTGTATTTTGACACCTCCAAGCTGTCCCAGTATTATGTGTTCAACGACTTCAACGCCGAGGATCTGGCCGAGGGCGTTCGGGAGGGCGTGGAGGCTGATCTGAACAAGCGCAACAAAAACGACTTTGTCCTCTGGTTCACCAAGTCCAAGTTTGAGGATCAGGCCCTGAAATGGGACTCCCCCTGGGGCGTGGGCTATCCCGGCTGGCACATCGAGTGCTCCGGCATCTCCATGAAGCATCTGGGCGAGGATCTGGACATCCACTGCGGCGGCATCGACAACGCCTTCCCCCACCACACCAACGAAATTGCCCAGTCTGAGGCCTATCTGGGCCACAAATGGTGCAACTGGTGGATGCACGTCCTCCACCTGAACGACAAGGACGGCAAAATGTCCAAGTCCAAGGGCGAGTTTCTCACCGTCTCCCTGCTGGAAAAGAAGGGCTACGACCCCCTGGCCTATCGCCTCTTCTGCCTGCAGAGCCACTATCGCAAGTCCCTGGTCTTCTCCTGGGCGAACATGGACAACGCCCAGGTGGCCTACAACAAGCTCATTGCCAGGATCGCAGCGCTGAAGCCCGGCGACGGGGAGATCGACCAGGCCGTGGCGGAGCAGCTCAAGCAGAAGTTCTGCGCCGCGCTGGACAACGACCTGAACACCTCCCTTGCCGTCACCGCGCTCTACGACGTGCTGAAGGCCAAGACCAACGACGAGACCAAGCTCTTCGTCCTGGGCGACTTTGACCGTGTGCTGGGTCTGAGCCTTCTGGAAAAGGCCGCCGTCGAGCGGGAGAAGCTCAAAAAGCAGGCCGTCACCGCCGGAGAGTTCACCATCATCTCCGAGAGCGGCGAGGCCGACGCCGAGGTGGAGGCCAAAATCCGCGCCCGGCAGGACGCCAAGAAGGCCAAGAACTTCGCCGAGGCCGACCGGATCCGGGAGGAGCTCAAAGCCGCAGGCGTCGAAGTCACCGACATCCCCCACGGCGCCAAGTGGAAACGGATCTGAGAACAGGTTACATTCATAAAGAGGAGCAGGCGGGAAGCCTGCTCCTCTGTTGTTTCCAAGCAGCGGTCATGGCATTCAACCATTGTTTTCATTTTTGCAAATTTACCTCTATTGTTTTCAACCGGAAGTTTTGATACAATCCTACCAGTGATTGAATTTCGGAGGGATGCAAAAATGGAGCTTGGGAACACGATCGCAAAGCTGCGGCGGGAACGGGGACTGACGCAGGAGCAGCTTGGTCAATCGCTGTGCGTCTCCGGCCAGGCCGTCAGCAAGTGGGAAAAGGGCGGCACCCCGGACGCCGAGATGCTCCCCGCGATTGCCGATCGGCTGGGCGTGACCATCGACACGCTCTTTGGCCGCGCAAACCAGCCGACGGAGGACATGGCGGGGACGCTGCTGCGCTATCTTGGCGCATTTCCAAAGGAAAAGCGCATGTACGAGCTGTTTCGGCTGCTGTGTGCGACCATTCAGCGCCCATATTACGTGGACGATGAGTTTCTCGGTGAGCTGATGGACTCCCTTTTTCACCTGCCGGTGAAGACCTGTTATTCTACGGACATCGTAAACCACACGGATGCGACGCTCTGGCTTCGCTCCTGCACCTTGAAAGACGAGGGTATCCAACTGGGCATCCCTGCCGAGGACTGCCCCGTGTTTCTGCTGATGCCGGAGCCGGAGTGCGGTTATGAGGCAAACTTTATTGATAACGAAACTTACCGCAGCCTCTTTTCCGCCCTTGCGCTGCCAGGTGCGATGGAGATCCTGCGTATGCTCTATGCGCACAAAAACGGCTACCGCTCCGCAAAGGTGATTGCAAGGGAGGCGGGTGTGCCCCTTGAGGATGCGGAACGTGCGCTTCCCCCTTTGATCACGTGCCATATCATAAAAAAAACCGAGGTCGAGCTGGAGGACACGCCGGTTCAGGTCTACATGCTGGACAAGCAGGATTCCTTTGTCCCCTTTCTGCTGCTGGCGCGCTGGCTGTGCGACGGAGAAGAAGCGTATTTCTGCAACTGGTGTGACCGCAAAGAACCGCTTTTGAGGGAGGGTACAGCGGATGAAAGCAAGTAACGCAAAACGCGCGCTGCGGCGCCCGTTTCTCAGAGAACTGTTCCGAGACAACAAGTTCAATTTGGTGATGACTGTGATCGCAGCCGTGTTTGGTGCGGCGGCAGAGCTGGTGATCTCCTGGCTCATCAAGGAGGTCGCCGACCTGATCTCCGGAGATTGCCCCTACAGTTTCGGCACGCTTCTGATCATCACGGGAGGCGCATTTGCGCTGTTTGGGCTGGGATGGATTCTGGACAGAACCTTCCTCTCGGAGTTTCGCGCAAAGGCGATCAAGCAGTATCGGGAATATGTTTTTGACCGGATTCTGGAAAAAGGCATCCAGGCCTTCTCCGGCGAGAACAGCTCGCTCTATCTCTCCGCGCTCTCCAACGACGTGAACACCATCGAAACGGACTTTATCGGGCGGATGCAGAGTACGATCCAGGTGGGCATCGCCTTTGTCGGCGCGCTGGGTCTCATGCTCTGGTGCAGCCCGCTGCTTACGCTTATCGCAATCGGTTTCTCTCTGCTGCCTATCATCGTCTCCGTTGTTTTGGGAAACAAGGCGGCTATCGCGGAAAAGAAGGTTTCCGATCAAAAAGAGAGCTATACCGGCATGCTGAAGGACGCACTCACGGGCTTCTCTGTGATCAAGAGCTTTAAGGCGGAGAAAAATATTGCCGCTCTGCACGAGAGCAGCAACGAGGGAGTAGCGGCGGCATCGAAAAACCGCACGAAGGTGAACGTACTGGTAAGCTATTCCTCGGGCATTGCAGGCGCAATTTTGCAGTTCGGCGTGTTTTTTGTAGCCGCTGCTCTGGCGCTCTCGGGCAGGGGCATCACGGCAGGTACCGCCATTGTGTTTGTGCAGCTGCTCAACTATGTGCTTGGGCCCATTCAGGCCTTCCCCACGTTTTTCGCCGGCATGATGTCATCCTACGGTTTGATCGACAAGCTGGCTCAGGCGTTGAGCAAAAATGTTACCGACGACGGTGAGCCCATCCCGCCGCAGCTCACCGAGGGGATCTCGGTCAGAGATCTCCGCTTTGCCTATGAAGAAGGAAGGCCTGTGCTGCGTGACGTGGACATGGAGCTGCGCGCCGGGGGCTGCTACGCGCTGGTGGGCGGCTCTGGCAGCGGCAAATCAACGATTCTGAATCTGCTGATGGCGTCCTCGAAAAACTATCAGGGCGAGATCCTCTATGACGGAAAAGAACTCAAAACCGTCTCCACCGGCTCGCTCTACGACCTGGTGTCCATTATTCAGCAGAATGTGTTTATCTTTAACAGCACGATCCGCGACAATATCACCATGTTCTCCCAATTTCCGGAAGAGGAGATCGATCGGGCTGTGCGTCTCTCGGGGCTCTCCAAGCTCATCGACGAAAAAGGTGCGGACTATCTCTGCGGCGAAAACGGCTCCGGCCTCTCCGGCGGCGAGCGGCAGCGGATTTCCATCGCAAGAGCGCTTCTGCGGAAAACGCCGGTGCTTTTTGTCGACGAGGCCACGGCGTCCCTGGATGCGGAGACCTCCTTCGAGGTGCTGGACGCCATCCTGAAGCTGGACGGCTACACCCGCGTCATTGTCACCCACGATCTGGACGAGAACATCCTGCGCCGCGCTACCTGCCTGTTTGCGCTGAAAAACGGCGTAGTTTCGGAGCAGGGGACCTTTGACGAGCTGATGGCGCGCAAGGGGCAGTTTTATTCTCTCTATACCGTCTCCAACGGCTGAGGCAGAACCCAAAAAATGCAGAGGCAAAGCGGATGTTATTTCCGCCTTGCCTCTGCTTATTTGTATTATTTCAGTTCCTCCAGGTAGAGCGTCACGCGCTTCTGGATATTTGCCATGGCCTGCTCCGGCGTTTTTTCGCCGCTGAAACAGGCCGGGAGCTCGGCCCAGACGATGTCCATAATGGCGTCGTCCCAGTAGCGCATACAGCTTGTGCTCTCCACAAGCTGCAGGAAGCGATCCGCCTCCTCCTGCGTCAGAGGATAGATCCCATAGATCCTTCCGCCCTCGCCGTCCTGAAAGCTTCCGATCATTTGCGGGATCCGTTCTCCATTTCCGTCCAGAATATACGCGCCATGCTCGTCCTTCTTATACTCCTGGCGCATTACCTGCTCCAGGATCTTGTCAAAGGCCTCCCGATTTGTGGGGAAGAGCGGAAAATTCTCCCCGCCGAAGCCGTATTGCAGGGCGGCACTCGCCTGCCAGTCGCGGTTCAGCGTTGTGCGCAGGAAGAGCCAGGCTCCCTCCTTGTGGGCGCAGGTGGCAGACATGGCCAGCCCCATGGGAACGTCAAAGGCGCTTCCGCTGCCGCCGGCGCCGGGAAAGCCCACATAGACCGCTTCCCCGTTGAGGCAGGCGTTATAGAAGAGGGGCGAGGAGAAGTCCGTCATGCAGACGTAGCTCAAGAGCTGCTCCCCTGCGATCATGCGGTCATAATCGCTGCGCCAGACGCCGTCCGGCATCCTGGGTTCCGCGGGGAATTGCCCGGCAAAGCGGATCAGTTCCCGGAATTCCGCACTGTCAAAGGAGCAGGTGCCGCTGTCCCAATCCACGAAGGCATCCAGGCGCAGGCAAAGGGCGGCGTTCAGCGCGCTCTCCCGCGTAAAGTAGGGCGAGAGAATGTCGCAGTCCTCCGGCAGCGTATCGCACACCGCCTGAAACTCCTTCATCGTCCATCCGGCGCGCTTTCCAACGATGGATTCCGCGCCCACCACGGTATATAGATAGAAGAAGGGCGACACCTGGTAGAGCTTCCCCTCCTGGCTCATGGCCTCAAACAGCGGCAGCATCAGCGCGTCGCGCCCACCAAGCTCCGTGTCGGCCTCGATGTAGGGCCAGAGATCCTCCAGCAGGCCCTGCCGGGCGTAGCTGCGATAGGGCAGATCCCGGGTGCATAAGAGATCCGGCACCTCGCCCGCCGCGATCTCGGTGTTCAGCATCGTATACCCGGCGTCGGGGGACGCTGTGGTGTTATAGCTGCTGTAGTCTCTGACCTCGATGCGGTAGTCCCGGTTTGTGCGGTTGAAGTGCAGCACCAGATCCGCAAGGCTGTCGTCCAGCCCCATGCAGGCCAGGGTGAGCACGGTTCGATCCTCTGGCGGCGGCACGTCCGTCCGCCGGATCAGGGCCAGGCCGTAGCTGCTTGCCCGCCCGTAGGGTTCCCCGAAAAGGCAGATCAGGCTCTCCCCATCGCTGCCGGGCTGGATCTGCAGCAGCTTGTTGCCGTCCAGATCGCAGTTGAGCCAGGTGACAAGGGTCTCCCGCTCACCGTCACCGCGGACGCCGTAGAGCATGGTGCCGTTGTTCACCAGCAGCTCCCAGTCGAAGGCGCCCTCCATCACGGAGCTCGCAAGCTGCTCGGGAACCGTGGCCACCGGGTTCAGGCTGCCCGTGCCCGGGTCGATGGCGAGGACCTCCGTTCCTCCCTCCTGCGTCACCGCGATGGCCGCGCGGCCGTCCGGGAGGCGCAGAAACTGATTCAGATAGCGCTGGACGGGCACATGCAGCAGCTCCTCCCCATTGGGGGAAAAGATGTGCAGGCTGTTGTCCGCGTCCATGGCGTAGAGCCTGCCGGCAGCGTCCGTGCAGGGGGCGAGAATATTCTCGCAGGGATAGGGAAAGAGCGCTCTGGTCTCCCCCTCTGCATCCAGGCACAGCGCAAAGTCCGCGCTGTACCACTGCTCCAGACGCATGGTGCTGTCATCGTTGAGCTTGATCTCCTCCCCGTCCGCCACGGTATAGACGAGGGAGCCCAACACATAGAAGCTGTCCTCCGCGCCGGGCAGGAGCATCTGGATCAGCACGTCCTGCATCACCGCCTCCGCCGGGATCCCGGGCAGCGTCAGCTCCGGTAGGCTGAACTCCCGGCGATCCTCGCCGGTGAGAGAGAAGGAATAGATCCGCGGCGCGGCCTCATCCTCTTTGGCGGCGAGATAGACCCGCTCCCCGGCGATGCACTGCCCATAAACCGTCTCCACCGGCAGCTCCAGGCTCCTATACTCCGACTGGTAGTACCACTGTTCGCTTGGCTTCTCTCCCTCCGAGAAAGAGCAGCCCGTGGCCAAGAGGGAGAGCGAAAATGCCAGCAGCAGCGCCCAGGCGCTTGTTTTGGGGCTTTTCCCGATCAGCCGGATTCGCTCCCGCAGGCCGCCCGCGCCCATGGAGGGCAACGGGACGAAGACGTTCCGCCCGGGACAGCTCAGACGCAGCAGCGTCCGACCGTAGGCATAGCGCTGCCCCTCCCCCAGGCGGCTGATGGCGCTCTCGTCACAGGCCAGTTCCCCGTCCTGCTTGGAGCAAAAGACAGCCAGCCAGACCAGGGGGTTGAACCAGTGCAGCGCCAGCGCCAGGCAGCGCAGCCGCGACCAGAGCAGATCCCCGTGCCGTGCGTGGGCCAGTTCATGGGCCAGCGCGTGGGAGAGCGCCTCTCTTCTCCCCCGCAGCCGCTCCGGCACATAGACCGTCGGGCGGAAAAACCCCGTCAGGCAGGGCGAGTGCAGCCAGGCGCAGCCGTAGACCGGCACGCCGGCCTCACTCTCCATCGGTCTTCGGCTCCGGCGCAGGCGCAGCGTGAAGCGCAGCTCGGAGATGAGGCAGATTGCCATCACCACGCCTGCGCCCGCAGCCCAGATCCAGGGCAACAGATCCTTGAAGTCTCGCGTTTCCCCCGCTTGCGTCGGCACAGCCACTGCCGGGGCGGTGTATTCCCCCGCGGGCTCAAGCTCTGCAGCTTGCTCAACCGTAGGCGCCTCCTCCGCTACCTCCAGGATCACATAGCCCTGGCTGTCATGCTCCAGAAACAGCGGGTCATACTCCCGCGTCTGGTACAGCGGGTATTCCCGCCGGGTGATTTCGGTTGAAACAGGCTCCTCCTCCGCTGGATTGAGCAGCGCAGGGAGATTCCAGAAACTCCCCGGGATCAGCAGGCGCAGCAGCACCGGCAGCCACAATGCATAGCGCAGGCGCAGGGAGAGCCGCTTCTTCGTAAGCGCCCGCAGCCCCAGGGTCAGCAGGATCAGAGCGGAGGCGCTGATCGTCCAGCGGATCATGGCGTCTCCTCCTCTGCCTTGCGCAGGATCTCATAGAGCTCTGCGATCTCCTCCCTGCTGAGCTTCTGATCCCGCGTCATGGCGTTCAGCATCAGACTGACGCTGCCCTGATAGACCCGCCCCAGAAAGCTGCGGGTCTCCTCCCGCGCGGCGTCTTCCCGGCGGATCTGCGGGCGGTAGGTCAGTACCTCCCCGTCGCTCTCGCAGGCGATCAGTCCCTTCTCCGTCATGCGGCGCAGCATGGTAAGGGTGGTGCTGCGGCTCCAACCAACGCTTTTCTGCAGATATTCCACCGTCTCCCGCCCCGTGCGGGGCGCGTGCTCCCAAAGGCACTCCATTAGGTTCCATTCCGCCGCTGTCAGGGCAGTTTCTTTTTCGTGCATCAAGCTCGCCTTCTTTCTGTTTACATTGTAGACTGAGTATATCACAACTTGTTTACAGTGTCAACAGCAAAATATAGTTGCGTATCTTGGAGAACCATAGGGGCGGTCTTCTGCTCGAGAAGACACAGGCAAATGTCCAACATGCGGGACGTCGAGGGCGCCGTCCCCTACGGCGCAGACCAACGCCTCTCGTCGGAGCGTCCCCAGTGCATCCCTTATATTCCGCAAAAACGGGAGGACCTCCGCCCTCCCGTTTTTCTCATGTTATTGTCTGATTCCTTTTCTAGAACAGGATCAGTCCTGATACTCGAACATCAGATCGTACATGCTGACGGTGTCGCCGTTCTGCACGCCCATCTCCTCCATGCGCCGGAAGACGCCCGCCTCCCGCAGGATGCGGTCGAAGTACATGCGGCTCTCATAGTCGGAGAAGTTCACCGTGGCCACCAGACGCTGCAGCCAGGGGCCTTCCACCACCCACATATCGTCGAAATGGGTGATCTCCAGATCCTCCGAAGTGTCGATCACCGGCTCCGGCGGCACATAGTCCGCCTCGTAGTGCTGCACCGGCGGCAGCTCCTTCAGGAGCCTGGCGCACTCGCCCACAAGCTGCCTTGTGCCCTCGTGGGTGGCGGCGCTCATCTCAAAGAGTGTGTAGCCCAGTGCCTCCACATGCTCCCGCAGGCGCTCCAGATTCTCCCGCTCGTCCCCCAGCAGGTCGCACTTGTTGGCCACCACGAGCTGCGGCCGCTCCGCCAGGTCGGTGTTATACTCCCGAAGCTCCGCGTTGATGGCGTCAAAGTCCTGCACCGGGTCTCTCCCCTCACTGCCGGACACGTCCACCAGGTGCACCAGCAGCCTGCAGCGGTCGATGTGCCGCAGGAAGTCATGCCCCAGGCCGGCGCCCTCGGAGGCCCCCTCGATGATGCCGGGAATGTCCGCCATCACGAAGGAAACGCCCTCGTCCACATACACCACGCCAAGGTTGGGAAACAGGGTGGTGAAGTGGTAGTTTGCGATCTTGGGATGGGCCTTGCTGACCACGGAGAGCAGCGTGGATTTGCCCACGTTGGGGAAGCCCACCAGCCCCACGTCCGCCAACAGCTTCAGCTCCAGGGTGATGTCGTGGCTCTCGCCGGGGAGGCCGGGCTTGGCAAAGCGGGGCACCTGGCGGGTAGGCGTGGCGAAGTGCATGTTGCCCCAGCCGCCGCGGCCGCCTTTGGCCGCCACCCAGTCTTCTCCGTCGGACATGTCGTGCATGATGGAGCCGGAGGCGGTATCCCGGATCAGCGTCCCTCTGGGAACCTTGATATACAAGGTCTCGCCGTCCTTGCCGTAGCAGCGCTTGCCCATGCCGTTCTGCCCGTTGCCGGCCACATATTTGCGCTTGTAGCGGAAGTCCATCAGGGTAGACATGTTTTCGTCCACGGTGAAGACCACGTCTCCCCCGCGGCCGCCGTCGCCCCCGTCCGGGCCGCCCGCCGCAATGTATTTTTCACGATGAAAGGCCACCGCCCCGTCCCCGCCCTTGCCGGCGTGAACGGAGATACGCGCCTTATCCACAAAAGATGCTGCCATAGCCGCCTCCTCTGAAATGCAAAACTGGTTTTACGATCGCACGAAAAAAGCCGGACATCGCTGTCCGGCTTCTCTTCGCAAATTACTGGGCGATCTCTTCGTACACAGAGACCTGCTTGCGGTCCTTGCCCATGCGCTCGAACTTCACCGTGCCGTCCACGAGGGCAAACAGGGTGTCGTCCTTCCCCTTACCAACATTGGTACCCGGGTGGATCTTGGTTCCGCGCTGTCTGACAAGGATGTTGCCGGCGAGGACAAACTGACCGTCGGCTCTCTTGGCACCAAGACGCTTGGACTCGCTGTCGCGGCCGTTCTTGGTAGAACCCATACCTTTTTTATGTGCCATTTAGGTTACACCTCCATTAGTCAAAATCAGTTGCGGAATGCTTATGCGTTGATGGTCGTAATCTGAACCTTGGTGTAAGGCTGACGATGACCCTGCGTCCGGCGATAGCCCTTTTTGGGCTTCATCTTGTAGACGCGAACCTTGGCGCTCTTGCCGTTCTTCAGCACGTTTGCGGTAACGGAAGCACCTTCGATGGCGGGGGCGCCGAACTGAGCGGTCTCCCCGTCGACAACGGCCAGAACCTGGTCGAAGTGAATGGTCTCACCGGCGGCGACGTCCAGCTTCTCGACGAAGATCACATCACCCTCCGCGACGCGGTACTGCTTGCCTCCGGTCACGATAACAGCAGTCTTCATGAACATTTCCTCCCTCTTTATAGGACTCGCTCTGGGGGTGGAGGGCAAGCCTCGGCTTCATTACCCCTTCAACGCGGCCATAAAAGAATACCACAAGGTCTTGTCATTGTCAACAAGTTTTTGCGCAAAATTTCGTACATTTGCCGAAAAACTGCGGGCAGTTTCCTGCCCGCAGTTGGATCGTGATTGTTTTTTTATCCCACGGCCTCGATGTCGTCGTCCACCAGGAGATAGCTGCCGTCCAGGCCGCTCTGGCTCAGGAGCATGCCGTGCCGCACGCCGTCCGCCGTGTAGTAGGTGATGCGCAGAGACGGAAGCCCATCGGGCACCACGGTCTGCACCTGCAGCGCACAGTCGGAGAGGAGGTTTGCGTACCAGAGCTGGGCGTTTGTATAGAACCGGTCGCTGTAGTACACCGTCTCCACCGACACGTCGTAAATCTCGCCCTCGACCACAAAGCAGATCTGCTGCCCGTCTTCCTCGACCATCAGACTGTCCACGATCTCCAGCTCGCCGCCCTGGATCTCATCAAGCGGCGCCGCCGTCACCCGGCCCTTGCCGCTGCGCTCTCCCGGGAAGAGGAAGCGATCGTCGATGTGTCCCTGCAGCTGGGCGTAGGGGATGTGAAACTCCGTAATGCCCGCGGCATAGGGACCCAGCTCATAGAGCGTGGAGAAGATCACCAGACCGTCCCGGTCGAAAAACCAGGCGCCGTCCCGCAGCAGATTGCGGAAGGCCTCTTCCCTGCCGCCCTCCGGCAGGAAGGAGTCTTCGATATGCTGAGAGTAGTATTCTTCCTCATCCTGCTCGGCCAGCTGCAGCATGGCCTGCACCAGATAGTCCTCCAGCGCAGCCGGATCCGCGCTGAGATCGCTGAGCCGGAGCTCCTCACCGGTCTGCATGTCGTAGAGATGGGCGAAGGACACATAAGAGCCGTGGGCGCCGCCGGTATAGCTGCTCTCGCTGTAGAGCACGGAGAGCAGGTTCTCATCGCAGCGCGTCACCTGGGCGCTCAGCGTGTCGGAAAACTCCAGCGGCATTCCGCTGGTGCCGGTTTCCGTCACATAGCTGTAGTTGTCCTCCGCCATTTCCAGCATGGCGGAATAGCCGAAGTAGCGCCCTTCTCCGTCATAATTATCGCCGGTGTAGAAGGTCTCCTCAATGGTCGCCAGCGCCTCGTTGACGAGGGACGTCACTTCCGGCTTGTCCTCCACGTAAACCCGGGGCATATCGTAGGAAAAGGTCAGGATCAGCTCCGTCCCCTCCGCCGGGTCATAGTCCAGCTTGATGGTTTTGCCGATGGTGACAAAGATCCGGGACGCATCCTTCTCCTGCACCGCCGGCGTCACGGCAGGCTCTTCCTCCCCACCGGGCTGGGGCGTTGCCGTCTGCCCGTCCTGATCCGGCGTGGGCTCCGGCGTCACAGTCACGGGCGCCGGGGTGGGCGTCACCACCGGAAAAGGCGGGATCTCGATCTGCCGCAGACTCTCCGCGCAGCCGCACAGGGACAGCGCCATCAGCAGCGCAAGCAGCAAGGCCATTGTCTTTTTCATAGCGTGTTTCCTTTCTCAGCCCTCCAGGGGCTCCGTCACGATCTTTTTGGACAGGGACGAGTTGGTGTAGCGCCGATCCCCGGTCACCTCCCGGAGCACGTGGATCTGCGGAGGAAGCTCTACTGCCTGTCCCTCCCCGCGCAGCTCGATCTCCATGAGCGCGCGGTCGTCCCAAAAGGGAAAAATGTCGATCTCAAATTCCTCTCCCCGCCAGGGCAGCACCCAGCGGGTCTTGCTTATCACGTTCCGCTCCGGGTCAGCCTGCCGCAGCAGCTCCCGGTAGCGCGCCTCGTCGATCTCCTGTTCGTCCTCGATCCGGCGCAGGTCGGAGATGCGGATCTTCTGCGTGTGGGTATAGGTCCACGCGCCCTCTCTCCCCCGCTTGCGCACCCGTGCGGTCACGCCCGGATCGCTGTGCAGCAGGTAGGTCTGCTCGATCCGGCTCGGCACGGCGTTCTGCGCCAGGAAATCCGGATCCGGCATGGCGATCAGATATTTCCGTTCGATTTCAAATCCGTCAATGTTCATTCTACACCTCCGGTAAAGGGTAATATAGCAAATTTGAGCGGGAAAATCAATAGCGATTACAAAATGTTTACAAAGGCTTCTCTCTTAGCCTCTGCGTAAGCATTTTTCTTGAGAATCCTTGCCTTTTTTCCCGGAATGCGCTACACTCTCCCCGGGTGATGAAGCATGACAGGCGTACTGCTGTATAACATCGGCAAAGAGAAGCTGCCGAAAATCAAGTTTATCCTCTTCAAGCTTGGTCTATCCGCCAGGGAGGTCTCTCCTGCCGAATTGGGCCATCCCATCGGGTATCTGGCCGGGCTGGAGGGCTTTGCGGCCTCAGAGGCGGCGCCGGGCGAGAGCTTTTCCCGGGAAATGCTGGTGATGTGCGGCTTGTCCTCGCCTCAGTTCAGCGCCTTTCTGAACGCCCTGCGGCAAAGCCGCTGCACCGTTGCGCTGAAGGCCGTGCTCACCGAGACCAACGCCGGCTGGGATTCGCTGCGGCTCCAGCGGGAGCTTTCCGCCGAGCACGAGGCCCTGCAGAAGGTGACGCCCAAGGATGCTGAGAAAAAGAGCGCGCACAAGCCATGAACTGGGACTTTTCAGAGAATAACAGGGACTATGAAGCCCAACTGTATCGCCTGCTGTCTCAGATACGAAAACGGCCCGGTATGTGGCTGGGGACCCCCTCCATCACAAGGCTCTTTCTCTTTCTCCATGGATACACATACGCTGTGTTGGAGCACGAAGGATATCGCCTTCATTTTATGACAGATTTTCTGGACTATATCAAAAGGGTCTACCCTTCCGATCTGGCCCTCAATTGGGACGGTCTGCTCCTCATGGGCCGCACCGAGGAAGAGGCTCTTAGGGAATTTTTCCGACAATTGGATCTTTTTCTGGAAACGCAGGCACACGAACACCGTTCCGAACCATTTGAATAAGTGCGGGAGCGCTCCCTTGACACGCAATGCAGCAAAGCGGCATGGCCTTTCGGTCATGCCGCTCTTTTTGGGTAAAATCAGGATTACATGATGGGGATCTTGATCTTCAGATCGCTGAGGGGCCAGGAGGAGCAGGCGTGGAACCAGCCCATCTCCTTGTCCATTCTGCGGCGTCCGTCTCCGATCGGGGAGACAAAGATCTCGCCGGAGAGCAGATGGCTGCGGCAGAAGCCGCACTCGCCGTTGCGGCAGTGGGTGTCGATCTTGATGCCGGCGCGCTCCAGAGCAACAGCCACAGGCTCGGCGGCGTTGGCCTCGATCACATCCTCCTGGATGCCGCGGACGACGGTGATCTTGAAGGTCTTCTTCTCGGTGCCCTTGGGGTAGCCGGGCAGGGTGGAGATGTCGGCGGGGTTATTGACCACGTCGTGGCGGAAGCGGCGCAGGGGCACGCCCATCTCGTCCAGGGCCTTCTTGACAAAGCGGAACATGGGCAGCGGGCCGCAGAACATATAGGTCACGTCACCCTCGGAGTACTTCTGGATGATCTCCTTGGTGATGAAGCCCTTCTCGCCGGGCCAGTCGGGCTCGTCGGAGAGGACATGAACCACCTTCACGTCGGGGCAGGCGGCCTCGATCTCGTCCAGCTCCTTCTTGAGAACGATGTCGTTGGCCTTCACGGAGCCGTAGAGAATGGTGAGCTTGACGCCCTTCATCTTGCCGTAGGCGATCTCCTTGGCCATGCCGTGGAAGGGGGTGATGCCGGAGCCGCCGGCCAGGGCCACGATGGTCTTGCTGTCCCGCATGGGCTCCCAGTAGAAGAAGCCGAAGGGCAGGTTCGCCTCCAGCACGTCGCCCACATGGACCTGCTCGAAGAAGTAATCGGGCACCAGGTAGGGGACGTTCCGGCGGATGGTGATCTCGAAGAAGGGGTGCTCCCCTCTCGCCTCAAAGGGGGCGGAGGAGATGGTGTAGGGACGGGAGAGCTTGCTCTGACCGATCTCCAGGCGGAAGTTCACATACTGACCGCTCTGGAACACGGGGATATGCCCGTCCACAGACTCAAAGCGATAGGTGCGGGAAGAGGGGGATGCCTCGCGGATGTCCACCACCTTGACCTGCATCTTGTCCGGGTGCAGCTTGTCAGCCAGCTCCCGGATGGGGTCATGGGGATCGGGGATGGGAGAACCCTTGGCAAAGTTCTCTTCTCTCAGCTTGGTGACGCGGGAGGCTCCGCCGACGTCCTTCAAAAAGCCTTTGACTTTAATACTCATCTCTTACAGCCTCCCTTTCTTTTCCATGTCTTCCTTCACGCCCTTGGCAGCGGCGCGGCCGTTGGTGATCTGGGGGCCCATGCCGTCGCCGGACATGCCGTGGGCGCCGGCAAATTCCAGACCCTCGATAAAGTGATCCTTCTCCTTCATCTGCAGGCGAGCCACCGCGTGGTCCTCCATGGAGTGCAGGTAGCCGTAGATATTGCCCTTCCAGGCGCCCACATAGTGGGAGACGGTCATAGGCGTAGTGACCTCAAACTCCATGATGCGGGGACGGAAGTCCACCTTGGTGATCTTGATGCACTCCTCGATCATCTCGTTGGCCAGACGGCGCTTGAGATCGTGGTACTCCTCCTCCTTCACGCTCTCAAAGGGCTTGGAGGGTACCAGCGCGGTGATGGAGAGCTGGGTGATCCCCTCGGGCAGGGTGGGATTGGCGTAGTTGAGGCAGATGGTGGTGATGTAGTTATAGGGCTCGGTGATGTTGGCGTAGTTCTCCCAGATCTTGTTGGTGTCCATGGTGGTGCCGGAGAAGGTGGAGTAGTCGGTGATGCCGTTTTCCTCGGGGGTGCCTTCGATCAGCATGATGACGGACACGGGAACCACGGAGAGCTTGCGGTTGTTGATCATCTTGATGGCGCCCACGGGCACCTCGCTCAGCGGCTCGATCATCTGGCTGTAGACCTTGTTGGGGTAGGGGCCGGAGATGACATAGTCGCAGTGGATCTCGTCGCCCCGACGGGTACGGACGCCGTAGACCTTGCCGTCCTTCACCAGGATCTTCTCGACCTCCTGGTTGAACTCGTACTGAGCGCCGTTTTCCTCGCACTTGGCCTGGAGCTTCATGCTCATCTCATGGCTGAAGCCCTCGCAGACGTAGGAGCCGGTGAAGTAGTCCGCCATCAGGAAGGCGTAGATGGTGAAGGGCAGATCGTCCATCCGGTTGCCCACGTAGATCCAGTAGGGCGTCAGCATTTCAACGGCTTTCTTGGGCAGGTTGAAGGTATCGATGACCTCGGTGGCGGTGTAACCCACGGTCTTGACAAAGTCGGGATGCTTGAGGAGCATCTGCACCTTGCTCATGGGGTTCACGGACAGATAGTTCATGCTGTCGTAGACCCTGCGGCAGAGGAGCATCAGCTCGTGCACCTTGTCGTAGGTGCCGGGGCAGACCTCGTCGATCTCCTTGGCGACGGTGGTGTAGCTGTCGTCATAGTCCGGGTGCAGCACCTTGTCGATGCCGGAGTTGGGCAGGGCCACGCGGTAGCACTCGGGCACGGGGAGCCACTTGATGTCCACGCCCATGTCGTCAAAGAACTTGCCCACCTTCAGGCGCTTGCCGGGCTGGCCGATGGACATCATCTCGTGGAGGGTGGCCTCGATCTCAAAGCCGTTGCGGACAAAGTCGGTGGCGAGGCCGCCGGGCATGTTGTGCTTCTCCAGGATCAGGATATCCTTGATGCCCCAGCTCTGCAGCTGCAGGCAGGCGGACATGCCGGCCAGAGCGCCGCCGATAATGACCACATCATAATGGTCTTTATAAAAGCTCATAGAATCTTCCTTTCATGAAACGGAGGGCAGAACAGTTTCTGCCCTCCGCAGTTTGAGATAGCTTAGAAGAAGCGGTCAACCAGCTCGCGGGAGTACTCGGCAGTCTCGTCCATGTCGCCGAAGCTCATGACCTCGCCGGCATAGAAGGTGTCGTACTTGCCCTGCATGGCCTCGACCTTGTCATACCAGCCATTGGCGTAGTCCTCGGAGAAGACATGGGGGAAGTAGTACACGGACCACTCGTTGATGACCTTCTCGGCAGGATTGTGCATGATCTTCAGATCGTCCAGCACCATCTTCTTGCACTCGTCATAGGGGACCTCCTTGGAGTTCTTGTGCTTGCGCAGAGCGTAGGTGGTGATGACCTGATCCTTGGTCTCCTTCCAGCGGCGGTAATAGACCATCAGGTGACCCAGCTTCTCGGGCACCATGTTGTCAAACACATAGTAGGAGATCTCGGGGTGATTCTCGGGGGTGGTCAGGAAGGCCTGCACGTCGTAGCGCTCGTAGTCGATCTTGGAGAAGAGCTCCTTCTCGTCCTGGCGGGCGTCGAAGTACTCGACCATGCCCTTCTGGCCGTCGGCGCGCTTGTTGGGGATGTAGAGAGGCGCGGTGACGATGATCTTGTCATACTCCTCCACGATGCCGTTGACGGTGACATAGACCTTGCCGTCCTTGCGCTCCACATTGTCGATGTTGCTGTTCAGGCGGGCGGGGTTCTTCAGATGAGCGTTCAACTGCTCCCAGATGTACTGCGTGCCCTGCTCCCAGGTCCAGAGGTTGACCTTGACGAAGTTCATGCAGGTCTGGTAGTCCAGATACTTCAGAACGTAGGCCGCGGGGATCTCATCGAAGTAGCCGTAGCCGAAAGAGGTGAAGGGTCCGATCCAGATCTTCTGCACCAGAGGAACGCCGTTCTTCTCGCAGAATTCCTTGAAGGGCAGCGCCAGATCCTTCAGGTTGGGGTTCTCGCCCTGGATCTTCTCGCGGCCGGGGGTGACGGCATAGCCGTCGTAACGACCTTCGGCAACGCCGCGGTGGCCGTTCACGTCATAGCCCTTGTACTTGGTCTCCAGCAGGTCGCCGAACTTCTTCAGCTGGCCCTTCATCTTCAGCATCCAGGGGTTCTTGATGATGTTGCCGAGGGTACGGGCAAAGGGCTCGATCACATTGCCCTGGCTGTCCTTATAGTTGCGGTTGAGCTTGGGGCCGTCGTGGGTGATGCCGCAGAACTCCTCCACATCGTGCACGGCGTAGTAAGAGGGAACGCCCATGATGGCGCCCATCTCATAGCGCTTGCCGTTGTAGTAGGGGCTCCAGCACTTGCCGCCCACGCGATCCTGACGCTCCAGGATGGTGTAGTTGTTGTAGCCCTTCTTTTCCAGATACATGCCGGCAGAGAGCCCAGCGGGGCCGCCGCCGATGATGCAGATGCGGGTATTCTTGTCCATGTCTACTCCTCCATTGAATATTAAAAGATTTGCAGAAAGAATCCATGCTGCGTAAATTATACAACAAATAAAAAGCGTTTGTCACTATATATTTTGCGGTCCATTGTCAAGTTTTTGATAAATGTGGAATTTCCCCTTTTCGCTGAGAAGGGTTTATGCTATACTGTGAAAAAAGGAGGCTGATTCCATGCGCTTTGACCGTTTTGAAGATCTGCTCAAATCCTGGGCGGAGCAAACGCCCGACGCACCGGCGCTGCGATACGAAAAGCGCCTTCTCTCCTTCTCCCAGCTCTGGCTCGCCGTGCAGAAGCGGGCGGAAGAACTGCGCTCCTCCGGGAAAAGCTGCCTGGGCTTGCTCTCGGATGGCAGTATGGACTGCGTGATCGAGCTCTTTGCCGCAAACCTGGCCGGGCTCCAGATTGTGATGCTGGACGAAAACGCCCCCTCCGTTCTTCTGCGGCAGCTGCTTGCCTATACGGACGTTGACACGCTCTGGGGCGATCCCGATCTGGTGGAGGAGCTCAGCCCCTATCTGACCGAGGGTGTTACCGACGGTGCGGGAAGGATCCTCTTCTTCACCTCCGGCACTACAGAGCGCGCCAAAGCCGTGGTACTCACGGATCACTCCCTCTGCCAGAGCGCGTGGAACGGCTCGGAGAAGCTCCCCCTCTCCCCTGCGGACACGCTGCTGTGCCTTCTCCCGCTGGGGCATGTGTTCGGCTTTGTGTGCGGCCTTCTCTGGGGTCTCAGCTGCGGCGCCTGCGTGGCCCTTGGCCGGGGCGCGCGGCACTATGTGGATGACTGCGCCTTTTATCAGCCCACCGCCATCTCCGTTGTCCCGCTTCTGCTGGGCTTTCTGATGAAGCAGCGGCTTTTGAACCCGGAGCTCAAGCTTATCCTTGTCGGCGCGGGGGACTGCCCCCCTGCCCTGCTGGATGCGGCGTCCGCCATGGGCATTCGCGTCAGCTTCGGCTACGGGCTCACGGAGACCAGCTCCGGCGTCGCCATCAGCGTATCCGGCGACCCCTTCGCCATGGAGATCTGCCCGGACGACACGATTACCTTGGCGGAGGACGGCGAAATCCTCATTCAGGCGCCCACCTGCATGATGCAGGGCTACTACAAGCGTCCCGAGAGCACGGCGGAGGTGCTGATCGACGGCGTCTTCCACACCGGGGATCTTGGCCGCTTCGACGAGGACGGTCGGCTCCATATCACGGGGCGGAAGAAGGACATGCTGGTTCTGCCGGACGGTACCAAGATCTTTTTGCCCGAGTATGAGGCCGCCATCGCCAAAGTTCTGGGGCACGAGGAGCTGGCCGTGGTGCTGCAGGGCAGCCGCCCGCTTCTGATCTACAGCGGCGAGGCAAACGAGCAGGAGCTGAACAAAGCCCTGCTGCCGCTGATGACAGAGCTGCCCCGGGGGCAGCGTCTCGGCGGGATCAAGATCGTACAGGAACCGCTGCCGCGCACGGCAACGGGAAAAATAAAGCGCTGGGAACTCCAGCAGAAAGAAGGTCAAGCATGACAAGACAGGAAGTACTCGAAAACATCCGCACCGTTGTCTACAACTGCTATCCCGATATGGAGGGGCAGAAGCTGGAGGAGAGCACGGTCATCAATACCGAGACCGCCATTGATTCCATGGGCTTTATTCTGATCATCTGCAAGCTGGAAGCGCTCTTTAACGTCAAGATCCCCGAGCGGCAGTGGGCAAAGCTCTCCACCGTGGGCGACGTGGCCGACGCGATCATCAAGCGTCTTCCCAAGGAATGAGCGTCTATCGGGAGGAGCTGCTGCTGCGCAGCAAGGATGTGGATCTGCACCGCCGTCTGCGTACCTCCCGGCTGTTCGAGCTGCTGCAGGAGGCGTCGATCTGCCATACAGAGCAGCTGGGCATGGGCCGGGAAAAGACCTTGGACAAGGGAATTCTCTGGGTCGTAGGGCTGCAGCGGGCTGAGATCACCCGTATGCCCGTCTATGACGAGCAGATCGTCCTGAAAAGCTGGCCGGGCGAGACCATGCACTTCTTCTTCCCCCGCTATTACCAGGTCGAGACGGCGGCGGGCGAGGTGCTTGTACGCGCCAGCGCCATGTGGATGCTGGTGGACAGCGAGACCCGGAAGCTTGTGAACCCCGAGAGCTACGGGGTTGTCATCGACGGTGTGAGAATCGGCGAGGAGATCCGGATGCCCTCCGCTCCGCCTCGCATGGAGACGACGGAGAGCCGACCCTTCCGGGTGCCCTACAGCTATGTGGATCTGAACGGGCACATGAATAACACCCGCTACTTCGATCTGGCGGAGGACTGCATCCCCGCATCGCTGGAGGGGCGCGAACTGCGCCTGATTCAGACGGAATATGTCAGTGAAGCCCGCTGCGGCGCGGAGCTCACAGTGCGCTGGGGCTGCCGGGACGGCGCGTATTTTCTCCTGGGCGAGGCGGAAAAGCCCGTCTTCCGAATGCGCCTGGAATACGAGGGCTAAGCTCAATTTGCATAATATGAACCCGCTCCCGGGTATAGGGAGCGGGTTTAGTCTTTATTTATCAAAGCGCCGGGCGTAGCCGCAGCGTTTGCAGAGCTCTTCCACGGCAGCGCGGCGGGAAAAGCCCTCGTAAATCGCCCGCGCCCGGTCTCCTGCAAGGATCTCGTCCAGGCTCTGGCGAAAGAGATTTCCCAGGGGGATGTCCCCCTCGTGATCCAGGCAGCAGGGCACCACCGTCCCGTCCGCCAGCACGCCGATCTGATCCCGCAGGCCGTAGCAAAAGCCCCGATCCGCCAGCCTCTCCAGTGACAGATCCGGCCAGTCGAAGCGCTCCCCCGGGTCAAGCCAGACCCCCTGGGCCAGTCTCTCCCCGTTGCGGCTTTTGCCCCAGGGCTCCGGAAAGGCCTCCCGCAGCCGCGCGCGGATCTCCTGATTTCGCGCGTCCAGGCCGCCCTGGTTCCACAGGCGGAACTCGCAGAGCACCCCCTTCTCCACCGCCCGCTTCACAAAGTCGATGCAGCCGGAAAGATAGCCCTGCAGTTCCCCCACCTGGTTGGCCTCGAAGGACTGGAGGGAGAGGTTCACCTTGTGCAGCGCCGGGGAGGCAAGGAGGATCTCCCCTTTCTCCGGCAGCAGGGTTCCGTTCGTGGTGATCATCACGCGAAAGCCCAACTCCCCTGCGATCTCCAGCAGCCTCCCCAGCTCCGGGTGGAGCAGGGGCTCTCCCATCAGGTGGAAGTACAGGTACTCCGTATGCCCGCGCAGCTTTTCCGCAAGCAGGCGAAACTCCGCCGCGCTCATCACCCGCGGCTCCCGCCCGGTGCCGGGGCAGAAGGAGCACGATAAATTGCAGATATTGCTGATTTCCAGATACGCTTTTCTTAACATGGTTCTCCCTGTCCGCGAAAAAGCGGGTAAAAGGCGCAAATCGCCCTTGTTGTGCGGTTTTTGCCGTGTTATACTCTGCTTAAGAACACCTGAAAGGCGGGGTTAATATGAAAAAATCGCTTCCTCTGCTTCTCCTGCTTGCGCTGCTCTTCTGCGCCTGCGGCAGCGCAAATCCCCCGACCGCTGTCGTGACCCCGACAGGGGCCGGCACGCCGACGACTCCGGCAGAAACAACACCAGAGCCGTCCCAGGCTCCCGCCGCGACGCCGGAGCCCGTCATCATCTACGACGCCTACAACAACTCCGGCTCCTACAGCGACAGCATCGGGAATCACTGGGACTATGTGCTGCGCATCCCCGCGATCCAGGCCCCCGGCACGGACGCCACCAGGCTGAACCAGGAGCTGTACACCGTCCTCTATCCCCATGTGAAGGACGCGCTGGACGCCATGGAGGGTCTCTACAGTCTCGGCATCTGCAATGTGGATTACACCGTGCACATCAACGGCTCTCTGATCTCCATTCTGTGCGAGGTGGACACCGACTGGGGCTTTGAGAGCTACTACGCCGTGAACTTCGACGCCGAGAGCAAGACCGAGGTCGACCGGGCCGCACTTCTGGCGCGCTTCGGCATGGACGAGGAGGAATTTCTGTCTCTCGCGGCCAGCGCGGCGGAGGCATATTTCACCCAGTCCTTTGCCAATATTCCCCATGATGCCTTCTGGCAGGATCGTCATGACCGCAGTCTGGCAACAGAAAACTTTACCGACGACTGCCAGCTCTATGTCAATGACGGAGGCCAGCTTTGCATGATCGTAAAGCTCTACTCCTTCGCCGGAGCGGATTACTACTATCACGAATATCCGCTGACCTGATTGCTTCCTCCTTACAGAAAAGCGCCGCACCGGATCCGGTGCGGCGCTTTTTCACATCAGAACAGGCCGGGGAAGCCGCCCATGCCGCCCTGAAGCTTGTTCATGGCCTTGCTGGTCTCATCGTCGGCCTTCTTCAGCGCGCCGTTGACGGCAGCCAGGATCAGATCCTGCAGCATTTCCACGTCTTCGGGATCCACGACCTCGGGATTGATCTCCAGAGAAGTGAACTCCCGTGTGCCGGTAACGACGGCCTTTACCGCGCCGCCGCCGGAGGAGAACTCAAAATCGGTGCTCTCCAGCTCCTTCTGCATTTTCATGAATTCCTGCTGCATCTTCTGGGCCTGCTTCATCATGTTCATCTGATTGCCGGGCATACCCCCGCGAAATCCGCCTTTTGCCATTTTGATCATACTCCGTTCTGCCGCTGAGCGGCCTTATTTTTTTATTTGAAGTGAACTTCCTTGAATTGCTTCAGCTCGTCCAGGCTGCGGGTCTGCCGCTCCTCGGGCTTGCGCTCCCGCACCTGCACCCGAAGCTCCCGCCCGGTGACGCTCCTGGCCGCCTCCGACATGCGCTGGATCACGTCCTGCTTCTGGAATCTGGCCAGCAGGAACGCATTCTCCGGCTCGAGGATCAGGAGATTGCCCTCCACATAGCCCCGGATCCGCCCCTCATCCTCCAGGCTGATGCGCACATCCATGGGAACGGCGGGCAGCACGGCGCTCCGAATCTTTGGCCAGAGCTCTTCGTCGGGCTGCGCGGGCTCCGCAGTCTCCGCTGCGCTCTCCGGCTGCGGTGCCTCTTCCTCCGGGAGCTCCGGCGCTTCATAAAGCTCAGCCTCCGCGCTCTCCTCCGGGAGCATGTCCTCCCGCTCCATCTGCGAGATACGGGAAACGCTTGTCTGGGGAACTACGCCCCGCTCCATCTGCTCCTCCAGGCGGGAGATCCGGGCGCGCAGATGATCCACGCTGTCCCCCGCGGCGTCGCAGCAAAGCGACACCAGGCAGAGCTCCGCGGCAGTCCGGGGATTTTTCACATCCTTCATGCCGCCCAGGGTTCTCTGGATCGTCTCCATGGCGGAGACCGCTTCCTCCGCGCTTATCCGCGGAGAAAACTGCTGCAGCGTCTTCGCGTCATAGCCGCCGGAAAGCAGGTTCAGCCCCGCCTTGGGCGCAACAGACAGGATCATAATATCCCGCAGCAGTGAGCTCAGCTCCGTCAGCACAGAGGCGGGATCCTTTCCCTCCATCCAAAGGGAGGCGAAAAGCTGCAGCACCTTGCCGCTGTTATGCTCCAGAATGCCGTCCAGCAGCTCGCCGATGCGTTTTTTCCCGGCAAGCCCCACCGTCTGATACACCGCGTCCCGGTCGATGCGGGGGTTCACCGCGCACTGATCCAGCAGGCTCAGCGCATCCCGCACGCCGCCGTCTGCCAGTCTTGCAATGAGATCCGCGGCGTCCGGCTCCAGGTTCATCTGCTCTCTCCCGGCGATGGTCAGCAGATACCGGGAAATGGTCTCCGCCTCCAGGCGCCGGAAGCTGTGCCGCTGGCAGCGGGACAGGATCGTGGCCGGCACTTTCTGGAGTTCCGTGGTGGCCAGGATGAACATCAGATGCTCCGGCGGCTCTTCCAGGATCTTCAGCAGGGCGTTGAAGGCCGCGGTGGAGAGCATGTGCACCTCGTCGATGATGTAGACCCGCTTTTTCACCTCGGCGGGAGAAAACACCGCCTCTTCCCGCAGGGCGCGGACGTTGTCCACGCCGTTATTGGAGGCCGCGTCCAGCTCCACCACGTCCATCACGCTGCCCTCCAGGATGCCCCGGCAGGCGGCGCAGTGGCCGCAGGGGTTCCCGTCCTCCGGATGCTCGCAGTTTACAGCCCGGGCCAGGATCCGCGCGCAGGTGGTCTTGCCGGTGCCGCGGGTGCCGATGAAAAGATAGGCGTGGGAAAGACGTCCGTTTCGCACCTGGCTCTTCAGCGTCTCGGTGATATGCTCCTGGCCGATGACCTCGTCAAAGGTCTTTGGCCGCCATTTGCGGTACAAAGCCTGATACACGTGCCTCTCCCTCCCCGCCCGGCAGGCGCCGGGTCATATAGTTATGGCTCTTGACAAGACTGCACACCCGACTCCGAAACATGCGCTATATCCGTTACCACCGGCAGCCGGCTCGGATCCGGCGACCTCGCGGCACAAGCCAAGCACCGCTTAATGCTGCTCGGTTCCCCGCCTGACATGGTTCACGGGTTGACCTTGCGCGAGACCGGATCGTCAACGCTGCTTACCGGGGTCAGACGACACAGAACATCCCCTCGGTCGGGAATTCATCCCTGCTATAGCGGATTGCAGGTTACAGGGCACCGCTGGCTCCCCGATTAGTGCAGCCTTGTCAAAAGCCACGATGGGATTATACTACAAGTCCGCCGCAGAATCAATCTTTTTTTCATCCTTTTCTTTATACAGCTATGAACGGATTGTAGCTTGCAAATCCGGTCGTTTCATGGTATTGTAAGTTTGACCATTTGTGCACAATCAAACTTATAATTTATTTGGAGGGAGAGCAAGAATGGCAAGAGAGATCCTGTTTGACCTTGGCAAAATGATCACGGACCGCCTGCCGTACAAGTTCGGGATCAAGCGTCTGACGGAGAATGACCCCGAGTACATCATCCTGGACCGCGCATGTTCCAGCGATGAGATCGCAGAGGTCATGCTGAAAATGGGTCTGCGCAAGCCCAAGACCACCGCGGAAATCGCAAAGCTCACCGGCAAGAGCGAGCAGCGCATCGAGGAGCTGCTCACCGACGCCGCCAACCACGGCATTGTGGAGTATCACTGGGAAAATCCTCAGCATGAAAAGCAGTGGTACGTCCAGCTTTTCGTCCCCGGCATCGCCGAGATGACCAACATGGTGCTCTGGCAGGTGGAAAAGTACCCCGAGCTGGCGGACTCCTTTGACAAGATGACCTTCCTGCCCCTGGAGGGCAAGACCCATCTGATCCCCCCCGGCGGCGACGGCATCGGCATGCACGTCATCCCCGTGGAGAAGGCCATCCAGGCCGAGAACAAGTCCCTGTCCATTGAGCACATTTCTCACTGGCTGGACAAGTACGACGGCAAGCTCTCCGTCGGCTACTGCTCCTGCCGCAACGCCCGCCGCCTGTATGGCGAGGGCTCCGGCGAGATTCAGGACGACTGCTGCATCGGCCTTGGCGACTTTGCCCAGTATCTGATCGAGACCGGCAAGGGCCGTCCCATCACCAAGGAAGAGGCTCTGCAGATCTGCCAGCGCGCCGAGGAGAACGGCTACGTCCACCAGACCACCAACATCGACGGTACCGACAAGATCTTCGGTCTCTGCAACTGCGACCTGGGCGTTTGCTTCGCCCTGCGCACCAGCCAGTACTTCAACACCCCCAACCTCTCCGCTTCCGCCTATCGCGCCCATGTGGAGAAGGACAAGTGCGTGGCCTGCGGCAAGTGCGTGGAGGTATGTCCCGCCGGTGCCGTGAAGCTGGGCCAGAAGCTCTGCACCCAGACCGGCGAGGTGGAGTATCCCAAGCAGGAGCTGCCCCACGGTCTCAAGTGGGGGAAGGACAAGTGGAACCCCAACTACGTCTTTGACAACCGCAAGAACTGCCACGAGAGCGGCACCGCCCCCTGCAAGACCGCCTGCCCCGCCCACATCGCCATCCAGGGCTACATCAAGCTGGCCAAGGAAGGCCGCTATCTGGACGCGCTGAAGCTCATCAAGCAGGATAACCCCTTCCCCTCCGTCTGCGGTTACGTCTGCAACCGCCGCTGCGAGGCCGCCTGCACCCGCGGCGCCATGGACAAGGCTCTCGCCATCGACGAGATCAAGAAGTTCATCGCCGAGCAGGATCTGAAGAGCGCCGAGCGCTATATTCCCGAGAAGATTCGCCGTCGCCCCATTGACAAGGACTATGAGGAGAAGATCGCCATCATCGGCGCCGGCCCCGCCGGCCTGAGCTGCGCCTACTATCTGGCACGCATGGGCTATGTGAATGTCACCGTGTTCGACCGCAACCCCGCCCCCGGCGGCATGCTGGTCATGGGCATCCCCAGCTACCGGCTGGATCGTGCCGCTCTCAAGGGCGAGATCGAAGTGCTGGAGAAGATGGGCGTTCACTTCCAGATGAACACCGAGATCGGCAAGGACGTCACCATCGCCGAGCTCCGCGAGCAGGGCTATAAGGGCTTCTATGTGGCCATCGGCGCCCAGAAGAGCCAGAAGCTCCGCATCCCCGGCGAGGATCTCACCGGCGTGTACGGCGGTGTGGATTTCCTGCGCGAGGTGAACCTGGGCAACAAGCCCGAGATCGGCAAGAAGTGTGCCGTCATCGGCGGCGGCAATGTGGCCATGGACGTGTGCCGCACCGCCGTGCGTCTGGGCGCTGAGACCTATGTGATCTACCGCCGCAGCGAGGATGAGATGCCCGCCGACAAGGAAGAGGTCAAGGAGGCCAAGGAAGAGGGCGTGAAGTTCTGCTTCCTCAACGCTCCCGTGGAGATCCTGGGCGAGGACGGCAAGGTCAAGGCCCTGAAGGTCGAGCTCATGGAGCTGGGCGAGCCCGATGAGAAGGGTCGCCGCGCGCCTGTGGGCACCGGCAAGTTTGAGACCATCGAGGTCGATTCCGTGCTGGCCGCTGTTGGTCAGACCATCGACTGGGGCAAGCTGGACATCGGCGAGCTCAAGACCGGCAAGAAGGGCAACGCCCTGGCCGACGCCATCACCTATCAGACCGAGCAGAAGGACATCTTTGTGGGCGGCGACGTGTACACCGGCCCCAAGTTTGCCATCGACGCCATCGCTGCCGGCCGTGAGGGCGCTGAGTCTCTCCACCGCTTCGTGCAGGACGGCCAGAGCCTGACCCGCGGCCGTAACCTCCGCGAGTTCTACGAGCTGGACAAGGCAAACCTTGCCTTCACCCTGGACAGCTACGACAAGCCCGCCCGCCAGGAGATCCAGCACGATCCTCTCAAGCTCAAGACCTTCGAGCATGACCGTCTCACCTTCACCGAGGAGCAGGTCAAGACCGAGGCCAGCCGCTGCCTGGGCTGCGGCGTCAGCGTGGTGGACCGGAACCGCTGCATCGGCTGCGGCCTGTGCACCACCCGCTGCATGTTCGACGCCATCCACCTGGAGCGCGACGTGCCCGAGGCTTCCAACCTGGTTCGCTGCGAGGACAAGGTGCTGCCCATGCTGAAGCACGCCGCCAAGCAGGCGATCAAGATCAATCGGAAGGCCAAGTAATGCACGAGCTGGGAACCATCTATTATGTGATCGACGCGGTGGAAAAGGTCATGGCAGAGAACAATCTCACTGAGGTTGGCTCCATTACCCTGGAGGTCGGCGAGGTCAGCGGCATCATCCCCGAATATCTGCAGGATTTCTGGAGCTGGGCCAGAGCGAAGACCAAGTACTTCCAGAACACCGAGCTGAAGGTCGAAAAGCTGGAGGCTGTCACCTACTGCCAGGACTGCGGCAAGACCTATCCCACCATGAAGTACAAGAAGATCTGCCCCTATTGCCAGAGCGGCAATACCTTCCTGGTCACCGGCAACGAGTACAACATCAAGGAAATCGAGGCCATGTAGCCGAGATTTCCGAAACGGCAACAGACACAAAAACAGCAGGGAGCCAAGCCTCCCTGCTGTTTTGCGTTCTATTTGGTTTTAATCACATGCCAGATCACGGGATTATTGAACCCGCAGCCGGTATACAGCGCAAAGGGCTTGTCCGGGTTATTTACTCTCCCGGAGACTGTGGCAAATTGCGCCCGCCCCTGCATCCTCCGCAGCAGCTCGCAGACCAGAAAGCGGCCCAGGCCGCGGCGTCTGTATGCGGGCGAGACCTGGATCCATTCCAGGATCCCCTCCCCGATCCGTCCGTCCAGCTCCCCGATCCCGGTGGCGGCAAGCGCTCCGTTTCCTGCGTCCGCCACGGCGAGCCAGAGTGTGGGATCGTAAGTTTGGCGCCGGCGATAGGCCAGCAGCTCCGCTTCCGAAAGGCTCTCCGCGTCGTAGCAGCTGTTGATATGCCGCGCAAAGTCCGCGACGCCGGCGCTCACGAGCCGAAAGCCAGCCGGCAGCGCTGCCGGCTGAACCTGCCGCAGATCGTGCATCAGCTTGAAATAGGGTTCATCCACCCCTTCTATGGACTGGGTGGAAAAAGCGTCATCCCGGCAGACGCAGATCCCCTCGGGCACGGCAAATTGCTCTGTCTTCCAGTATGGAAGCGAGG
Source organism: uncultured Eubacteriales bacterium (assembly GCA_900319635.1). Taxonomy (GTDB): domain Bacteria; phylum Bacillota; class Clostridia; order Oscillospirales; family Oscillospiraceae; genus Limivicinus. The sequence continues at coordinate 62,522 of ONPF01000002.1, read as the reverse complement.
ACGTCCCGCAAGGGTCGGCTAAGTACTGTTCTGCGTTCATGGGAAACTCCTTTTCAATCTTGTGACCAAAGAAGAGTGGGGGGCTGTGCCCCCACAGTTTTTTGTGAAAGACTATCTATAGGTACATACCCAAGCTTTAGTACCGATATTTATCGTCGTATCAAAACACCTTTCATATACTGTGTTTCATTATGCATACGATATATTTCCATTTTCTCTACTTCTGTGCAGCCGATCAGTATCTTGATTTCTGAATCTTTCTTCATCAAATCAACAATACACATGATGGCATCTATCTTTCTATTTCCGCTTCCGACCCATACATCAATCCCCGTACCATCCATAGATGTAGTGTTCTTCAAATAACCATAATCAACCCGATAGATGAAGTTGGGAAATCTGGGATGTGCAGATCCCTTGGGTCTGTCAATCACGATTTCGGAAGAGTTTACTAACTCATCCAACGCATTCCAGAAATCTTCACGGCAATCATTCATGTTGTTTTCTCTGCAAACTCCGATTGGTCGGGAGTATTTTTCTATCAAATATACTTTAAAGGCGGTACTTTGCAAGTTATATTGCGCCTACGGTGCAGTTATATTGTCCCTTCAGGACAGTTATATTTTGCGCCGACGCTGCAAAGTGATATTATATTCGCCTCCGAAACTGCGCGAAGCGCAATATCACTTGGCGCAAGCCAAATATAACTGCAACGCAATATAACTCACCGCAGGCGAATATAACTGAAAGAAACCTGATTTGATAGATAAATCAGGTTTCTTTCATGGTGCCGGTGGTGGGACTCGAACCCACACGCCATCGCTGGCAACGGATTTTGAGTCCGCCTCGTCTACCATTCCAACACACCGGCATGCGAGAGGTATTGTATAACATGCGCGGCAAAATTTCAAGTGGAAATATCGCAAAATGCAGAAAGCGCCGGGAGGGCGTTCCCATCCTCCCGGCGCTTTCTCTTACGCCAGATCCTTCGGCAGCTTCCGCTTCCAGCGGCCCAGCTTGAACACCACGATGCTGATGAGCATACCCAGCAGCCAGTTGAACAGCAGAGAGACGAAAACCATCTTCTCTTGGGTCAGAACCGACGCTCCCCCGCTCCTGGCCCAGGCCACCAGCGCATAAGCCAGCGGCAGGCGCATCAGCACCGCCGTGCAGAGGCCGATCCACATGGGCGTGACCGTGTCCCCCGCGCCGCGCATGACGCCCTGCAGCACCTGAGTCACCGACATGGCGATATACCCGGCGGCCAGGATGTACATCATCTGCATGGAGAGGTCGATAAGCGCCTGCTCCGGCGTGAAAAGGCGCATCAGCATGGGGCCGGCCAGAAGCACCGCGGGCGTCAGCACCAGCGACGTTCCAACAGAGAGCCAGAGCCCCTGCCGCGTCCCGTCCCGCAGCCGATCCAGGCGCCGCGCGCCGATATTCTGCCCGGCAAAGGTGCTCATAGCCTGGCCGAAGCTGAAGTTCGGCAGCATGGCGTAGCCGTCCACCCGCATGACCATCACGTTGCAGGCCACGAACATCTCATCCTCAAAGCTGTTGATAAGGCGCTGCACCACGATCATGGCACAGGAGAAGATCGCCTGCGTCAGCCCCGAGGGGACGCCCAGGCTCACGATGCGGCCGATGTGGGCCTTGTCGGGACGCAGATCGCTCCGACGGAGGCGGAACACGCTTTTGAGGGAGAGGATCTTCCGCAGGCAGAGCAGCGCGGAGATAAACTGGGCGATGACTGTGGCCAGCGCAACGCCCGCGACGCCCATCTCCTCCACGAAGGCCAGATCCAGCACGATGTTCAGGCTCGCCGTGATGATCAGGTACAGCAGCGCCGAGAAGGAATCTCCCAGGCCGCGCAGGATCCCGGCAAAGATATTGTAGAAGAAAAAGCCCGCGATCCCGTAGAAGAAGATGTTCAGATAATTTCTACAGCCCTCATACATGCTGTCCAGCGTGCCAACCGCCCGCAGCAGCGGCCCTGTGATCAAGGGGCCCACGAGCATGATAGTTGCGCTTGCAATCGCCGTTAGCGTGATGCAGTTGCCCACGGTCTTGGCAAGAGCCTCGCGGTTCCTTGCGCCGAAGTGCTGCGCCACCAGGATCCCCGCGCCGGTGGAGATGCCCACGAAGAGCGCCAGCAGCAGATTCAGCACAGGAGATGCGTTGCCCACGGAGGCCAGCGCCGTGTAGCCCCACTTGCTGTTGCCCACCACGACGGCGTCCACCGTGTTATAGAGCTGCTGGGCAAAATTGCCGATCAGCAGCGGAAAAGCAAACTCTGCAATGCGCCGCCAGGGCGTTCCCTGGCTCATATCCCGCGGAGAAAACAAGTCACGGAATTTAGTCATTCTAAAATGATCCTTTCTGCAAATAACCACAATATACATAGCAGAAAGTTCGTCAACTTGCAAGAGCAAATCCGCACTTTATCCCTCTTTCGCGAAGGTTCGCCCAGACAGGCAGAGATGGAAAACTCAAAATCCCCGGGCTTTTGCGCCCGGGGATCATGCCGATTGTTTTTAGCGGTCAAAGGACGGGTTCACCGCGTAGAGGTTCTTCTGATTCATCTTTTCCATGGCCAGGCGCAGTCCCTCGCCAAAACGCTGGTAATGCACAACCTCACGCTCCCGCAGGAAGCGGATGACGTTGTTCACGTCCGGGTCGTCGCTGAGACGGAGAATGTTGTCATAGGTCACCCGCGCCTTCTGCTCTGCGGCCAGATCCTCGTTCAGATCCGCCAGCACGTCGCCCTTGACGGCCATGGAAGCCGCGCTCCAGGGGAAGCCGGAGGCCGCGGTGGGGTACACGCCGGCAGTGTGATCCACGAAATAGGTGTCCAGCCCGCTGCGGATGATCTCCTCCGTGCTCATCTTGCGGGTGAGCTGGTGGATGATGGCGGCCACCATCTCCATGTGCCCCAGCTCCTCGGTGCCGATATCGGTCAGAAGTCCTTTCAGCTCGTCGTAGGGCATGGAGTAGCGCTGGTTCAGATAACGCATGGAAGCACCGAGCTCCCCGTCGGGTCCACCCACCTGACTGATGATGACCTTTGCAAGCTTGGGATTGGGGTTTGCGATCTTCACCGGATATTGCAGCTTTTTTTCATAGAGAAACATCGCTCAGCCCTCCCTTTTATTCCTGTATTCCCACGGCCAGGGCGAATCCAGCCAGGCGTAGCGCTCCATCCCCAGCTGATCCGTCTGCAAAAGGGGCGCGCAGCGCCGGGCATAGCGCTCCATGGCTTCCTTCTTCACCGCAAGCATGGTCTGATAGAGCTCAAAGGCCTCCCGATCCTCCGCGTGGGTGTCCAGATAGAGTTCCAGCTCATCCACCACGAAGCCAATGGCCATCAGCTCCGTCATAGGCGTCTGCTCCAGATCCGGGTTTACAACGTTCATGAAGGGCAGATCCAGGCCCGGGAACAGCGTCCCGCGGGAGAGCGCCTCCGGGGGCGTGTAGTTGGGGTTCACACTGTCCTGCATGGGGATATAGGCCGCCGCAAGGGGTGCGGGATCCGGAAGGCTGCCAAGGCGATACCGCTCCATGTCAGCAAATTGATTCTCCAAAATTGCATTCCTCCTGGGTCAATACTGAGGTTCCCCTCGCATCATCCTATGAGGAAGCGCACAGAAGGGTGCTTTCATGCAAAAAGCCGAAGCGGGTCGTTTTTCGACCGTCGCTTCGGCTTTGCTTTATTTCTGTGTCAGGAACAGGTGCAGGAAGTCCCGGAATATCGGCTCCCAGGCGATTTCATGGTGGATCTGCTCGGGCTTTACCACATATTTGAGTTGCGCTTCGGGATAGCGCTCCCTCAAGATAGCGTAAGTCCAGGCGAGGCTGCGACAAATTTCCGCCTCCAGCTCGCCCTCGGCGCCGGTGTAGAGACAGAGGAAGGGCTTGTACGCCCCCAGAGTCTCCCCCAGCCAGCGGCGCATGTCTGCCTCGCTGTAGAGCAGGAAGGCCGGGGACAGCACGCCCGCGGCGCTGTAGAGCTCCGGATGGCGCAGCACCGTGAAGAAGGACATGAGCCCTCCCATGGAGCTGCCGCAGAAGGCGCGGTTCTCTCTGCCCGTCTTCACGGGAAAGCGCGCCTCCACCGCGGGGATCAGCGTGCTGACGAGAAAATCGTCAAACACCTCGCCCTGCGGGTCGATCCTCGGCCGCACCTCCTCCGGGCAGACGATGGCTCCGATGGATTTCGGCATCAGCTCCTTTTCGCGCCAGGGGTCCACATTATGAACGCCAACAATGATCGCAGCCTTGCCGCTTGCGGCACGCTCCTCCCGCACCGCCTCCCGGGTGTACCAGCAGCCGAAGCCGGAGCTCTCCTTGTCAAAAAGATTCTGCCCGTCGGTCATGTAGATCACCGGGAAGGTCTCCCCTTCCTCATGCTCCGGAACGAAAACCCGCACAAGCCGATCCTCCCGTTCCGGATAGGGCAGCGAAAAAGAAATAACTTGTTCGTTGATCATGACCGTAGCTCCCTATATTCCAGTTTCAGCATTTGCCTGGTTCAGAGGAAAAGAAGAGCCTCGTCTTTCGACGAGGTTTTTCTGTGAAAGACGTGCGAAAAGGTACCAAACCATAGAAAGAAAAGCGAAAAGGTACGCGCCGTCGTGCCAATTGCCTCTGCAAACCGGGACTTGTCAGTTAGTATTACCATATATTATAAAAACATAGGATTGGATGGAATCTGCAAAGCATTCCTCGATAAATCCAAGCTTTTTGAACAAAGAAATACTGGCGGTATTGCCTTTCTCTATCAATGCAACAATATCAACAGAAGGATATTTGTCCTGCATCTGTTTGATCATCTCTTTTAGCAGCTCATAAGCGTATCCCTGTTTTTGAAAAAGAGGTGCTACCGTAATTCCCAGGGTAAAGCAGTTGTCTGCTTCTGAAAAAAACACACTGACATCGCCGATCATTTTGCTCTCTTCGGTACATACGATCGCATAATGCTGCTCTTCTTCCCTAGATAAGAAGGTATTGTGAGAATAGTCCTGAATAAACTCTCGGAGATATGCCATGCTTGTATCATCGTACCTTTGATACAGATTGCAGCTTCTGTCATTGCGATAGTCAAACAGTAAATCTGCATCGGCAGGACAGAGATTTCTCAAATGAAGCCGCGGCGTTTGCAATATTCTATTTTTCCTCCTCAAACACCGATTTATCAATTTGACTCCATATTCTGCTTGGCGGTTCTGCAGGATGCCACCAGCATCACACGGATGGCAGAACATTCGTCGTTCAAAGATTTGAACGTCGGATCATCCAAGTACCCTGTCCGATGCAGAAGCTCAAGCCAATACCCTGTTTCACTTGCTTCCTTCAAAGCAATTTCCAGCTTGGAGATAAAATCTTTCTTCCCCTGCGCGTAGTTTGCTTCGTATATGTTCGCGCCGATGGAGGTGCCGGAACGCTCGATCTGATTGGAAATAACGGATTCGTGATTCGCTTTCAGGTCTTTGACAAGATTGATGATTTGTACGGAGAAATCCATAGAGAGAACACGAAGTTTTGATTCAGACACAGTATCGCCTCCTTCTTGTTTACAATACCAAATGAGATTGGAATTGTAAAGTGATGTAAGCGCCGTCGGCGCAAGTGATGCAGTTTGCTTTGCAAACAGTGATGTATTGCGACTGTGCCGCAAAGTGATGTGATGTGTTCCGCTTTACACGCGCCAAAGGCGCACATCACGCCCGAAGGGCACATCACTTGGCGAAGCCAAACAACACGTTCCGCGCAGCGGAACACATCGTTCAAAAAAGCGCCTTTTGTCTACCGACAAAAGGCGCTTTTTTGTTGAGTAAAGATTGCGATTTCAACAAAATAGGGGCTATCGTTAAATTTCGTAACATCCTAAAGAGCGAATTGAACATTACTCCAAATCGCTCTTGCCAAGATTGCATTTACTGCATAGCGTCTGTAGATTGTCCATTACCGATTCCCCACCCTTTGACCAAGGAACGATATGGTCAATGTGCAACTCAACGGATGGGTCTTTGGCCGGTGACGCGCCACACAGACAGCACTTAAAATTATCTCGTTTCATGACCAAAAAACGCATACGAGTAGTAACACCCCTGGAAGTCCTATGAGTGGATTTCGCAGGCGAACACTCTTGTCCAGTATCTGTTGTGTCATTTTCTGTGGTTGGTCTATTATCCGAACCAGCTTCGTAACTTGTACGCTCAATCTCTGAGGCGGCATCGTTTTCTTCGTTGATATATGCAACAAACGCTTCCAACGCCTTTCTCCAACCGCCAAATCTGCGTTTATATGAGTCGATTGAATACCTCGACAGACCGTTCTTAATTATATCTGTTGTAGTAGGTTGACGTCCTAGGAGACGCCACATTCTTTCTATCTCATCAAATAATTCTTGTTCTCCAATTCTTTTACGGGCTAAACCTGTAGCTTCAAGGCCTGCTGCAATCAAAGCGTTATCCCATTCTCCAAACCTCTTAAAAAAATTCTCAGCTGCATATTTACCATATTTCTGATAGTCTCGATATAGAACTGTTGAGCTATGAGTAAGAGCAGCGACACGTCGAAGGTCAGAGAAATATTCATCATCAGAAATGCGTTTAAGCTCTTTTGATGTGCGTGTGTTTCGTAATCCAGCTAATGACAGTGCATTTTTCCATGTACCAAAATGATTCTGTATGGCACACTGTGAATACTTCCCATGTTGTTTGTAAGTAGCTATCGAGATATAGTCAGTCCCAAGGCTTGATGCAACTGATTTGATGTCGGCCAATATCTCATCGTCTGTCAGTTCTCTTTTATAATCGTCCAACTCAAAAATCATGAAACATCACTCCTTTCGTCTTTTGATTCATTCCTTATAATATCGCTGAAAGAGTAATATCGGTTATATAATTATTTTATAAATATATAATACATCGCCATAGAAGAAAAAACAATAGGATTGCTATCTTGTTAAAATAGCAATCCTATTCTGGTGGGGGAAGGTGGATTCGAACCACCGAAGGCATTGCCAGCAGATTTACAGTCTGTCCCCTTTGGCCACTCGGGAATTCCCCCATATTCTTTTCGCTCAAGGTGGAGCTGGTGGACGGACTCGAACCCCCGACCTGCTGATTACAAATCAGCTGCTCTACCGACTGAGCTACACCAGCATTTTCACCGGCCAGATGATAATAGCAAATCTGACTCCGTTTGTCAACAAAAACTTTTTCTCCTGATGAAAATTTTTGAAATGCCGCCTGGGTTTACCATTTGGAATTGAATTTGTCCTGCACTTGTGCTAAGATGACTGTCGAATTTTGCTGAACACGGGAGATACCATGAAAACTGAAACACGTCCGCAGACTGGCATCATCATGCTGCTGGTGCTTGTACTGGTCATCGGCATTGCGCTTGGCTTGCTGATCGCCCGCCCGCTTTATCACAAAGAAGAAGATCTTCCGGAGCGCACCGCACCGACGGAAGCGCCAGCTCCCGTCGAGGAACCGGCCACATCGCCGGTGCCCGCGGAGGAGGAACTCCCCCCTGCTGACGAGCAGATTTCCTCCGAACTTCCCTCTGATGAAGAAAATGCCGTCGTAGAGGGCGGCGAAGAAGCGGTCGCGCCGGTGGATGACGCTCTTGTCCCTGTCGCACCCCATGCGCTCGGCCTTGACGCCATCGCACAGGCTGCTGAAGAGCCCCTGCACCTGGCCGCCGGTGAGGTCTATCTCTATGACGGTTTCGGCTGGACCTGGTTGAAGCCTCTGGAGGGCGTTCCCGTCAATGACATGTCCAAGGACGAGTTCCAGCTGATTGATGAAGAACCCGTCTATCTGGGAACTGCCTATGAAACTCGCCTGGGCGTGGACGTCTCCGAGCACCAGTATGAGATCGATTGGAGCAAGGTCGCAAGATCCGGCGTGGACTTCGCCTATATCCGCATCGGCCGCCGGGGATATACCGAGGGAGGTCTGTTCTCAGACCCCTGGTTTGAGAACAACTACAACGGCGCTGTGAACGCAGGGCTGCAGGTGGGCGTGTACTTCTATTCCCAGGCCGTCTCGGAAGAGGAAGCCCGGGAGGAGGCACAGTTCGTGCTGGACGCGCTGCAGAACAGAGCTCTTGACCTCCCCATCGTGTTCGACTGGGAGAAGATCGACAATGAGGACGCCGATATCGCCCGCACCAACGGCCTGGGTATGGAGCGGCGCACCGACTGCGCCGTGGCCTTCTGCGAGGCCATCCGGGAAGGCGGCTATGACGCCTCGGTCTATTTCAATCGCAATCTGGGCTACTACGGCTTTGATCTGCGCCGCCTGACCGACTATGGCTTCTGGTTTGCCCTTCCCATTGCGCCGCCGGAGCTCTACTGGCCCAGCTTCTACTATAAGGTCAACATCTGGCAGTACAGCTTCACGGACACCGTGCCCGGCATTGAGGGCGAGACGGATATGAACATGATGTTCATCCCGGTTTCCCAGGGATAACAAGCATATCAAAAAGCAGGACGCCCTGTGCGCCCTGCTTTTTTGATATCTCAGCCTTGGTTTATTCCTTCTCGAAGACCCCGGCCACATCGACCAGCAGCTCCCGGATGGGAAGATGCTGGGGACAGACGGATTCGCACTGGCCGCAGCGCAGGCAGGCGGAGGCCTTGCCCCCCTCCTTCGTCAGCTCCGCGTAGCGCTCCTCCTGGTGCCAGTCCCGGAAGACCTTCTTCATGTTCATGGCATGGAACAGATCGGGGATGGGGATCTGCATGGGGCAGCCCTCCACGCAGTAGCGGCAGGCGGTGCAGGGGATGGAGTTTTGCTCCAGGTAGATCTCCCGCACCTTGCGAACGGTCTCCTGCTCCTTCTCGCTGAGAGGCCGGAAATCCTTCATGAAGCCGGTGTTGTCGCGCATCTGCTCCATGTCGCTCATGCCGGAGAGCACCACGCAAACCTGGGGGAAGCCCGCCGCGAAGCGGATGGCGTAGCTGGCGTTGCTGCCGCCCTGAAGCTCGTCAAACAGCGCCTGGGCCTGCTGAGGCAGCTGGATAAGCGTGCCGCCCTTCACCGGCTCCATGATGAGCACCGGCTTGTTGTGCCGCTCCAGCACCTCGTACACGGCGCGGCTCTGGACGTTGGGGTTCTCATAATCCAGGTAGTTGAACTGGATCTGCACCACCTCCAGCTCCGGATAATCCGTCAGGATCCGCTCCAGCATCTCCGGGCTGTCGTGGAAGGAGATGCCCACATGGCGTACCTTGCCCTCCTTCTTCAGCGCGAAAGCGGTCTCATAGGCGCGGCATTCCCGGAAGTGATCGTAGTTGAAGCTGCCCTGAGAGTGCATCAGATAGAAATCGAAGTAGTCCACACCGCAGGCCTCCAGCTGCTGCTGGAAGAGGGGGCGGATGTCCTCCTCGGTCTTGAAATAGTTTCCGGTGAGCTTGTTGGTCAGCAGGAAGCTGCTTCTGGGGTGGCGGCTGGTGAGGCAGGCGCGGATCGCGGTCTCGCTCTTGCCGCGGATGTAGCCGTGGGCGGTGTCGAAGTAGTTGAAGCCCTGCTGCAGGAAGGTATCCACCATGTCGGAAAAGGCCGCCAGGTCAACCTCCTCGCCCTGCATGGGCAGGCGCATACAGCCGAAGCCGAAATTGCCGTGGATCTCCGGGAAAAAGCGGTTGCTTTCCATATTCTCCTCCTATTTCACTTTGATTTTCTGATCGATGGTCTCCAGACGCCGCAGGGCCTCCTGCAGCGTTTCGTCCTTTTTTGCAAAGTGCAGCCGGATCAGGTGATTCACCGGCTCGCGGAAAAAGCTGGAGCCGGGCACCGCGCCCACGCCAACATCCCGCGCCAGCACCTCGCAGAACTCCAGGTCGGAGGCATAGCCGTACTTGGAGATGTCCAGCATCACATAGTAAGCTCCCTGGGGCACATTGTGGACGATGCCGATCTCGTCCAGTCCCTTCAGCAGCAGATCCCGCTTGTGGGTATAGAGCGCAAGCAGCTCGTCATAGTAGCGCTGCTCAAAATACAGACCGGGCACCACCGCCTCCTGCAGAGGCGCGGCAGCTCCCACGGTGAGGAAATCGTGCACCTTCTTCGCCCGCTCCGCAATGGGCTCCGGCGCGATGATGTAACCCAGGCGCCAGCCGGTGATGGAGTAGGTCTTGGAGAGGGACGAGCAGCAGATCGTCCGCTCCCGCATTCCGGGCAGGGAGGCGAAGTACACATGCTGATAGGGCTTGTAGACGATGTGCTCATACACCTCATCGGTGATGACATAGGTATCGTATTTCTCCGCCAGGCCTGCGATCAGCTCCAGCTCCTCCCGGGTGAAAACCTTCCCGCTGGGGTTGGAGGGGTTGCAGAGGATCAGCGCTTTGGGATTCTGCCGAAAAGCCGCCTCCAGCTCCTCCGGGTCAAAATCGAAGGCGGGCGGGCGCAGCGGTACATAGATAGGCTCCGCACCGGAGAGGATCACATCCGCCCCGTAGTTTTCGTAAAAGGGCGAGAAGATGATCAGCTTATCCCCGGGGTCGGTAACGGTCATGACCGCGGCCATCATGGCCTCGGTGCTGCCGCAGGTGACCACGATCTCCCGATCCGGGTCAATGTCCATGCCCATATAGCGGCGCTGCTTCTGCGCGATCCCCTCCCGGAGATTCTGGGCGCCCCAGGTGATGGAGTACTGGTTATAATCCTCGCCGGAGACCTCCGCCAGGCGTTTCAAAATCTCCTGCGGCGGATCAAAGTCGGGAAAGCCCTGGGACAAATTCACCGCGCCGTAGCGATTGGAAACCCGCGTCATTCGGCGGATGACGGAATCGGTGAAGCCCGCCGTGCGGGAGGATAGTGTTTTCATTCAGATCCCTTCTTTCTATGATCCAGAAGTATAGGGGGCTGCCGCTTCCCCTGTCAAGTGTGATTTCAAATAACTGCTTCTGCCCGCGATTGTTCGCTCAGAAAGCGCAGGGTCTCTTCCCGTGTGGGGATCGCAGGGGCAGCCCCCGGCCGCGTGACAGCGAGGGCTGCCGCCGCCGAAGCAAGGCGCAGCGCCGCGGCAGGCTCCTCCTCCGTCAGTCCGGCCAGCAGGTAGCCGGTGAAGGTGTCCCCCGCGCCGGTGGTATCCACCGCCTTGACCGGGAAGGACGCCTGCCGGAAGCAAGCGCCGTCATGATACAGCAGGGCGCCCTCCGCCCCCAGGGTCAGCGCGATCTGCGCGCCGGGACACAGCGTCGAAAGGGCATATAGGAGCTGCTCCGCATCGTCCATGCTCCGCCCGAGAAGCTGCGACGCTTCCACCCGGTTGAGGATCAGCACATCCACCAGGGGCAGAAGCGGCCGCAGCGTCTCCGTCTCCATGGGAGAGGGGTTCAGCGCGACGGGCATCCCCCGCTCCTTCGCCAACGTCATGATCTCCCTTAGAGAGCTGATCTCATTCTGCACCAGCAGCAGGTCACCGGCCCGGAAATCTGCCAGCACTTCGGCTGCCATTTCCGTGGAAATGATGCGATTTGCGCCGCCGTAGAGCAGAATGCAGTTATCCCCGTCGGGACTGTTCTGGATGATCGCGTGTCCCGTAGGCGTTTCGCTGCGGCACACATGCGCTGTGTTCACTCCGGCGCGGCGAAGCTCCTCCAGCAGAAAGTCTCCCTCTGTTCCCACAGCGCCCGCCATCCAGGTCTGCATCCCCGCCCGTGCGAGGGCAATGGCCTGGTTCAGCCCTTTGCCGCCGCAAAAGCGCTGAAAGGACGAAGAGGCAAGGGTCTCCCCTCTCTGTACAAAGTGTGGCACCTGATAGACGTAGTCGATGTTCAGGGAGCCGAAAACCAGCGCTCTCATGTTCATGCCTCCGAATAGCGGCGCAGTCCGGTCTCCACGATGTCCCAGAAGCGCGCCACGTCAATGTCCACCGCAACATCCGCCGTGGGCGGAAGCTTCTGATAGCCATAATAATCGCAGTTGGTGCGGCCGTAGGACTGGGTACTGCGGATGTCGATCTGCACGTTCATGGGCTTTGTGACCAAAACCTCCGGATCGATCAGGTACGCGATTGTCACCGGATCGTGCAGCGGCCCGCCCTCCCAGCCGAAGACCTGCTTCTGGGTCTTGCAAAAGTGCCCCATCAGCGCCACGAAGAGATTTGATGCACGGTTTCCGATCCGCCCCATGCGCTCCACGATCTCCGGGTAGCAGAGCGCCTTCCGGGTCACGTCCAGGCCCACCATGGTGATGGGCCGCCCGGATCGGAAGCAGACGCTGGCGGCCTCCGCGTCGGCAATGATGTTAAATTCTGCGGCAGGGGTCACGTTGCCGTTGGTGAAGGAGCCGCCCATCAGCACGATGCGGCGGATCTTTTCCGTGATTCTGGGCTCCAGCCGCATGGCCATGGCCAGATTGGTCATGGGGCCGGTGGTGACGACGGTGATGTCCCCCTCCGACTCCAGGAGGCTGCGGATCAAAAACTGCACCGCGTGCTCCGGCTCCAGCTTTTTGGTCAGCGGCGGAAAAACGGGGCCGTCCAGCCCGGTGCTGCCGTGAATATCCGCGGCGATCACCTTGTCGCGCACCATGGGGCGGTCACAGCCGGCGTAAACCGGAATATTCGCGCCCAGCCACTGGAGCACATTCCTGGCATTGCGCTGGGTATTCTCCAGGGTCTGATTGCCCGCCACCACGCTGACGCCCAGCAGCTCCAGAGAAGGCTCTCTCGCCGCCAGCATGATCGCCACCGCATCGTCATGGCCGGGATCGCAGTCCAGGATGATTTTTGTCTTCTCCATTTCTCTTCCTCCTGTTTTTCATTGTTCTTAGCTTACCACAGATCACACCGTCCGACAAGCATTCTTTCCGGAGCACGGGATTTTTGGCGTTCGGAGAGCGAACGAGTCGAAATGGAAAAGAATCTTCCACTTTCCGGCGATTTTTCCTTGTAATGCGGCGCGGATTCGGTTATAATGCAATGGAATTTTTCATTTAGGAGACGATCGCTATGGAAGAGAACGCCAGAAATTTCATTGAAGCTTTCGTGCAGGAGGATCTGTCCGAGGGCGGCTCCTGCTACGGCATGCAGGTTCACACCCGTTTTCCGCCCGAGCCCAACGGCTATCTGCATATCGGCCACTGCAAGGCTCTGACCATTGACTTCAGCACAGCCGAGCATTTTGGCGGCATTTGCAACCTGCGCTTTGACGATACCAACCCCGCCAAGGAGGACACCGAGTATGTCAATGCCATCCAGGAGGACATCCACTGGCTGGGCTTTGACTGGGGCGACCGGCTGTTCTACGGCTCGGATTATTTTGAGCAGACCTATGAATACGCCATCGAGCTTATCAAAAAGGGTCTGGCCTATGTCTGCGAGCTGACGCCGGAGCAGTTCAAGGAGTATCGCGGCGACACCACCCGTCCCGCCGTGAGCCCCTGGCGCGACCGTCCCATCGAGGAGAGCCTGGATCTCTTCCGGCGGATGCGCGCGGGCGAATTTGAGGAGGGCCGCTACACTCTCCGCGCCAAGATCGACCTTGCCAGCGGCAACTTCAACATGCGCGACCCGGTGCTCTACCGGATCCGCTACATTGAGCATCACCGCCAGGGCACCAAGTGGTGCATCTTCCCCATGTACGACTTTGCCCACCCCATCCAGGACGCGTTGGAGGGCATCACCCACTCTCTCTGCTCTCTGGAGTATGAGGCCCACCGGCCGCTCTACGACTGGGTGGTCTCCAACGTCTCCATCCCGGGCCACAAGCCCCGGCAGATCGAGTTTGCCCGCCTCGGCATCAACTACACCGTCATGTCCAAGCGCAAGCTGCGCAGGCTGGTGGAGGAAGGCCGCGTCTCCGGTTGGGACGATCCCCGCATGCCCACCCTCTGCGGTCTGCGGCGAAGAGGCTATACCTCCAAGTCCATCCGGGACTTCTGCGAGCGTATCGGCGTGAGCAAGGTGGACTCCACCGTGGACTGGGCTCTGCTGGAGAGCTGCCTGCGGGACGATCTGAACGCCAACGCCCGCCGCGTGATGGCGGTGCTGCACCCGGTGAAGCTCACCGTCACCAACTACCCCGAGGGGCAGACGGAGCTGCTCACGGTGGAGAACAATCCCCTCAAGCCCGAGGACGGCACCCGCCAGGTCTCCTTCTCCCGGAATCTCTGGATTGAGGAGGAGGACTTCATGGAGGTTCCCGCGCCCAAATACAAGCGCCTGCACCCGGGCTTTGAGGTGCGGCTCAAGGGCGCGTATCTGGTCACCTGCACCGGCTGCGTGAAGGACGAGACCGGCAAGGTCACGGAGATCCTCTGCGAGTACGACCCCAACAGCCGCGGCGGCGATCCCGCAGACGGGCGCAAGGTCAAGGGCGCCACCATCCACTGGGTGGACGCCAACAACTGCGCCGACGCGGAGGTGCGGCTCTACGACTATCTCTTCGCCGATCCCGAGCCGGACGGCCCGGACAAGGATTTCCTGGACTGCCTGAATCCCGACAGTCTCCAGGTTCTCACCGGCTGCAAGGTGGAGGAGAGCCTGGCGGAGATCCCCATGCCGGAGCACGGAAAGAATTCCGAGGGCTTCCAGTTTATGCGTCAGGGCTACTTCTGCCTGGACAACAAGGACGCAGCCCCCGGCCACCTGGTCTTCAACCGCGCTGTTGCCCTGAAGGACAGCTTCCGGAAGTAAAAGAATCGATTTTAAAAAGAGATGCTCCGGCATCTCTTTTTGATTTCTCCTCACGCAAGCTGCATCTCCTTCATTCCAACACCGCAAAGAATTTGTCACAATTTTGGCAAAAATGTGCACAAATTGATCTTGACTTCTTTGGTTATTATTCACAGCGTTTCATCGCCAATTTCCCCGGTTTTCCGGGGCTCTTGTACAAAATAGAAAAACTGTAGGGTTGACGAAACACAGCATTTTCAAGTATAATGTATGCGTATTCCTATGGTGAGAAGAGCCTTGGCGGGTTTCTCGCCAGGGCGGATCATAACTTAAAAACGGGAGGGAAAAAAGCATGTTGCAAAAGGTCAAGGCATTCTTTGAGAAGAAGTTACCGTTTCTCTTTGATGACGACCTGTACTTCAAGGTCAGAGACATTTTCCGTCTTCTCGGCGACCTGATCGTGTGGCCCTACAACTACGTGAAGAGTTTCTTCAAGTAAGGCCGAATCTAAAAATATTTTGAAAGAAGGAAAAACGATGGACGAAAAATACAGCGCCTTATTTACCCCGTTCAAGATCGGCAATGTAGAAATCAAGAACCGCATTGTCCAGTGTTCCATGGGCGGCACTTCCCTGTTCGGCTGGCTGGAGCCCTGCCACTTCGACAAGGAAGCCGCGAACTTCCTGCTGCAGCGCGCGCAGGACGGCGTTGGCCTGATCCTCCCCGGCATGCAGTGTGTCCGCGACACCATGGGCTGCCGCTGGCTGTGGCAGAATGACCGCATGTTCAAAGAGCTGGCCGCGTGGATGCCCGAGTTCCACAAGACCGGTGCCAAGCTCTTCATTCAGCTGGCCGCTGGCTTCGGTCGTTCCATGGCCGTTACCTCCTGGATGGTCATGCTCAACAAGAAGCCCCTCCTGGGCAAGCTCGCCAGCCCCTTTGTGGACGTGAGCTTCAGCTGCGCCTCCGCTTCCGCCACCCCCAACCGTTGGCAGGAGGACATGCTCTCCCGTCCCATGACCGTGGAAGAGATCCACACCATGGTCGACGCCTTCGGCAAGACCGCCAAGAAGCTGCGTGACGCCGGTGTTGACGGTGTGGAAATCCACGCTGTCCACGAAGGCTACCTGCTGGACCAGTTCACCATCGCCAACTGGAACAGCCGCACCGACCAGTACGGCGGCTCCTTCGAGAACCGCTTCCGCTTCCCCGTCGAGATCGTGCAGAGCATCAAGCGTCAGGCCGGCGCGGACTTCCCCGTCTCCCTGCGTTACTCCGTCGTGTCCAAGACCAAGTCCTGGTTCCACGGCGCCATGCCCGGCGAAGAGTACGTGGAGTTCGGCCGCGATATGCCCGAGTCTGAGAAGGCCGTCAAGTACCTGCAGGATGCCGGCTATGACTTCCTGAACTGCGACAACGGCACCTACGACGCCTGGTACTGGGCTCATCCGCCTCAGTACATGCCCGACAACTGCAACCTGGCAGACGTGGAGCACATCCGTCAGTTTGTTGACATCCCCGTAGCCTGCGCCGGCCGTATGGATCCCGTCAAGGCTGCCGAGGAGATCGCCGCCGGCCGTCTGGACGCCATCGCCATCGCCCGCCAGAACCTCTGCGATCCCGACTGGATCACCAAGATCCGCCAGGGCCGTCACGAGGAGATCAAGCCCTGCATCCGCTGCCACAACGGCTGCTTCAACTTCGCCAAGTTCAAGGGTACCGCCAACATCCAGGCTCTGCCCGACTCTCTGCACCTTGGCCGCTGCGCCCTGCACCCGCCCACGATGCAGCACAACCGCTACAAGATCGTTCCCACCAAGAAGCCCAAGAAGGTTGCCATCATCGGCGCCGGTATCGGCGGCTGCGAGACCGCTCTGGTGCTGAAGAAGCGCGGCCACAAGCCCGTGATCTTCGAGAAGACCGACAAGATCGGCGGCCTGTTCCTCACCGCTTCCGCCATGAGCTTCAAGGAGAACGACAAGGAGCTGCTCCGCTGGTACGAGCGCGAGATGAAGGCTCAGAACATCGACATTCGCTTCAACACCGAAGTCACCGATCTGGGCACCCTGCGCGGCTATGACGAGATCGTCGTCGCCACCGGCGCCATCCCCAGAACCATGCCCAACGTCAAGGGCTTTGAGAAGTGCATCACCTTCACCCAGCTGCTTCGCGAGAAGAAGCCCGTGGGCGACAAGGTCGTGTTCTTCGGCGGCGGCCAGTCCTCCTGCGAGGCTGCCTACGAGATGATCCTCCAGGGCAAGCACCCCATCATTGTCGAGTACGCCAAGGACCTGGTTCCGGCTCAGAACGTCTGCCTGGCCAACGCCTCCTTCCTGCGTGACATGATGCTCTACAAGAAGGTTCCCACCTTCCTGGAGTCCACCATTACCGAGATCAAGGACAAGACCGTTGTTATCCGCGGCAAGGACGGCAAGGTCACCGAGGTCGAGTATGACGATATCGTCAACGGCATCGGCTTCGTTCCCACTCCCGTGGGCGGCAAGGGCCCGCACATCCACCGCGTGGGCGACTGCGTCTCCATCGGCAACCTGCGTACCGCCATCTGGCGCGCGTGGGACGTGGCCATGAAGATCTAAGTCTCCAAGACCGCAAGTCAACATATACAAACGCACCCCTTTCCCTTTCGGGATCGGGGTGCGTTTCCTATGTCCATAAAAAAAGACCTCCCGTTCCTCGACCGCACCGGCCGGCAGAAGGGGGATCCGCATGATTGATTCT
Source organism: uncultured Eubacteriales bacterium (assembly GCA_900319635.1). Lineage (GTDB taxonomy): Bacteria > Bacillota > Clostridia > Oscillospirales > Oscillospiraceae > Limivicinus. The sequence goes on along the minus strand of ONPF01000002.1, from coordinate 45,140 downwards.
TCTTTTTTCGGGAGATCAGAACGAAATGGTGTTGAAATAGAAGCTGTAGTTGTTGTTGCTCTGACGCTTGGAAAATCTCTCCATGAAAAAGCTCTCAAACTTCAGGAAGCTGAACGAATGCAGGCTCATTTTCTTATCTCCTTTCCTCATGTCCTCATTGCGGGCGTGATTATAGACTCTTTCGCAGAAAAAAGCAAGGATCATTTTTCACAAACTTTGTCGTATTTTTCTAAATTTCATATCATCAATTTGTGCTAATTGACGATATTTTCCGCCTTTTTCCATGGCACATGCAGGCAAGGGGCAGCACAGCTTTTTTGCCGCGCCGCCCCCTGTCTTGATAACGAAACGCAAGGCTCAACGGATCATTTCCGCAAACTCTTCTTCGCTGAGAACCGGGATGCCCAGGCTCTGCGCCTTGGTGAGCTTGCTGCCGGCGTTCTCCCCCGCGACCACGAAGCTGGTCTTTTTGGAGACGGATCCGGAGGCCTTCCCGCCGAAGCTCTCGATGATAGCGCTGGCCTCGTCCCGGGTGAAGCGGCTCAGCGCCCCGGTGAGCACAAAGGTCTTGCCCGCGAAGCGATCGTCCTTCTTTTCCTCATGGCTCTTGAAGTCCACACCCGCCTGCCGAAGCCGTTCGATCAGATCCCGGGACTGGGGATTGGAAAACCAGGAGACGATGAAATTCGCCGTGATGCCGCCGATATCCGGCACCAGGGTCAATTCCTCGGCGCTTGCCGCCATCAGAGCGTCCAGATCGGCGTAATAACTCGCCAGTACCTTGGCCGCCTTCTGCCCCACCTGCCGGATGCCGAAGGCGCAGAGCAGACGCGCAAGGCCGGCGTCTTTGCTGGCCTCGATGGCGGCGGTCAGGTTCTCGGCGGACTTTTTTCCCATGCGCTCCAGCTCGGCAACGGACTGGGGCTCCAGATAGTAGAGATCCGCCGCGTCCTTCACGAGCCCTGCGTTTATGAGACTCTCGCACACGGAGATGCCAAGGCCCTCAATGTCCATAGCTTCCCGGGAGGCAAAATGGGCGATGTTCCGCAGCCGCTGGGCCGGACACTCCGGGCTGGTGCAGCGGAGGGCAGCGCCGTCCTCGTCCCGCACGACCGGCGAGCCGCACTCCGGGCAGAATTCCGGCAGCACAAAGGGCACCGTCCCCTCGGGGCGCTTGGCCTTGTTGACGGACAGCACCTCCGGGATGATCTCCCCCGCCTTTTGCAGCAGGACAGTATCCCCGATGCGCAGATCCAGCCGGTCGATATTATCCTGGTTGTGGAGCGTGGCTGCGGAGACCATGGTACCGGCCAGGCGCACCGGCTCCACGATGACTTTGGGCGTCAGGACGCCGGTGCGGCCCACCTGCACCACGATGTCCAGCACCTTGCTCTCCTTTTTCTCCGGCGGGTATTTGAAGGCCACCGCCCAACGGGGCGCCTTGGCGGTGCTGCCCAGAGCCTGGCGCTGGGCCAGAGAGTTGATTTTGATGACGGCGCCGTCCATATCAAAGGGCAGCTCGCCTCGGTGCTCCCCCAGCCACTCGATCCGCTCCACGCAGTCCCGGATGTTGTCATAGTGGGAGTAGCTGACCACCGGGAAGCCCATCTCCCGCATGGCGTCCAGGGTCTGGGCGTGAGTGGTGTAGCCGCCGCTGGAGCTGAACTGCAGATTGAAGCAGATGATGTCCAGCTTTCTGGAGGCCGCCACCTTGGGATCCAACTGCCGCATGGAGCCTGCAGCCGCGTTTCGGGGATTGGCAAGCAGCGGCTCGCCGCTGATCTCCCGCTGGGCGTTCAGCTCCTCAAAGACGGCCTTGGACATATACACCTCGCCCCGGACGATGAGACGCTCCGGCGCGTTCTCGATGTGCAGCGGAAGGGAGCGCACAGTGCGCAGATTCTCCGTCACATTCTCGCCGGTGACGCCGTCGCCCCGGGTAGCGCCGCGGACGAAGACGCCGTTTTCGTACTCCAAGGACATGGAAAGCCCGTCGATCTTGGGCTCCACCACATAGTCGTGCTCCCCGCCCAGCAGTGAATCCATCCGCTCGCCGAAGGCAAAGAGCTCGTCATAGGAAAACACGTCCGTCAGGCTCTCCAGCGGTACCTGGTGGCGCACCGGCTCGAACTGACTCAGCGCCTCGCCGCCCACCCGCTGGGTGGGAGAGTCCGGCGTTACCAGCTCCGGATGCTCACTCTCCAGCGCCTTCAGCCGGTTCATGAGCATATCGTAGTCATAGTCCGAAATCACCGGCGCATCCAGAACATAGTACAGCTTATTGTGATACTCGATCTCTCGCCGCAGCTTGTCGATTTCCTTTTGTACGTCCATACGATTCACCCTTCGTTCTGATCAAAATTGAGATAGGTCTCCGGTACCTGCCCCACCACCACCGTGTCGGCGATGAGCAGCTCTGTGCAGATCTGAGCACTTTCCGAACCCCAGGGCACCAGCACGTCGATATCCACGATCACCAGGAGGCTGATCTGGTGCTTGGTCTGGTTGATCCCGGCCGTGACGATGTTGTTGCGAAATTCCACATGAGAGGAGGTCAGCACCATGATCTCCACCGGGATCCCCGGGCCGCGTCCCATCAGCAGACTCAGTCCCGTCAGATTCCCTGCCGGGATGGAGACCGTAATATTTCTATTCCCCGTCAGGCCGATCACCCGATCCAGCAGCGTGGCCGAGAGGGCGTTCACATGGGTCATGTTGCTGCTGATGGCGGTCACTTCCCCCGCCTCGTTCTTTTCAAAGCGGACAAACCAGTCCGCGTCATAGTCGCCCTCCTCCAGCACCTGGGTGATGGCGGCGTTGACCTCCATCGTCATGATGTCGCAGGCGTCTGACACCGCGATCTGACTGGAGATCCGCTTCAAATACAGCATCCCGGCCAGCAGAAAACCCGCCAGCGCAAGCAGGATCAGAAGCGCGGTCGCTCTGCGTCTGCGATGCCTCGGCTTCGGTTCCGGAGCAGGTCTGGGATGTCTGCGGAAAAACGGTCTTCGCACCACATGGAGTCACCTCCATGCATTGTATGCGCCTTCCGTTCCCGGATAGAATCAACCCTCCAGCATGGCGCTGACCGCCATCATGATCCCCAGCTTGCCGGATTCATAGGTCAGGCCGCCCTGCATATAGACGATATACGGCTCCCGCATGGGGCCGTCCGCGGAGAGTTCAATGGACGAGCCCTGGATGAAGGCGCCGGCCGCCATGATCACCGGGCAGTCGTAGCCCGGCATGGGCCATGGTTCCGGCGTCACATAGGAGTCTACCGGCGCGCCGGCCTGGATTCCCAGGCAAAAGCGTTTCATTTTCTCCGGCGAGCCCAGCTTGATCATCTGAATGATGTCAGAGCGCGGCTCTGTCACAGAGGGAGAGCTCTCGATGCCCAGCTGTTCCATCATGGCAGCGCAGAACACCGCCGTTTTCAGCGCCTGGGCCACCACATGGGGCGCCATAAAGAGCCCCTGGAAGAGCAGACGGTTGTTGCCCAGGGTGGAGCCGCACTCCCCGCCGATGCCCGGCGTGGTCAGCCGCACAGCCGCCCGCTCCACCAGCTCTTTCTTGCCGGCAATATAGCCGCCGGTGGGGGCAAGTCCACCGCCGGGGTTCTTGATGAGCGAGCCCGCCACGATGTCCGCCCCCACATGGGTGGGCTCAAGGGTGTCGGTAAACTCGCCGTAGCAGTTATCCACCATGATATGGGCCCCGGGATTCACGGAGCGGACAGTCTCGCAGATTTTGCCGATCTCCTGTACCGTGAGCGCCTTCCGCTCCCCGTAGCCCCGGGAGCGCTGGATCATCACGCCCGTCACCTTCGGGTCAGCCGCCGAGATCGCAATAGCTTCATAGTCCGGCTCCCCGCTTGTGGCAAGCTGCACCTCGCCGTAGTCGATGCCGTAGAATTTCAGGGAGCCGAAGCCGTCCCCGCTGATGCCGATGGCACTGCGCAGGGTGTCATAGGGCGTCCCCGTGACGGCCAGCACCTTTTCCCCGGGCCTTGCCAGGGAGAACATGGCCGCCACCAGCGCGTGGGTACCGTTCACAAAGCCGATGCGCACCAGCGCAGCCTCCGTGCCGAAGAGCTGCGCGTAGATCTTATCCAGCGTGTCCCGCCCCAGATCGTCGTAGCCGTAGCCGGTGGTGCCGGCAAAGCAGGCATCCGATACCCGGGCGTCCTGGAAGGCCTCCATCACCCGGAGGGTATTCTGCTCCGCCACCCGGTCGATCTCAGCAAAGCGTTCCCGGCAGCGATCCTCCGCCAGCCGCGCCATCTCGAAGACCTGGGGGTGAATTTCCGAAATCTTCATCACAATAACTCCATTACGATTTTCTTAAAGGTATTGCCCCGCTCCTCGAAGTTCTTGAAATGATCGAAGGAGGCGCAGGCGGGGGAAAGCAGCACGATGTCCCCCTCGTTTGCCAAGGACGAGGCCGTGAGCACGGCCTTTTTGAAGTCGCTGGCCAGCACCATGGGAACAGGATGGCTGGGATAGGACGGCGCCGCCAGGATGGCTTTCTGGATCTTGTCTGCGGTATGTCCTGTCAGCACCACCGCCTTGGCGCGCAGGCACAGCTCCTCCCCCAGGGTATCGAAGGGGATCTGCTTGTCATAACCGCCGCAGATAATTATGGGCTTGGTGTGCAGCGCGTGAAGCCCCGCGATGGTGCGGGTAGGACTGGAGCCGATGGAGTCGTTGATGTATCGCACGCCGCGCAGCTCCCGCACCAGCTCCAGCCGGTGGGCAACGCCGGGGAAGTCCCGTGCGACCTTCCGGCAGGTCTCCGCTCTCACAAGTCCTCGCACAGCCTCGAAAGCCGCCAGATAGTTCAGCACGTTGTGCTCGCCGGGAATGCGGATCTCAGATGCGGGCACGATGGGCTCCGCCTTTCCCTCCGTCATCCAGCAGAGGGTCCCATTCACCAGGGCGGTACCCTGCCGAACCTGCTGCCGATCGGAGAAGCAGCTCACATGGCCGGGGGCGCTTGCGCGATAATACTCGGTATGGGGATCGTCCGCGTTCAGGATCAGGCGCCCCTCCGGACTCTGGTTCTCGTAGATCGCGCGCTTGGCGTCGATGTAATCTTGGAAATCCTTGTGCTTATCCAGGTGATTGGGCGTCAGATTCGTGATCACCGCCACGTCCGGATGGCAGAACATACTGTGCAGCTGGAAGGAGCTGAGCTCCAGCACCACATAGTCCTCCGGGCGCATCCGGGGCGTATCGCAGAGCAACGGGTGGCCGATGTTGCCGCCCAGATGCACCCGATACCCCTCAGCCTTGAGAAGCTCGGAGATGATGGTGGTCGTGGTGGTTTTCCCGTCGCTGCCGGTGACGGCGATCACCTTGCAGGGGCAGAGGCTTAGAAAAACCTCCATTTCCGAGGTGATCAGACTGCCGCGCTGCCGCGCGGCCTCCAAGTGGGGATCAAAGGGCATCAGGCCGGGGGTACGGAAGATCACGTCCTGATCCAGGCCTTCCAGATAGTCCTCCCCCAGCTTCAGCTTGGCGCCAAGGGAGAGGAGCCGCTCTCCGGTCTCCCCCATCTGCTCCAGGCTCCGCTTGTCGCAGGCGGTCACGTCGCAGCCGGCCCGGCACAGCAGCTCAATGAGCGGCGTATTGCTGATGCCGATGCCAAGCACCGCGATCCGCTTGCCCTTCAGGCTCTCCACATATTGTTCCAAAGTCATAAATATCGCCCCGTTCCTTGATTTCTAACCAATATATTATATCGCTTTTTGCCTCTCATGACAAGAATTATTCTTGACTTTAGCCCCTCAAGTAGGTAGAATACAGCAGATGAGTTGGCCGAACGACCGCGGGTATATGGCGAAAGCCTGTACATGAGGAAAGTCCGGGCTCCACAGGGCAAGGATAACGGGTAACGCCCGCCAGGGGTGACCCTCGGACAAGTGCAACAGAAATAGACTGCCGTGCTTTGCGCGGTGATGGTGGAAAGGCGAGGTAAGAGCTCACCCAACGCATGGAGACATGTGGTTGCTGTAAACTCTATCCGGAGCAACACCGTGGAACGGGGACGCAGAGGCCGGCCCGGCCGTCCCCAGGAGGTGGCTTGAGCCAAGGGGCAACCCTTGGCCTAGATAGATGGTCGTTCTCGACAGAACCCGGCTTACAGACCAACTCATTGCATGAAAAAACGGACGCAAACGCGTCCGTTTTTTTAGTTTCTCTATTATGCTCTCGGGTGGGCCTTGTTGTACACGTCCTTGAGCTGCTTTTTCACCAGATGGGAGTAGACCTGGGTGGAAGAGATGTCCGCATGTCCCAGCATCTCCTGGATGGCGTGGATGTCGGCGCCGTTTTCCAGCAGATGCGCGGCGAAGGAATGCCGCAGGGTATGGGGGGTGATGTCCTTGTCGATCTTCGCCTTCTTCTGGTAGTACTTGATGATCTTCCAGAAGCCCTGGCGGGACATCCGCTCTCCACTGACGTTCACAAATAGCGCCTCTTCGTCCGGGAGAGCCAGCATCTGGGGCCGAACCAACTCGATATACTCCCCCAGTGCTTTGATCGCCGCCGGGTACATGGGCACAAAACGCTCTTTCCCCCGGCTCTCGCAGCGAACGACGCCCGCGCCCAGATTCACATCCCCGATGTTCAGGTCAATGAGCTCCGTCACGCGCATGCCGGTGGCATACAGCAGCTCCAGCATCGCCCGATCCCGATAGCCCTTGGCGTCCACGCACTCCGGCTGCTCCAGCAGCAGTTCCACTTCCCTGCTGCTCAGGATCTGGGGCAGCTTCTGCACGCCCTTATCGCTCACCAGCTTTGCAGCGGGATTGCTATTCACGATCTGCCGCAGGCAAAGGAAGGCATAGAGATTTTTCAGAGACGCAATGCAGCGGGAAACCGTCGCCACGGACTTGCCGTTGCTCTTGAGCCACTTGATGTACTCGCCCGCTTCTTCCTCCGTGGCATCCACGATCGTGCAGTCCATGTGGAGCTCCAGATAGTCGCCATACTGTCTCACATCCCGGAGATAGGAGCTGAGGGTGTTTGCAGAAGCCTTCTTCTCGTCTCTCAAGTAAGACTCAAATAGTTGCAGGCAATCCTGGTTCTGCAAATCAATTCCCTCCTTTCTTCCGGATGTATCTCAGTAAAAGAAAAAAATAGCGGCAAAAGACATGAGGACGAAAACAAAAACCACGGCGAGTTCCCTCTGGAATACCGTCCGCGCCGTCGGGCTGCCGCGCTGCATGGCGCCCTGCACGGCAGAAGTAACCGCCATGCCGTGCACGGCGGCCAAAAAGAATATGGGCACCAAAATCAAGCCCGGTGCAAATGTCGGCAGATCGAGCATGTGCTCTGAACGCCAGAGCGCGGCCGTGCCCATGGCCGTCTGTTCCGTAAACGCGCCCAGCAGCATGGCGGCAAGGGGCAGAAGATAAGCGCCCAGCAGCGATGCGGAGAACAGCAGCACCCCCGCCATCAGACCGCTGAAAAACAGCCTTGGCTCGGAAAACAGCGAAAGCTGCACGGAACCGAAATACGCGGCAGACACACCCGCTGCGAAAAATGCGAACAGAAGCGCCCTGTCCGAGATTGGATTCTTCTCCCGGTGCGAGATGCGAAGCCCTACTTGCATACCGTCTCGCTCCCATCTGTCCGGGTCATAAAAAAACGATTGACATAACGACGCTGTGACAACAATATATTACAAATTCGCAAACTTTTCAAGCCCTTTTTCAGATTTTATTTTCTTTTATGTTAACTATTGTAACCTATTGACACAATTTGTAGCGCACTATGCGCCCTCTTTTTCCTCGTTTCCTCTATATCTTGTAGCCATCCGCCAAGAAAAAACATTTCCGAAAAAATGTTATGTCAACTTATTCTCCGCAATCCCCTCCCCCTTTTCCGTTTTTTGCCTCTGCCCTTGCGGGCAGCCAAAGCTCCCAGCAGCGCCCCGGCAAAGGTGAAGCTCACAACGCTCATGATTCCGGACGGATTCAGGTTCTTCCCCCTGACGAGAAAGCCCAGAGTCAGCAGAAGGATTACCAGAATGATCGCAATGAGCGCCCCTTGCCAGAGCGGCATGTCCCGTCTCTGCTGCGCTGCAGAGAAGCCAGCCGCCGCGGCACAGATAAAGCTGATGGCCGAACTGCAGTAGCCCAGGATCTCCGATCCGGCGCTTGCTTTGGTGAGAATCAACGAAGCCAGCGCCAAAAGCAGGAAGGCGCAGGCTCCCCACACAAGTACGGCGCGCAGCAGCGCACGCACACTCCCCAGATTTTTTACACGCTTCCCGATAGAAAACACCCCCGCAGAGAAGATGGTACATCCTATTCTCTGCGGGGGTGTCTCATGCCGGTTGCTTATTTCTTTTTATACTTGTTGGCTTCCTCAGCCTCCATCTTGGCGGTGGTCTGAATGGCCCACTTCTTGGTCTGGATACGAACGCGATCCTCGCCGGTCTCGAAGGTGACGGTGTCCTCGGTGACCTGCACGATCTTGCCAGTCATGCCGCCGATGGTGGTGATCTCATCGCCCAGGCTCAGATTGTTGCGCATCTCCTCCGCCTTCTTTTTCCGCTTGCTTTCGGGACGGATCATCAGGAAGTACATGAGGACGAACATGAGGATCAGGGGGATCAGCATCCCGCCGAGGCCCAGGGTACCCTGCTGCTGCGCCGCATCCGTTGTGCCGGCAGCTTCCGCCGCACCTTCCGTTAACATCACGAGTGTATAAAGCATATGGGGAAAACCTCCAAAAACAAAGTAGTTATATTATACATGCTTCAGCCTGCAAATGCAAGACGCTTAAACTCTTTTATCCAAAATTTCTGAGTATTCCCGGCGAAAGCTGTCAAAGCGCCCGGTGTCCAGCGCGTCCCGGATCTTTTGCATCAGGCAGTTGTAGAAATACAGATTGTGCCCTACAGCCAGACGCATGGCCAGCATTTCCTCCGCCTTGAAGAGATGGCGCAGATAAGCGCGGGAGTAGCGGCGGCACACCGGGCAATTGCAGGCGGGGTCGATGGGCTGCTCATCCCGGGCGTACTTCTCGTTCTTGATGTTGATGATGCCGCCCCAGGTGAAGAGATGCCCGTGCCGTCCGTTGCGGGCGGGCATCACGCAGTCGAAGAAATCCACGCCCCGGGCCACGGACTCCAGGATATTCCCAGGCGTGCCCACGCCCATCAGATAGCGGGGCTTGTCCTTGGGCATGTGCTCCTCCACCGCCTCGATGGTGTCGTACATCTCCCGGTGGGTCTCCCCTACCGCAAGGCCCCCGATGGCGTAGCCTGGCAGATCCAGCTCCGCGATGCGCTTCATGTGCTCGATCCGGATGTCATGGAACACAGCACCCTGGTTGATGCCGAAGAGCATCTGACCGGGGTTTACCGCATCCTCCGCGGCGTTATACTCTGCCAGCGCCTTCTTGCAGCGCTCCAGCCAGCGCACCGTCCGGGCGCAGGACTGGATCACATAGTCCCGGGGCGAGGGGATCTTGATGCACTCATCAAAGGCCATGGCGATGTCCGAGCCCAGGTTTGCCTGGATGCGCATGCTCTCCTCCGGCCCCATGAAGATGTGTCTGCCGTCCACATGGGAGTTGAAGCGGACGCCGTCCTCCTTGATCTTGCGCAGGGAGGCCAGGGAAAAGATCTGAAAGCCGCCGCTGTCGGTGAGGATCGGCCCGTCCCAGGTCATGAACTTGTGCAGACCGCCCAGTTGCTTGATGAGCTCGTCGCCCGGACGGACATGCAGGTGGTAGGTGTTGGATAGCTCCACCTGACAGCCGATCTCCTTCAGATCCCGGGCGGACAGTGCGCCCTTGATGGCGCCCTGGGTGCCCACGTTCATGAACACCGGGGTCTGTACGATGCCGTGGGGCGTCTCAAATTCGCCGCGCCGGGCGCGGCCTTCCTGCTTCAATAGCTTGTACATTTCTGCTCCTCTATTCTATGAACATCGCGTCGCCAAAGGAGAAGAATCTGTAGCGTTCCTCCACGGCGATCCGGTAGGCGTTCAGCACATGCTCCCGCCCGGCCAGGGCTGAGACCAGCATAATGAGCGTGCTCTCCGGCAGGTGGAAATTCGTCACCAGCGCGTCCACGCATTTGAAGCGGTAGCCCGGATAGATGAAGATGTCCGTCCAGCCGGAGCAAGGCTCCAGCGTGCCGTCCTCCCTGGCAAAGCTCTCCAGGGTGCGGCAAGAGGTGGTGCCCACGGAGACGATGCGCCCGCCGGCCTTCTTCGTCTCGGTCACGAGGCGTGCCGTGCGCTCCGGCACGATGCAGAATTCCGCGTGCATGGGGTGATCCTCGATCTCCTCCTCCTTCACCGGGCGGAAGGTACCGAGGCCCACATGCAGCGTCACATAGGCGATGTTGACGCCCATGGCCTCGATCTGCGCCAGGAGCTCTTTGGTGAAATGGAGTCCCGCGGTAGGCGCGGCGGCGCTGCCAAGCTCCCGGGAATAGACCGTCTGATAGCGCTCCGCGTCCTGCAGCTCCTCCCGGATATAGGGCGGCAGCGGCATCTTGCCAAGGCGTTCCAGCACCTCCAGGAAGATCCCCTCATAGTGGAACTGGACGATCCGGTTGCCGCCCTCCGCCACCTCCAGAACCGTGGCGCGCAGCTCTCCCTCGCCGAAAAACAGCTCTGTGCCTGGCTTGGTCTTTCTCCCGGGGCGGCTGAGGCATTCCCATTTTCCGTCCCCCAGATCCCGCAACAGCACCAGCTCCACGCTGCCGCCGCTGGCGCGACTGCCGATGAGGCGGGCGGGCAGCACCCGGGAATCGTTCAGCACCAGGCAGTCACCCGGCTTCAGATAGCGGGGCAGATCGTAAAAATGCCCGTGCTCCACCGCGCCTGTATGTTTATCCAGATGCAGGAGTCTTGAGCCGTCCCGCCGCTGCAGCGGCGTTTGGGCAATCAGCTCCTCCGGCAGGTCAAAGGAAAAATCCGTTCTCTTCATATACACTTGCTCCTGTTTCAGGTCATTCTTTTGTCAATTATTTGGATTATAACAGATCCCGCCGGCTTTTTCAACGGAAAACACATATCCGCAGCCTCTTGTTCATATGCTGTGCAGAATTCAGATCCAACAGGAGGAAAACTATGAACAAAATCCCTGCCTTTCAAGGCTCCTGCACCGCCATCGTGACGCCCTTCTGCGACCGGGGCATCGACTACGCCCGCCTGGAGCGCAATCTGGAGGCGCAGTATGAGGGCGGTACCGCGGCCATCCTGGTCTGCGGCACCACGGGAGAAAACGCCACGCTCTCCCAGGACGAGCACAACGAGCTGGTACGCTACACCGTCAACGCCTGCCGGAGCAAAATGAAGACCATCGTGGGCATCGGCGGTAACAACACCACGGCGGCGCTGAAAAAAGCGGAAAACGCCGCCGCTGTGGGCGCCGACGCGGTCTTGATGGTCACGCCCTATTACAACAAGAGCTCACAGAAGGGACTGGTCGAGCACTTTTCTTATGTGGCCGACCGGGTGGAGCTGCCCATGATCCTCTACAACGTCCCCAGCCGCACGGGCATCGGCATCGCCGCCGAGACCTACAAGGCGCTCTCCGAACACCCCAACATCAACGGTGTCAAGGAGGCCTCCGGCGATTTCAGTCTCATCGCCAGAACCCGCGCCCTCTGCGGAAACGCCCTGAACCTCTGGAGCGGCAACGACGACAACACCGTCCCCATGATGGCGCTGGGCGCTCTGGGGGTGATCTCGGTAGCCAGCAATGTGGTGCCCGCTGTGGTCAGCAAGCTCTGCGCCCTGTGTCTCGGCAACGACTATGCCGCCGCGACGGAGCTCTATTGCAAATACGCCGCGCTCTTCTCAGCGCTCTTCATCGAGACAAACCCCATGCCTGTCAAGGCCGCCATGCAGCTTTTGGAGCAGGACAGCGGACTGCTGCGTCTGCCTCTGACGCCGATTTCCGAGGAGCACCTGCTTTCCCTTCGCAAGACGATGCACGAGGTCAACCTGCTATAAAAAAGAGCCGCCCTAAGGCAGCTCAATCAAATTCAGACAATCCGGGCGGGGATTCCCTTCCGAGACGCAGACGGACAGATGCAGCTCTCCCACGCGGGTATGCCAGATGCGCTCCCCTTCCGACCGGTCAAGCACCGAGAATGCGGAAAGCTCCATGGTGAGGCCGGTTCCGTCGGCCTTGAGGCGGCTCTCCTTCTTGCTCCAGATCTCGGTGAAGGCAGCGTCCCGATCTTCCGACGCCAGCACATAGCGCTGTTCCTCCGGGGCGAAGAAGCGATGCATGAGGCTTTCCCTGCAGGGGCTTTGCAGCTGAAGATCCAGCCCCACCGCCCTGTCGGACAGGGCGCAGGCGGCGAAGTGTCCGGAGTGGGAGAGGCTGAAATGGGGCGTCCCGCAGGCAAGATAGGGCTTTCCGCCCTGCTCCGTCAGAATGTCCAGGGGCAGGTCAAAGGCGCCGGCATAATCCCGCAGGGCGCGGATCAGCAGCAGCTCCGCGCCGATTCCCTGCCGACGGCGCAGCGCAGGCCTCACGCGATTCAGTTGTTCCAGGCGATAGCGGGACAGCGGCAGTCCCTCCGGCTCCTCCGGCAGGCCGCTCACGTCCGCGTAATAGATCCGCAGCATGCGCTCCCCTCCCGCCTGCATCATACCAAGAGCCGCACAAAAAAGCAACAAAAAAGGACGCTTCGCAAAGTTTGCGTTGCGTCCTTTCCGTTTACGGCTTGGGAGAAGCACTGGGCGTCGTCCCGCTCTGTCCACCGGTCTGGCCGCCGGTCTGGCCGCCGGTCTGGCCGCCCATGCTCCCATTGCCCGCCTCGGGGCTGGGGCTGGGGGTCATGCCGGTCTGGGTGCCGTTGTCTGCGCCCTGGCCGCCGTTGCCGATGATGCCGTCGTGATCGGTGACCACCCCTTCATCCGTATCCGGCAGAATCATGGGGCTCACGTCGGGGAGAATGTCCATGTCTCCGTTGTTCGTCCCATTGTTGCCGCGCATGGCGCCGCAGCCGCAGAGCGCCGCCGCGATGAGCACGGCAAAGAAAATGCAAAGAAATCTCTTTTTCATATTGCGCCTCCTCAAGAATTACGCTCCTATTATTTGAGTGTAAACGCGAAATATGAAATAGAAAGATTTCCAAAAATGTTTGCCTGTGGCGCATTGTCTTCCGCCTGCGAATATGTTAAACTTATTTTTATGGAAGAATTAAGAAAAAATCAAATATTGACCGTTACGATCGACGGCTGGGGCTCCGAGGCCCAGGGCGTCTGCCATGTGGACGGGCGGGCGATTTTCGTGCCCGGCGCGATCCCCGGAGAGGAATGGGACATCAAGCTCCTGAAGGTCGGCAGCAGCACCATCTACGCAAAGGGCGAAAAGCTGCTGCGCTCCTCCCCTGCCCGTGTGGAGCCGGACTGTCCCTGTGCCGGCAAGTGCGGCGGCTGCGACACCCGGCATATGCGCTATGAAGAGGAGCTGCGCTTCAAGCTGGATCGGGTCAACGCCGCGCTGCAGCATATCGGTAAGCAGAGCGTGCAGGCAACGGAGATCCTGGGCAGCTCGGAGACCGCGCACTACCGCAACAAGGCCATTTTTGCCGTGGCGCAGGTAGACGGGCAGGCCGCCTATGGCTTTTACCGGGAACGGAGCCACGACCTGATCCCCATCGACCGCTGTCTTTTACAGTCGGAGCTGAGCTGCCGCTGCGCCGCCGCGGTGGTGGATTTTCTTCGGGCTGAGGGGCTAAGCGCCTATGACGAGGCAAGCGGCAAGGGCACGGTGCGGCACGTCTTCTGCCGCCAGGCGCGGCAGACCGGGGATGCGGTGCTCTGCATCAGCTCCGCCTCCGGCTTCGGCGCGAAAACCGCCGCGCTCACGGAATTTTTGCGCAGCCGCTGCCCGGAGCTTACCGGGATCGTGCTGAACATCAACAAAAGCCGGGGCAACACCGTGCTCTCCGGGGATTTCTACACGCCCTGGGGCGAGCCCATGCTGCATGACAGGCTGTGCGGGCTGGAGTTTTCCATCGCGCCCCAGGCCTTTTTCCAAATCAATCCACCCCAGGCGGAGCGGCTCTACGAGAAGGCCGCCCAATATGCCGCCGCGGGGAAGGACGATCTGGTCTTTGATCTCTACTGCGGCGCGGGCACCATCAGTCTCCGCATGGCGCGGGACGCCGGCCGTGTCATCGGCGCGGAGATCGTGCCGGAGGCAGTGGAAAACGCCCGGGAGAACGCCGCGCGAAACGGCGTCGGGAACGCGGAATTTCTCTGCGGCGACGCGGGCGAGGCGGCAAAGGCCCTCGCCTCCCGCGGGCTCAAGCCCCGGGTCGTGGTAGTGGATCCGCCGCGCAAGGGCATGAGCGAGGAGGCCGTCGCCGCCGTGGCCTCCATGGAGCCGGAACGGGTGGTCTATGTTTCCTGCAATCCCGCCACCCTTGCCCGTGATATTCTGCGCTTCCAGGGGCTCGGCTATACCCTGCGGGCGGTCACCGCGGTGGACATGTTCCCGCGCACCTGCCATGTGGAGACAGTAGTATTGATGTCACGGAAAGACACATAAGGCAGTAGAAAGTGCCGTATTTCCGGGTTTTTCTGACATCCGGGCATCAGTGCCGGAGAGACGATTTGACCGCAAAAATCGCTCTATCAGAACATATCAATCGCTCCGGTCGGAGGGTTGAGTAGGCCATTTAGATGTCATAGGGTTGGGTGGCCGGTTTGGATGTTTTTTCGGCAGGGTTGAGTTAGTGGTTTGGATAACAGCGGGTTGAGGCTGTGATTTGGATGTCAGTGCATTAAGTTAGAATTTGAAGGAGAAAGACGCTCAATGCTTTTTATCGAGAACTTAGAAACGCCAAGATTAACAATTCGTTCCTGGCGGAAGTCTGATAAAGACTTTACGCTGTCTCTATGGGGAGACAAGGAAAACGGACAGTATATGAGCGACCCTGTCCGTGAGAACATGGACGAAGCGTATCTCAAATGTGTTGATGAGATGGAAGACAACCCTGAAGGGTATTATCTAGTTGCTGAATGGAAAGAGAATGGTACACCTGTCGGTACCTGCTGCATATTCCCTGAAAACGGGAATTACGATATCGGGTATTGCATCTCAAAAGAGCATTGGAAAGAAGGCCTTGGAACTGAAGTGATTGATGCTATCATCCGCTGGGTAAAGGCGGAAGGCGGCAAATCCATCACGGGAGAAGTGGCCGATATCAATCTTGCGTCAGTTGCACTTCTTCGCAAATTTGGGTTTTCAGAGGACAGAAAAACCCGCTATAAAAAATGGGGGGAAGAGACCTATTTTGATGCCCATTATTATAAACTGAACTTAGCTTGAGCATTCTTTTCAGCACAGCTATATTCCTGTATGAGAGGCCAGTGATATGACCGAAGCAGAACTTTATAAAGAGCTCGGAGCCCTGACAAAAGAGAAGGACAGATGGGAAGAAAGCATTCCCTATGTTTCGTCTCTCCTCACCCATGACTCCGTAAAGATACAGGCCAAGGCGCTCTGGCTGCTGGGCGAAATGGGCCTTGTCTACCCTCAGTCCGTACAGGATGCGGTTCCAGCCATAGCTTCCCTCCTTGACAGCCCGGAGCCGCTTTTGCGTGATCGTGCTGTGAACGCTCTCGGCAGGATCGGGCGGGGCAGCTATCCTGTGATCGAGCCGTATTGGACCGACCTGTTCCGCTTCGCCTGTGATGAAGAGCCGAAGGTCCGGCTGGCGTTTATCTGGGCATCAGAAAACATCGCAACGAACATGCCGGACGTCTATAAGGATCATATGCCGGTGTTTGAAACGCTCCTGCACGACGCGAATGATAAGGTCAGAATGGAAGCGCCGGAGATCTTCCGCGTTCTCGGCAAACGCAGACCGGAGTTCGTCAGGCCGTATCTGGAGCTGCTGCGGCAGATGTCCGAAACCGACTATAGTCGCGTTGTAAGGATTCACTGCCTGGGTGCAATAAGGGCGACGGAGGCAAATTATACAAATTTGGTTTTGTGAGGACATATCAAATGGATAAAGAACTGTTGGGAAAATGCGGCTACTATTGCGGACAATGTCCCAGCTTTTTGGAAAAAGAATGTCTCGGGTGCGTCCAGGGCAATGCAAGTGGAGTATGCTATGCAAGAGATTGTGCGATACAAAAAGAACTCGTATCTTGCGGGCATTGTAAAAATTTCCCGTGCTACACAATTCAGACAGATCCTAAGGCAACACTTCTCAGCCCCCTGTGGTTAAAATGGAAAGCAAGTCAAAGAAAGGCATAATTCTTTATTCTTTGGTCTGCTGATATTCAACTTACTGTCTCAACCTCGACCGATACCGGGAAATTGCCCATTCCTTCATTGGGATGAACCGGTGGGTCGAATACAAGCCTTTTTATTTGACCTGCTGCTCCAAGGCATGTGAAGGCGGTGGGTTTGTTGGCACATGCTGCGTCAGCTGTTTCGATGTAGAGGGAATTATGACAATTAAAGAGTATGACCATTTCCAATTGGATGAGATCGTAAATCTATATGAGAGCGTCGGCTGGATGAACTACCTGGAGCGGGTCGACACTCTTCGGGAGGCCTATGCAAATTCTCTTTGTGTACTCGGAGCGTATGATTCTGATCGATTGGTGGGAATCATCCGAGCGGTCGGTGACGGGCGGACGATCGTGTTTGTGCAGGATATCATCGTTCTGTCGGAATACCAGCGTCAAGGCATCGGAAGCAAACTGCTGCAGGCCGTCATGGAGCGGTATCAAGACGTTTACCAGATGGAGCTGCTGACGGACAACACGGAAAAGACGAAGGCGTTCTATCGTTCGGCGGGCTTTACCGCATCCGACGATCTTGGCTGCCTTGCTTTCATCAAAATGTGAGCGGAGAATTGTCCTATGGCGTCAAGCAAAGAATATCTGGATTTCATATTGGAGCAGTTGTCGGAACTGGATGACGTATCTTATCGGGCGATGATGGGAGAATACATCCTCTATTATCGCGGCAAGGTGGTCGGCGGCATTTACGATGACCGCTTCCTTGTGAAGCCCGTGAAGGCCGCTCTGGCCTTGATGCCCCATGCAGAGAGGGAGCTGGCCTACGACGGCGGGAAAGAGATGCTGCTTGTGGATGATGTGGATAACAGGGAGTTTCTGAGAGAACTGGTGGATGCGATGTATGCGGAGCTTCCGGCTACGAAGAAAAAGAAGTAAGCTAATCGGGATTTGAAAGGACAAATGAATATGCTTAGGCTTACGGACGTTACTGAAGATAATTGGCTTGATGTAGCCTCTTTGTCGGTGAAGGATTACCAGAAGGGCTTTCTTGCATCTGCGATCGGAATTCTTGCCAGGGGCTATGTTTATCGCAACTGTAACGGAAAGATTCTTGTTATTGAAAACAATGATACTGTAATCGGTGTTGCCCTTGTGAGAGAGTTTACTGATGAACCTCTCGGTTACGAACTTCAGCAGTTTATGATCGACCAGCGATATCAGGGCAAGGGATATGGTTCTGCCGCACTTGGATTGATACTCAATGAATTACGAAAAGAAAGACATTTTGATCATGTAGAAGTGTGTGTAAAAATGGAAGATGATGAGGCAATCCGTTTATATGAGAAACATGGTTTCATTGATTCGGGATACATTGATGAAGATGTGCCGGATTCATTCAATCTGATTTGTCATCTGTTCTGAATTTTTAAAGAGACAAATTCTGGTTTGTCGATATTCAACTTACTGTCTCAACCTTTGCCCATACCGGGGAATTGCCCATTCCCTCATTGGGATGAGCCAGTGGGTCGAATACAAGCCATTTTTTTGATCTGCTGCTCCGAGGCATGTGGAATGCGCGGCGCTCTTATGTCCTGCAAAAGATTGGCCAATTAATACAACGGTTTATGAAAAGAACGGGCGTGAAAGCTGTATGAATAGCATTTTGATTACAGGCGCGGGAGGCGGCATGGGAAAGGCCGCCGTGGAGCTCTTTACCGCGCAGGGCTACCGGGTCTATGCCCTGGATCGGGTGAAGTGCGCCCCGCGGGAAAACGTGGTGCCTCTGCAGGCCGACGTGACGGATGAAAAAAGCGTCGCGGCAGCCTACGAGGCCGTTTGTGCAGTGGAAACTCAGCTCTGCGGAATCATCCATCTGGCGGGGATCTATGTGCTCGATTCCCTGGTGGAGATCACGCCGGCCGCCTTTGAACGCGCGCTGCGGATCAATCTGGGCGGCGCCTATCTGGTGAACCGTTGCTTCCTGCCTCTTTTGAAAAAAGACTCCCGTGTGATCCTGGTGACCAGCGAGCTTGCAGCGCGCGATCCCCTGCCCTTCACGGGTCTCTACGGGATCACGAAGACGGCGCTGGACAAGTACGCCTATTCCCTGCAGATGGAACTGCAGCTTTTAGGCGTGCATGTATCGGTGCTGCGGGCCGGAGCCGTGGACACCGGCATGCTCGGGGACTCCACCCGCCAGCTGGACGCCTTCTGCCGCGACACCCGTCTGTATGCCTGCAACGCCAGGCGCTTTCGGGACATCGTGGATCGGGTGGAGGCGCGCCGGATCCCGCCCGCGAAAATCGCGGAGAAGCTCGACCGGATCTTTCACGCCAGATCCCCCCGCTTTGCCTACGCGATCAACCGCAATCCCCTTCTGATCCTGTTTGATCTGCTGCCGAAACGGGCGAGATTCGCCCTGATCCGCATGATCCTGCGCAGCCCCGATAATACTAACACCTAATAAAAACCTTTGATTCTTTCCGGGCAGAATTGCGCCATGCTTCGTTGCTTTCCTTGACCATATATCTCCATTATGCTCTGCAGAAAGCGCCTCGCCTGACACAATTCTGCCTCGAAAATCTTTCTAAAGCTTTTTATCAGGTATTAGTATAAGACGAATGCCATCTCCGACAAGGAAAAGTGAGGTTTTATGGAACGCTTCGGCCAATTCTATCTGGACAAGGAAAAGGACATCGTGGTGGAGCTCTACCGGGACGCGGAGGGGCTGCGCTATGTCCTGCGCACACCGAACCATCACAGCGGTAATCTGATCACGAACCTGGCCCGGCTCTGCAAGCTCCCCATCAGCGAGGACGAGCAGGGGCTCAAGGTGATCCGCGGCACCGTGCCCAGCTATGTGGACGGGCAGAACCGCGAGCTTTTCATCTTCCGCCTGGGCAATACCAAGGTGGCCAACATCTGGCCTGACGGCAGCGTCGAGCTGAAGGCCTCCATCCCCGCGATCTCCAAGACGCTGATGAGCCAGACCAAAGACTACCGCCTGGATGAGATGCGAACCATCGTGAAGACCTACATCCGCAGCGAGTGCAAATTCCGCACCGACCTGCACACCCACATGAACGCCAACCTTTCCCCGGACATTCTGATCGCCCTGGGCATCTGCCACCAGATCCGCTATCCCCTGTACTACATCAAAAAGCTGGGGCTGCGCATCAGCGACAGGCAGCGGACGGCGCTGGAGACCCAGCGTGCACTGGTTGCGCAGCGTTTTGCCGACTCCGCCCTGACCGGCAAATACCGGGAGCGCCGCATTGACGACAACACCTTTCTGAACTTTGCCGATCTGATCCTGGGCAATCTCCCGGACGCCGCCTGGAACATCGTGCAGATCCGCAATTCTCTGACCATTCCCAAGGACGGTCAGGCCGTCTTTGCCAATCTGGAAAAGGTCTATCTCTATCGCTATGTATTCACCAAGGGGATCCCTTCGGACGCCCCTGTCTCTCTGCGCAGTCTGGAGCAGATTCCCGACCCCGACATCCTGCGCCTCTGCGCCCGGATGCTGGCCGACCGGGAGGATCCAGACTACCGCGGCAACACGCTCTTTCAGGACAAGCTCCTGTGGATCGCCCGCTCCTACGCCCGCTGCGGCATCGAATATGTGGAGATCTCCGACACCTCTCTGGTCAAGAAGAAGGAAGCCGCCGAGATGCTGCGCCAGGTTCACGCGGTCATGCCCGCCGTCACCCGGGAAACCGGCGTGCTGATCCGCTTCCTGGCGGGGATCCGCCGAGTGCCGCTGACCATCATCAAAGACGCTGTCACCCCCAATGACTATCTGGCGGAGAACCTGCAGGTGCTCCGTGCCGTGGCGGCAGACCCCTATGTGGCCGGCAGCGACATTCTGGGCGAGGAGATTAACGACATTCTGGAGCTGCGCCCGGTGATCCGGGAGCTTGTGCGGATCGCCGCCCTGGATCCCGGCTTTGTCATCCGCATTCACGCGGGGGAAAACGACAGTCTGCGGGACAATGTGGCTAACAGCGTCCGCCTGGTGCGGGAATCCCTGGCCCCCGGGCAGAAGATGCCCCATGTCCGCATCGGCCACGGCCTCTACGCCGCCGATCTGCGCAGCCCCAAGGGGCAGCGGCTCATCCAGGATCTGATTGAGAACGAGGTGGTGCTGGAGTTTCAGATCACCTCCAACGTGCGTCTGAACAATCTCACCGACCCCAGCCTGCACCCACTGAAGACCTTCCTGCGTTCCGGCGTCTTCTGCGTCCAGGGGACGGACGGCTGCGCGCTTTACGGCACGGACCCCATCGAGGAAGAGCTCGCTCTGGAAAAGCTGCTGGATCTGAGCGTGGAGGAGCTCTGCCTCATGCGAAAGCACGACGCGAAAATCGCGGCAGGAAGCCGACGGATCTTCCGCGAGAAGGCGGAGCGCTTTGAGCAAGAGCTTGGGGATCAAGATGTGGGCGAATTCCTCACTTCTCGCATTGAAGAGACAGAAAAGGCCTCTGAGGCGCTCTGGGTAAACAGCGGGAAGCTGGACGCCCAGGAGGCTCTGCAGGAGCAGATCCGGGAGCTGCCTGCGGGAAAGCTCCCCATCGTGATCGCCGGCGGCAGCTTCAACAACGACCGCCATGTCACCCGGCTCCGCGGGCAGGGGCAGGCGATTCTGGACAAGCTCTTGCGGGAAGCCGCCCCGGAGAAGGTCTTCTTCGTGATCGGCAGCTCACTCTCCGGCTATGAGCGCTATCTGTTGGAGCAGAATGCCGGCAGATTTGAGATCTTTGCCATTGTGCCCAGCAGCATCAGTACCAAAGAGCGGGATCGCCTGAGACAGAGCGGCGTCTCCGTGCGCATCTCCATCGAGCCCACCATGCTGGGACTCTACAAGAGCTTCGCCTATGAGATCTTCAAGCGCCGTCCCTCCGTGCTGCTGGCCTTCGACGGCAACAGCGCGGCGGCAAACCTGGTGCAGGAAGCGAAAAACGGCCGTGAGAAGTGCGATATATACATCGACGGCCGCTCCCGCAACCTGCGCACCAAGGCGGCGGCGCTGCAGGGCTATGTCAAGATCTTCCGCCCGGCAGACGACCCGGCAGAGGCCATATTAAGCCGGCATCAGCTCCGAAAAGCAGAGGAACAGGCATAATGAAAGCCAGCACCGAAACGGTGCTGGCTTTCAGACTTTAGACAAAGTCGGTATTCTGTCATTCCGAACCAGTGACCGACGTCACTGGTGTGGGAATCCGCATCCTAAAAGTCCCGTTTTTCAGCATTTTTAGAAAAGAACGGATTGCCACGCCAGTGTGAGCACTGGCTCGCAATGACATGCTTTGGGGTTTGTCTACACATTGAAAGCCAGCACCGAAACGGTGCTGGCTTTTTGAATGTCATCAATAGAAGCGCTTGTTCTTGTTCTTGCGAGCGGCCTCAGATTTCTTGCGACGCTTCACGCTGGGGCTCTGATAGTACTCCTTCTTTCTCAGATCCGCCAGAACGCCGGACTTGGCGCAGCTGCGCTTGAAACGCTTAAGAGCGTTGTCCAGAGACTCGTTCTCTTTGACGTAGATTTCAGACATGTATTTCCCTCCCTCCAACACGCCATGCGGCGCTTTAAGGGCCAACAGTGCATTGGCTTTGTAACAGCGGTATTATAAAGTAATTTACGGGTTTTGTCAAGAATTACTTGTTTCAGATCCGGATTTTCTTCACTTTGCAGGCTTCAGGATCAGGTTCACCAGCTTGTTCTTGACAACGATCGTCTTCACAAGCTGCATTCCCTGCATCTGCCGCTGGATCTTCTCCTCGGCGCAGGCGGCGGCGATCACAGTCGCATCGTCTGCGTCGGCGGGGACGATCACCGTGGCGCGCAGCTTGCCGTTGACCTGCACGGCCATCTCTTTCTCCGCATCCCGGGTCTTGGCCTCGTCATACTTCGGCCAGGGCATCTGCATGGCCATCTTGCCGTACTTTTCGGCAAAGCCCAGCAGCTCCCACATTTCCTCGGAAATATGGGGCGCGAAGGGGCTGAGCAGCAGGATCAGATACTCCAGATCGCCCTTGGTGACGCCGTTCGAGTAGAACTCGTTGACCATGGTCATGAGGGCGGCAATGGCGGTGTTGAGCTTCAGGCTCTCGATATCCTCACTGACCTTTTTGATGGTCTTGTGAATGATGCTCTCGTTCTTCGGGGTGACGGCAAACTCGTCCTTCGCCTGCTCCATCAGATTCCAGCAGCGATCCAGGAAGCGCTTGGAGCCCTTCACCGCGTCGTCCGACCAGGTGGCGGTCTTCTCAAAGTCGCCGATGAACATGATGTACACGCGCATGGTGTCCGCGCCGTAGGCCTTCACCACATCGTCGGGATTCACCACGTTCCCCAGGGACTTGGACATCTTCACCGCCGGGCGCTGGGCCTGACTGCCGTATTTTGCGATCAGCGCCTGCTTCTCCTCCTCGGTCTCGGCAAAGCCCACATAGTGGGGGTTGCGGCCCAGGATCATGCCGTGGGAGGTGCGCTTGGCATAGGGCTCCGGCGTGTGCACCACACCGATGTCATACAGGAACTTGTGCCAGAAGCGGCTGTAGAGCAGGTGGAGCGTGGTGTGCTCCATACCGCCGTTATACCAGTCCACGGGCCCCCAATACTCCTCGGCCTCCTTGGAGACCAGCTCCTTGTCGTTGTGGGGATCCATGTAGCGCAGGAAGTACCAGCTGGAGCCGGCCCACTGGGGCATGGTATCCGTTTCCCGTTTGGCGGGACCGCCGCAGCAGGGGCAGGTGGTGTTGACCCAGTCGGTCATCTTGGAGAGGGGCGACTCGCCGTCGTCGGTGAGCTCATAGGAGTCCACCTGGGGCAGCAGCACGGGAAGCTGCTCCTCGGGGACAGGCACCCAGCCGCACTTGGGGCAGTTCACCAGGGGGATGGGCTCACCCCAATAGCGCTGACGGGAGAAGACCCAGTCGCGCAGCTTGAAGTTCACCTTCTCCACGCCGATGCCCTGCTCGGTAAGCCACTTCTTCATGGCAGGGATGGCCTGGCGGACAGTCAGCCCGTTCAGGAAGCCGGAGTTGACCATGATGCCGGTGTCGTCCTTCAGGGTGAAGGCGGCCTCTTCGATGTTGCCGCCCTTGACCACCTCGATGATCTCGCAGCCGAACTTGCGGGCAAACTCCCAGTCGCGGTCGTCGTGGGCGGGAACTGCCATGATGGCGCCGGTGCCGTAGGTCACCAGGACGTAGTCGGAGATGAAGATGGGGATCTCCTTGCCGTTCACCGGGTTGATGGCGCGCACGCCCTCCAGGCGGACGCCGGTCTTTTCCTTGTTGAGCTCCGCCCGCTCGAAGTCGGACTTGTGAGCGGCCTCGTCCACATAGGCGGCAACAGCGTCCCAGTTAGAGAGCTTAGGCTGCCACTTTTTCACATAGGCATGCTCCGGGGAGAGCACCATGTAGGTGGCGCCAAAGAGGGTATCCGGCCGGGTGGTGTAGACCACCACATCGTCCCCGGCGGTGGTGTGGAAGGTGACCTCCGCGCCGGTGGAGCGGCCGATCCAGTTCTTCTGCTGGGTCTTGACCCGCTCGATAAAGTCCAGATCGTCAATATCGTCCACCAGGCGCTGGGCGTACTTGGTGATGGCCAGCATCCACTGGCTCTTCTCCCGCCGCACGACCTCGCTGCCGCAGCGCTCGCACACGCCCTCCACCACTTCTTCGTTGGCCAGGACGCATTTACAGCTGGTGCACCAGTTCACGGGCATAGTGGTCTTGTAGGCCAGGCCCTTCTTGAACATCTGCAGGAAGATCCACTGGGTCCACTTGTAGTACTTGGGGTCGGTGGTGTCCACCACCCGATCCCAGTCGAAGCCGTAGCCCAGCATTTTGAGCTGCCGGGTAAAGTTCTGGATGTTCTGTCGGGTGACGATGGCCGGGTGGACATGGTTCTTGATGGCAAAGTTCTCCGTTGGCAGGCCGAAGGCGTCATACCCGATGGGGAACAGGACGTTGTAGCCCTCCATGCGCTTTTTCCGCGTCACAATATCCAGCGCGGTAAAAGGACGTGGGTGCCCCACATGGAGCCCGGCGGCGCTGGGGTACGGAAACTCAATGAGCCCGTAAAACTTTGGCTTGTCGCTGCCGGTGACGGCGGCGTAGGGTTTCGTCTCTTCCCAGCGATCCTGCCATTTTTTCTCAATGGCGGTAAAATCGTACTTCATACTGATTATCCTCTTCTGATTATTCTTCCTCCGGCAGCGGGGGCAGCGGCAGCGTGGCGGGGTCGATCTCCTCAGAATCGCTCCAGAGACGCTCCAGATTGTAGAACTTGCGTGCCTCATCCGTGAACACATGGACGATCACGCAGCCGAAATCCATCAGCACCCAGATGTCCGAGCGCAGACCTTCCCGGCGGATGGGGGGCTCCCCGGCCTCGGAAAGCTCCTTGTCCACCTCATCCACCAGCGCCTTGATGTGGGTGGAGGAGGTGCCGTTGCAGATCACGAAGTAGTCGGCCAGCACCGTCTGCTCCGCGGTCTTGAGCACCTTCACGTCGCGCGCCTTCTTGTTTTCCAGGGCTTTTGCGGCAATCGCAACAATTTCAGCGGGAGTTAACATGTTTATTCCTCCTTATTATCGTCTGCGCGGGAGGCGAAATAGTCGTAGGCCTCCAGCGTATCATGATATACGTCCAAATGTCTTTCGCGGATATTCTCCACCGTTCCGCGGAGAGATTCCGCCATGGCGGCGTCAAGATCCCGTTCCGCCAGAGCGCGGATCCGCTCCACGCCGGGATAGTCCCGGGTCTTTTCGATCTTATCCGCCAGATACAGGATCTTTTCCAGCTCGTTCATTCCGGGCTTTCCGGTGGTATGCCAGCGGATAGCCTCGCAGATCTCATTGCTTGCGCCGAAGAGCTCCCCGGCGGCCACCGCGCCGGTTCTCGCATGGTAGAGCAGCGGGTTTGCCCGCTCCGCCTCGTCCAGCCGGATTCCCTTCTGCCGACAGTAGGCAAGCTGCTCCTTATCCGACCAATACTTGGTCATGTCGTGGAGGATCCCCGCCTCCGCCGCCGTGTCCGGGTCGAGCCCCCAGCGCTTCGCCAGATGGCAGGCCATCTCCTCGCAGCCCGCCACATGGGGGATCCGCTTGGGCTTGAGCATGGCATAGACCTGCTCCCGCAGCCATCGAAGCTCCGGCTTCGCACCGTAGAGCCTGCGGCGGATGATCTCCCGGTAGACCTCCCCGTCCAGCAGCTCCCGTCCCTCACGCAAGGGCAGAAGGCTGCGGATCTGAGAAGAGCTGATGGGAAGCGGCTCATGCTCCAAAAGAACAATTGTAGCGCCGAAGCGGCTGCGCAGCTCCTCCGCTTTTTGGGAAAGCGCCTCCCGCTCCCCGTCCCGGCGGCAGAGCGCCGCGACGGTACAGGAGCGCAGGATCTCCTCCGCTTTGTGCCATTGATCCAGGCACAGCAGCATATCCGCTCCCAGCAGCAGGATCCAGTCCTCGCCGGGGTAGCTCTCCCGCAGCGCCTGCAGCGTATCGGCCATGTAGCAGACACCTTCGCGCCGGAGCGCAAGCTCCTGCACCTGTGCCTCCGGGAGCTCCCGAAAAGCCAGATGGACCAGCGCCAATCGTTCCTCCGCCGAAGGGGTCTCCGGCGGGAGAGGCTTATGGGGCGGCGTACCGTCCGGGATCAGGAAGACCCGCTCCGGCCGCAGCGCCTCCACCGCGCGCTTCAGCGCCGCAAGGTGCCCGAGATGCGGCGGGTTAAAGCCGCCGCCGTAGAGCAGCACGCTCATTTTTTCTTATTCTTCACCAGCTCGATCTTCGGATCGGCGTGGTTCCGCTTAAAGATCACAAACTTGGTGCCGATGACCTGCACCGGCTCCGCCTCGCAGGCCTCGCACAGCGCGTCCAGCACCTCCCGGGGGCTGTACTCGCAGGTCTCAAGCACGCGACCCTTGACCAGCTCTCTGGCCTTCAGCGCAGCGTTCACGGAGGCGATCACGTTCTCCGTGATGCCGCCCTTGCCCACCTGTACGATGGTGTCCTCGCTCATGGCGAGACCGCGCAGCTGAGCTCTCTGTTTACTGGATATTGCCATTTTCTCTCCTTACTGCTTGAACAGCGCCGTCACATAGTTCTTCGGGTCGAAGGGGATCAGATCGTCGATCCCTTCGCCCACGCCCACGAATTTTACCGGCAGCTTCAGCTCGTTTGCGATGGCAAACACGATGCCGCCCTTGGCTGTGCCGTCCAGCTTTGTCAGCACGATGCCGGTGAGGCCGGAGGTCTCCAGAAACTGCTTGGCCTGAATGAGGCCGTTCTGTCCGGTGGTGGCGTCCAGCACCATCAGGGTCTCCACGTCCGCCTCCGGCAGCTCGCGGCCAATGATACGGCTGATCTTCGCCAGCTCGTTCATCAGATTCTGCTTGTTGTGCAGTCTTCCCGCCGTGTCAATGATGATCACGTCGGCGCCGCGGGCCTTGGCGGCACAGATGCCGTCATAGACCACCGCGCCGGGGTCGCTCCCCTCCTCATGCCGCACGAAGTCGGCGCCGGAGCGCTCCGCCCAGATGCCAAGCTGCTCGGCAGCGGCGGCGCGGAAGGTGTCCCCCGCGATGAGCAGCACCTTTTTCCCTTGCTCCTGCAGCTGATGGGCCAGCTTTCCGATGGTGGTGGTCTTGCCCACGCCGTTCACACCCACCATCAGGATCACGGAGGGCTTGGTATCCAGTTTCAGGGAACTGTCCCCCACATCCAGGAGCTTGGTCAGCACGCGGATCAGCCCCTCTCTGGCCTCGTAGCCCTTCCGGTAGCGCTCCACCCAGGTGGCCTTGTGCATCAGGTAATCCACCTGCTTTGCCGTCTCGGCGCCCACATCGGCCATCACCAGCAGCTCTTCCAAATCCTCATAGAACTGTTCGCTGTCCGGCGCGTAGTCCTGAAACAGCTCCTCCAGCTCCACCATATTCTTGCGGGTCTTCGTCAGTCCCGAAAACATTTTGTCAAAAAGTCCCATTGTTTATTCCTCCACAGTCTTTTTGGCGCTCTCCAGATCCAGCTCCACCACGGTGGAAACACCTTTCTCCTGCATGGTGACGCCATAGAGCATGTCCGCCTCTTCCATGGTGCCGCGGCGGTGGGTGATGACCAGAAACTGGGTCTTGTCCGACATGCGGCGCATGTAATCCGCAAAGCGGGAGACGTTGGCCTCGTCCAGGGCGGCCTCGATCTCGTCCATGACACAGAAGGGCGTGGGCCGCACCTTCAAAATCGCAAAGTACAGGGCGATGGCAACGAAGGCCATCTCGCCGCCGGAGAGCAGGCTGATGTTGGAGAGCGCCTTGCCCGGCGGCTGCACCTTGATCTCGATGCCGCAGTCCAGCACATTGTTCTCGTCCTCCAGCCGCAGGGCGGCCTTGCCTCCCCCAAAGAGCTCCAGGAAGGTCTGGCGGAAGCACTCGTCGATCTCCTTAAAGCGGGTCAGGAACAGGTCGGTCATCTCCCCCGTGATCTGGGAGATGATGTCCGTGAGCTCCTTCTTGGCCTTCTCCACATCGTCCCGCTGACCGCTGAGGAATTCGTATCGGGTGTTGACCCGCTCATACTCCTCGATAGCGCCCAGATTGGGATTGCCCAGTGCGCTGATCTGCCGCCGCATGTCCGCAATGGCCTTGTTGGCCTTCTGCAGATTCTCCACCGGCTGGCGCAATGCGTTCGCCGCGCTGTGGCTCAGCTCATAGTTTTCCCAGAGCTTATCCAGGATCTGCTTCTCCTCCATTTCGGCGGAGAGCTTTTTCTGTTCGATCCGGGCGGCCTGCCGCTCCAGATCCAGGATTTCCGCGTTGCGGGTCTGGGTCTCCTTCTCCGTCCGCGTCCGCTTTCCTTCCAGCTCCAGCTTGCTCCTGGTGAGGGCGGCAAGTTCCTCCCGGATACCGGCGGCCTTCTCCTGGATTTGAGAGAGCTGCGCTTCCTTCTCCGTCTTTCGCTGTCGAAAGCTCTCGATCTGCCGCTCGGCGGCCTCTACCGCGCTGCGGCGGGAGTCACTGTCCCCCGTCAGGCTCTCCAGCAGGAGCTGGAACTGGTGCGCCGTATTCTGCAGGGCGCGCTGCTCCGCATCCAGCGAAGAGCTCTTGCTGCGCAGCTCGGACTGATCCTCCAGCGCCATATCCATTTGATAGCGCAGCCCGGCGAGCTCGGATTTGGCGCGATCCAGCTCCTCGGCGCAGGTTTTCTCATTTTCCGCCAGCTTTCTGCGCTGCTTCTTCAGCTTATCCAGCTCGTTGGCGCGGGTGAGGATCCCCGTATTCTTGGCGCTGCTGCCGCCGGTCATGGAGCCGCCGGCGTGGATCATCTGCCCGTCCAGGGTCACGATCCGCAGGCGGTTGCCGCTGTTTTTGGACATCCGAACTGCGTCGCTCAGCGTTTCGGCAACGACGGTTCGCCCCAAAAGATTCAAAATGATTTGTTCGTATTTGGCATCAAAGCGCACCAGCTCTGAGGCAATGCCCACGAAGCCGGGATCGCGCTGCGGCGCGTCGTTCATCAGCGTACCGCGGATGGTGTCCAGCGGCAGGAAGGTCGCCCGGCCTGCGTCTGTACGCTTGAGCATTTCAATGGCAAGGCGGCCGTCGTTCTGGCTGTCGATGACGATATTCTGGGCTGCGGCGCCCAGCGCCGTCTCGATGGCCAGGGCGCATTCCTCGTCCGCCCGCAGCAGGTTCGCCACCGGGCCGTGGACGCCGCGGATATTGCCCCGCTCAAACTCCCGCATCACGGTTTTCACCGCCCGGGAGTAGCCTTCATAGTCCTGCTGCATCTCTGTCAGCATGCGGATGCGGCCGTCCATACTGCGCCCGTCCACCGCCAGGGCGTTCAGCCGCTCGGAGAGCTGAGCAAAGCGTTCCTCCCGGCTCTTGAGCTTCAGGCGGCAGCCCTCCAGCACATTGTTGTTTTGGGCGGTCTGCTCTTCCAGGCTCTTCCGCTCCTCGGCAATGGCGGCCAGGCGCTCTTCCGCCTCCCGGATGCCGCCGCGCACCTCCTGCAGTCTGCTCTCCTGCTCCCTGATATCCCGCAGCAGGCGCTCCTTGCTCTCCATGCTGCTCTGCACATTGGCGCGCAGCACCGCGATATTGGCCTCGCACTCGGCGGCCAGCGTCTCGGTCTGGGAAAGGCGCTCCCGCGCCTGTTCGCTCTCAATGTCCTTCCGGTGCATCCGCTCCGTCAGGTTGCCGGAGGAGGCATACAGCGCCTCCAGCTCCGCCTTGGCCTGCTCCAGGCTGGCGTGGGCCTGTTCATACTCCTGGCGGATCGCGTCGGCCTGGGCGTGCAGCTTGTCCAGAGTGGCCATCCATGCGGAGATCTCCATCACCCGCAGCTCGTCCCGCAGCACCAGATATCGCTTCGCCGTCTCCGCCTGAGTTTTCAGCGGGCCTACCTGCAGTTCCAGCTCCTCGATCTTGTCCCGGATGCGGAGAAGGTTTTCCTCCGTCTTTTCCAGCTTCCGCTCCGCCTCTTCCTTCCGGTAGCGATAGCGGGAGATGCCCGCCGCCTCCTCAAAGACCTCCCGGCGGTCGGTGGACTTGCTGGAGATGATCTCTGCAATGCGCCCCTGGCCGATGATGGAGTAGCCGTCCCGTCCAAGGCCGGTGTCCATCAGCAGGCTGTTGATGTCCTTCAGGCGAACCGGCTCGCGGTTGATGTAGTATTCGCTCTCGCCGCTGCGATAATAACGGCGGGTCAGCACGATCTCCGGACTGTCCGCATCCACGATGCGGGCGGAATTGTCCAGGATCAGGGATACCTGCGCAAAGCCGAGTGGGTTTCGCTTCTCCGTTCCGCCGAAGATCACGTCCTCCATCTTCGAGCCGCGGAGGGCCTTGCTGCGCTGCTCGCCCATGACCCACATGATGGCGTCGGAAATATTCGATTTTCCCGACCCGTTGGGGCCGACGATGGCGGTGATGTCTTTTTCAAATGTGAGACGGGTCTTGTCCGCAAAGGACTTGAAACCCTGGATCTCCAAAGCCTTCAGATACAATCTATTATCCTCTGATTCCTACAGTTTGCTTTCCGTTCAGCGGGAAGATTGCACTTCCCGTCTTTTGCACTCAGATTGAAGTATTATACCAGATAATTCCCTGCGAATCAAGAAAAGCCTCCGGGTTTCCACTGTATTTTTGTAAAAAAGAAACGGGAGGCGAAGCTCCCGTTTCTTTCAGCAGTCTAAATCGAGGTTCAGAGCACCATCACGATCACCTTGGCCGCAATCACCACGAACACCAGGGCGACCGGATAAGTCGCGGCATAGGAGGCGGCCACCTCGTCGGTGCCGGCGGTGGTGATCAGGGCGCCCAGAGCCGGGGTACTGGTCATACCGCCGGTAATGGAGCCAAGGTTATTGAAGATATCCAGCTTGAAGACATAGCGGCCAATGAAATAGCT
Organism: uncultured Eubacteriales bacterium; assembly: GCA_900319635.1. Lineage (GTDB taxonomy): Bacteria > Bacillota > Clostridia > Oscillospirales > Oscillospiraceae > Limivicinus. The sequence goes on along the minus strand of ONPF01000002.1, from coordinate 14,464 downwards.
GCCGATCATGGGCACCAGGGTAATCAGCGCGCCGTAGATGAAGTACTTCAGCTCGATGTTGGAGATGAAGTTGACGCCGCCGGGCACGCCTGCGCCGATCAGGAAGAGCACCAGGCCCAGCTCGCGGAAGAAGTTCAGCGTGCTCTTCTCGATCCGCATGTCGATCTTACCTACATGGCCAAAGTGTCCCACGATCAGGCCGGCGATCAGGCATCCGCCGGAGTTGCCGAGAGAGAAATTGATGCCGGGGATCTTGATCGCGCCGATGATGCAGCCAAAGGCCACCGCCAGGAAGAAGGGCAGGAAGCCAAAGGGGTCGACCTTGGCCAGACTGCGCTTGATGGTCCCCGCGGGGATCGTGTTAACCGCCACGAAGCGTTCCCGCTCGGCTTCAATATCGATCTTGAGGATGCGAGGCATGAGCTGGACAAAAAACACCACGCCGAGGACGCCGAACAGATAGGCGATGCCATAGCCTGCCGTGACAAGATCCTCTCCCTCCCCCGCGACCTCCTTGGCAGCGGAGAGACCAGGTGTGCTGGTAAGGGCGCCGGTCATCAAACCGGTGGCCGTGGAAGCGTCGAGCTTTTGGTCAATCAGAACGAACAGAACCGTGATCAGAGAACCAATGCCAATGGTGATGAGTCCCATGTAAACATAGGACATTGTAGAACGGTTAAAGGTGCGGAAAAACTTCGGTCCCGCGATAAAGCCGACAGAGGTGACAAACATGGCCGTGCCCAGATTGGAAACCAGATTGAAGGTCTTTTTGACGCTGTCGTCAAACAGCACGATCTCCTTTGCACCAACGGTAAAGGAGGGGACGTAACTGGTAAAGATCCCGTACAGCAGCGCCGCCACCAGGACGCCCGCCGTGCCCAGAGAAATGCCCTTGATGCTGATCGCGCCGAGGAAATAGCCAACCGTGCCAATGAGAAAAACAATAAAAACCATGGAAAAAATGCTGCCTGTCAGATTGCCAAGGTATTCCATCGCGTTTCACATCTCCATTTTCTGTTCCTTATTTTATACGGCATAAAGAAGAGGGATTTTCTTTCTGCCCTCAAAATTATACCATGAAAAATGATTTATTCAAGCCCAAGCGGGACTTTTTCGAGCACAAAAAAGGGCGCGGGGCATCAGGCCTCGCGCTTGATAGAGAGGATCTGCAGCGGTGCATCCGGATCCGGAAGTGCCTGTACCTGGAGTTCCGCAAGAGAAAACTCCTGCCGCAGGGTGAGGACATTGACTTTCCTCTGTCCGATCAGTTGGGAAAGCCGCGGCGCCCCGATCCCAAGGGTCACGCGGCTGCCCGCCGGAACGCTGTCCAGCAGCTCCCGCGCCTGGTTCAGCAGGATCCGGCTCTTGACCAACTCGCCCAGCGCGGGGTGGTACGCCCCCGCCACAGCGTCGCCCCCCGAGAGCTCCTCCGTGGGATTCAGCCCCAGGCGGATCACCGGGATCCCCGACTTCTCAAAGAGCGGCACGATTTTTGCACAGATGCTCACCGCATCCTCCACCGTATGCTCCCGGTATTGCCCGCTGCGCCAGAGCTCATAGAGCTCCGTGTCCTTCACGATCACCGTGGGATAGATGCGCACCCCATCTGGCTGCAGGCGGATGATGCGCCGAGCCGTCTCCACACAGCGCCCCGGGGTGTCGCCGGGGAGCCCCGTCATCATCTGCAGGATCAGGTGAAAGCCCGCCTCACGGATCAGCTTGGAGGCGCGCATCACATCCGCAGCCGTGTGACCCCGCCCGGAGAGGCAAAGCACCTCGTCGTCCAAGGACTGGGCGCCAAGCTCGATCGTCTCCACCCCATAGCGGCGGAGGCGCTCCAGCACCGTCCCGTCGATGGCGTCCGGCCGGGTAGAGAGGCGTATGCTGTCGATCTCCCCCCGCTCCAGCGCCTCATGGGCAGCCTGCAGCAGCTCTTCCTGCTGCGCCTCGTCGATGGCCGTGAAACTGCCGCCATAAAAGGCCAACTGCCGCTTTGCCCCGGTCTGGGGCAAGGCGGCTGCGTCCTGTATGATCTTTCGCACAGTCTCCGCATCTGCAGGCTGGAGCTGCCCTGTAATGCGGCGCTGGTTGCAGAAAACGCAGGCGTGAGGGCAGCCCAGATGGGGCACAAACACCGGGAGGATGCTGGCTCTTGCGCTCATGGCTGATAACGCTCCAAGGCCTGCTTGGCCGCCATCTGCTCGGCTTCCTTCTTGCTTCTCCCGCGGCCCTCTCCGGAGGGAACGCCGCAGATGTTGACCCGGAAGGTAAAGGTCTTATCGTGGTCAGGGCCGACCTGGCTCAGCATTTCGTAGGTGATATACTGGTTGGGCTTGCGCTGCACCAGCTCCTGCAGCTCCGTCTTGTAGTCCGCGATGCGGTGCTGCTCGCCTAACTCCGCGCGGCTGAGCAGCTGCTCCATGATGAAGCGGCGGGGCTCCGTCAGAGAGCCGGAGTCAACGTAAATGGCTGCAATGATAGATTCCACCATATCCGCCAGAATCGAAGGCCGCTCCCGACCGTTTGTGCGCTCTTCGCCTCTCCCCAGGCGCATATAGCTTCCCAGCTCGAGGCGCTGGGCGATCTGGTGCAGACTCGCCTCGCACACCAGCTCCGCCCGCAGGCGGGTCATGCGCCCCTCGGGGATGGGCGGCTCGTGTCGATACAGGAAATCCGCCGTGATATGCCCCAGAATCGAGTCTCCCAGAAACTCCAGCCGCTCATAGCTCTCGCCGGCTTCTCCATGACGCTCGTTGGCGTAGGAGCTGTGGGTCATCGCCGTCAGCAGAAGGCGGCGATCCCGAAACACATATCCGATTTTTTCTTCCAGCTTCTCCATTTTTATTCCGTCTTCAGCTTCATATAGTCGATGTTTTCCTTGATCTCGTCGATGATCCCGGACTGCACAAAGGCCACCGCCTGCCGGATCGCGGCAAAGAAGCTGGCCTCGTTGGAGGAGCCGTGGGCCTTGATGACGGGCTTGGAGATACCCACCAGGGCGGTACCGCCCACCTCGTTTACGTCCATGGATTTCTTCATGGCGGCCAGATCCTTTTTCAGCACAAGCGCCGCCAGCTTGTTCTTCGTGCTGCTGTAGAAAACGCCCTTCAGCGCCTTCATCATGTACTTGATGACGCCCTCTGTGCCCTTAAGGAGCACGTTGCCGGTAAAGCCGTCGGTGACGATCACGTCCGCGCTGCCGTTAAAGACGCCGGTGCCCTCCACGTTGCCGATAAAGTTGATGCGGCCTTCCTCGTGGGCCTGCTTCAAAAGAGCAAAGGTCTGATGCTGCAGCTCGCCGCCCTTGGTATCCTCCGTGCCGACGTTCAGGAGACCCACCCGGGGATTCTCGCAGCCCATGAGCTTTTTGGCATAGAAGCTGCCCATGTAGCCAAACTGCAGCAGATACTCGGCGGTGCACTCCACATTGGCGCCGCAGTCGATGAGCATGACGCCATGCTCCCCCGCGGGGAGAACCGGCGCCAGCGCCGCCCGGCGGATGCCCTTGATGCGCTTCACCGTCAGGGTCGCCCCGGTGAGGAGAGCGCCGGTGCTGCCGGCGGAAACCACCGCGTCGCCCCGCTCGTCCCGCAGCAGGTTCAGCGCAACGGCCATGGAGGAATCCTTCTTCCGCCGGGTGGCGGTGCTGGGATCGTCTTCCATGCTGATGACTTCCCGGGCGTCCACAATCTCGATGCCGGTCATCTCCGCGTTCTCCTGCGTTAGGATCTCCCGGATCGCCTCTTCCCTGCCCACAAGCAGCAGCTCCACACCCAGTTCTTTCTTCGCGCGCAGCGCGCCCTTTACGATCTCCAGAGGGGCGTGATCGCCGCCCATGGCGTCAACGATGATCTTCAATGTGAAAAACCTCCTTCTCCCGCAGCTTCTCGAGGATCTCCAGCGAGCGGCGGGAGATCTCCGCATTTTTATTTCTCTTTCCCTTGACGCGATAGCCCAAGGGGCTGATGATGCCGAAGTTGATGTTCATGGGCTGGAAATCGCCCACGCTGCCGCCGGATATGTAGAGCCCCAGTGCGCCGATGGCCGTCTCCTGGGGGAAATCCACGGCGGGCAGTCCCAGCACCCGGGCGGCAGTCTCGATGCCCACCAGCATCCCGGAGGCCGCAGACTCCACATAGCCCTCCACGCCGGTCATCTGCCCGGCAAAGGAAATGCGGGAATCCGAGCGCAGCCGGTAATAGCGATCCAGCAATTGGGGACTGTTGAGATAGGTGTTGCGGTGCATGACGCCGTAGCGCACAAACTCCGCGTTCCGCAATGCGGGGATCATGGAGAAGACCCTCTTCTGCTCGCCCCAGGTCAGGTGGGTCTGAAAGCCCACCAGATTATAGAGCGTGCCGTCGGCGTTATCCCGCCGCAGCTGCACCACGGCGTAGTTCTCCTTCCCCGTGCGGGGATCCCGCAGCCCCACCGGCTTCAGCGGCCCGTAGCGCAGGGTGTCCACCCCCCGGCGCGCCATGACCTCCACCGGCATACAGCCCTCGAACACGCCCCCGTCGTCAAAGCCGTGCACCTCCGCCTCCCTGGCGGAGACCAGCTCCGTCACAAAGGCCAGATACTCCTCCTTGTCCATGGGACAGTTCACATAGTCCGCCGTTCCCTTGTCGTAGCGGGAGGCGAAGAAGGCGCTGTCCATGTCCACGCTCTCCAGCGTGACGATGGGCGCCACCGCATCGTAAAAATGCAGGTCGCTCTCGGGGCAGAGGGCGGCGATCCGCTCGGCAATGGCGTCGCTGGAGAGGGGGCCGGTGGCAATGACTACCTCTCCCTCGGGAATGGCGTCCGCCTCCGCTTCTACGATCTCCACCTTCTCGCAGGCGCGGAGCTTCTCGGTGATATACCGGGAAAAGCCCACCCGATCCACCGCCAGAGCGCCCCCGGCGGCCACGCGGTTCCGATCCGCGCTCTCCAGGATCAGCGAGCCCAGGCGCCGCATCTCTTCCTTCAAAAGCCCCACGGCATTCGTGAGCTCATCGCTGCGCAGGGAGTTGGAGCAGACCAGCTCCGCAAAATACGCGGAAGAATGGGCCGGCGTCATTTTCGTGGGCTTCATCTCCACCAGGCGCACGGGGATCCCCCGCTTGGCAAGCTGCCAGGCGCATTCGCTGCCGGCAAGTCCCGCGCCCAGAACCGTTACTCTCTCCATGCTCATTCCTTTGCTTTGCCCGTCTTTTTGGCGGCGGGCTTTTTGCTTGTGCTCTTCTTTGCGGCGGGCTTTTTGGCGGCCGCCGTTTTTCTGGGAGCAGTCTTTTTCGCCGGGGTCTTGCTCTCCCCCTCGCTCTTTGTATCGCTCTCCGCCGTCTTTTTCTTATAGCCCCGCTTGTCTTCAGGGACAAAATTCACGCATTCCTCGTTGACGCAGAAGGGCTTCAGCGCGCCGCGGCCGGACTTTTTGAACATGGTCTTGCCGCAGGCGGGACAAAAGTCCTTGGTGGGCACGTCCCAGGTGATGAAGCCGCAGTCGGTTCCCCGCTCGCAGGCGTAGAACACATAGCCCTTCTTGGAGGTGCGTTTGAGGATCTTGCTGCCGCACTTGGGGCACTTTCCGGGCATTTCCACCACAATGGGCTTGGTAAAGCTGCACTCCGGGAAGCCGGGGCAGGCCAGGAACTGGCCGAATTTGCCCTTCTTGACCACCAACTGCCGACCGCAGATCTCGCAGTATTCATCGCTGAGCACGTCGGGCACCTTGATGCGCACGCCGTCCAGCTCCTGCTCCGCCTTCTCCATCTCCTGATGGAAGCCGCCGTAGAACTCCTGGAGCACGTCCCGCCAGGGGGTCTTCCCCTGCTCGATGCCGTCCAGCTCCGCTTCCATGTGGTTGGTGAATTTCAGATCGACAATGTCCGCGAAGTGATCCTCCATCAGCTCCGTCACCACCTCGCCCAGGGGCGTGGGGCGCAGATACTTGCCCTCCTTCACCACATAGTCGTGAGCCGTGATGGTGGTAATGGTGGGGGCGTAAGTGGAGGGGCGGCCGATGCCCTTCTCCTCCATGGCGCGGATCAAGGTAGCCTCGGTATAGCGGGCGGGGGGCTGGGTAAACTGCTGCTCGGGCAGCATTTTTTCCAAGGCAAGGCTCTCCCCTTCGCTGAGAGAGGGCAGCGGGCTGGAGAGCTCGTCGCTCTCCTCGTCCCGGGCTTCCTCGTACACCGCGGTGTAGCCGGGGAATTTCAGCTCGGAGTAGTTGGCGCGGAAGGTATAGCCCGCGCTCAGCACGTCGACAGAGACGTTGTCATAGACGGCGTTGGCCATCTGGCAGGCGGTGAAGCGACCCCAGATCAGGCGGTAGAGCCGGTACTGCTCCTGAGTCAGATCCTTGCGCACCAGCTCCGGCGTCAGGCGCACATCCGTGGGGCGGATCGCCTCGTGGGCGTCCTGGGCACCGGCCTTGGTCTTGTAGCGCCGAGGCTGAGCGGGAAGATAGGCGCTGCCGTAGCGTTCCCCGATAAAGACCCTGGCGGCGCTGATGGCCTCGTCCGAGAGGCGCAGGGAGTCTGTACGCATATAGGTGATGAGACCGACGGAGCCCTGTCCCGCAATCTCCACGCCCTCATAGAGCTGCTGGGCGATGGACATGGTGCGCCGGGGCGTCATGCCCAGGCGGCGGGAGGCCTCCTGCTGCAGGGTGGAGGTGATGAAGGGGGGCGCGGGGCTGCGCTGCTTTTCGCCGCGCTTCACGCTGCCCACGGTGAAGGGCGCATTCTTGGTGGCCTCAATCACCGTGTCCACGTCCTCACGGCACTTGAGCTCCTGCTTCTTCTCTCCTTTTCCGAAAAAGCGGGCGGTGAAGCGGCCGCCATCCTCCCGGGAAAGCTGGGCGTCCAGCAGCCAGTATTCTTCTTTTACAAAGCTCTTGATCTCCTCTTCCCGATCCACCACCATCCGGGTGGCAACCGACTGCACCCGTCCGGCGGAGAGGCCGCGTTTGACCTTGCGCCACAGCAGCGGAGACAGGGTATAGCCCACGATGCGGTCCAGGATGCGGCGCGCCTGCTGAGCGTCCACCAGATCCTGGTCGATGTCCCGGGGATGCTGAATGCTTTCGGTGACGACCTTCTTCGTGATCTCGTTGAAGGTGACGCGGCGGGCCTTCTCATCGGAAAGCTCCAGCAGCTCCTTCAAATGCCAGGAGATGGCCTCGCCCTCCCGGTCAGGGTCGGTGGCGAGGTAGACGGTTTTGGCGCTCTTGGCGGCCTTTTTCAGTTCCTGGATCAGCTCCGTCTTATCCCGCACCGGGATGTACTGGGGCTCAAAGCCGTTTTCAATGTCCACGCCCATTTTGCTCTTGGGCAGATCCCGCAGGTGCCCCATGGACGCGGTGACTTTATAGTTTCCGCCCAGGTATTTTTCGATGGTCTTTGCCTTGGCGGGAGATTCCACAATGACAAGATCCTTTGCCTTTGCCATGATTGTTCCTCACTTCTTCGTGATATTCAGGGAATAATAATTGCCGGGATTGCGCTTGACGTATTTTTTGATGGTCAGGAGGGTCAAGACCCGCAGCACCGCCGCGGTGGGAAGGCCGGTTTTGGCGATGATGTCGTCCACATGGCTGCTCTGCTTTTCAATGGCAGTCACCACCGCAAGCTCGTCCGCGGAGAGGCCGGCCAGCTGTTCTCTCAGGTCAATATAGTCTCCCTCGTTTTCCTTGTCAACGTCTTTTTTCTCGGCAGTCGGCGGCTCCGGCGGCTTCTCCTGGTTCAGCTTCGGTACCAGCGGAGCCGATTCTCTGCCGCCGTCCCGCAGCTTTCCCGGGAAGAGCCCCTCAAACTCCTCCAGCACGTCCCAACCGCAGGTGACGAGCTTTGCGCCGTTCTGGATCATCTCCAAACATCCGGCGCAGTTTTCCGCGTCCACGTTGCCGGGGACGGCGAATAGCTCCTTCCCCTGCTCCAGCGCCTCATTGGCAAAGAGCCTGGTTCCGCTGCGGGCAGGCGCTTCCACCACCAGGACGCCCACGGAGAGGCCCGCCGCGATCCGGTTGCGCTCCCGGAAAAACTGCCGCTGGGAGCGGGTGCCGGGAGGATACTCGCTGATAAGCGCCCCGCGCACCGCAAGCTCCTGCGCCAGATAGCCCTTTTCCGCCTCGTGACTGGTGCCCAGCACCGCAACGCATTTGCCGTCGGCCAACAGGGCGCCCCGGGCGGCTTCCGCATCCACGCCGTTTGTCAGAAGGGAGACGACGGTTCCGCCGCCCTTGCAGATCTGATAGGCCAGATCCCGGCCCATCTTTTGCCCATAGTAGCTTGCCTTTCGGGTGCCGATCACGGAGATCAGCGCTTCGCTGTCCACATCCGGCAGCTTTCCCTTCGCATACAATACCACGGGAGGCGCAAAAATATTCTTCAGCCGCTTGGGATAGGCCGCGTCATGATAGGTCACGACCCTTAAATTCTGCTCCTCACAGGCGCCGAGGATCTTGTTGGCCGCACGCCTATCCCGTTTCTCCAGTCGTTCCGCCTCCTGGCCGGTGATGCCCGGGATCAGAGCGTAGACGCCCTTGGGGGCATAGTAGGCCGCCTCCGCGTCCCCGTAGTGCTCGATCAGCGCGGCCTTCGCCCTGGGACTAACCGACGCCGCAGAAAGCCAGATCCAGTATTCCAATGCCGCCATGGCCGCTCACCCTTTCTTCCAGATTCAGCGGAAGGCCTCCCACATCAAAACCGCCGCCGCCACCGCCGCGTTCAGCGATTCGCTCTCCGGCGACATGGGGATGATCAGCGTCCGGTCGCACTGTCCCAGCAGCTCCGGGCTGAGCCCTCTCCCCTCGCTGCCCACGGCTACCGCCGCGTGTTGCAGATTCAAGGCTCGCACATCCTCCGCCCGCTCGTCCAGCGCCGCCGCGTAGAGCGGCAGATTCTGGTCACGCAGAAAGTCCTTCAGATACGGAAGTTCGATCTCCAGTACCGTCTGACGGAAGATCGCGCCCATGGTTGCCCGCACGGTTTTCGGATGGTACAGATCCGCACAGGCGCCGGTCAGGATCACCGCGCCAACCTGAAAGGCGTTTGCCGTGCGGATCACGGTTCCCACGTTGCCCGGATCCTGTACGCCCTCCAGCACGATGGCGTTTTTAAGCTTCCCGGGCTTTCCGCAGCCGCGGATGGCCACCGTGAAGAGAGGGCCGGGGCTATTCTGCATGGGAGAGGCGTAGTCAAAGAGCTCCGCCGGGCAAGAAAACTGCTGCGTCTCCGGTGGGAGATCGATGGGCTCCTCCCGCTCCTTCCAGAGGACGCTGGTCACCCGCGCCCCGCAGGAGAGCGCCTCCCGCAGGGTCTTCATCCCGTCGCAGAGATACTCCCCCTTCATTCTTCGATAGGCGCCGTCCGAAGTGAGGAGCCGCACATGGCGGATATAGGCATTTTTTCGGGAGCTGATACTTTCCAAAGTCACGCCCGCTTTCTATACGTTATATACAATAGTGTAATATTACAATGGCCAGCGGATTTTTGCAAGCCCCAAAGAGCAGAACGGCCTCCGCCGCGCTCGCGCGCGGGGAAGCCGTTCCCTTTCTCGTTTTATCGATTGATCTGACTGTACTGCACGCTGTCCGCGATGGCCTCCAGTTCTGCCCCGGTGATGCCCTCCGGCAGATTCACCTTGAGCACCAGGAAGGAATCCTCCAGATAGACGAACACATAGCTGTCGTCGTACCAGCCCCAGGCGTTTTGATGCTCGCTCTCCAGGAGCGTCACCTCCGCGCCGTCCTTCGTTTGATAGCTACGCGCCGTGTAGGCCGAAACGTCTTCGATCTCATCAAAGAGCTCCCAGCCGCTGGAGAGGGTGGCATAGCAGGAATTGTAGAGATAACACTCCGCGATCTTCCCGCTCTGGGTGACCCAGGAGTAATTCACGCCGAAGCTGCCCTCCTGATACCAGTACAGGTGATCCACGAAGGGCGGCGGCGTCAAAAACAGATCGCCGCGACAGCAGGCCTCCGAGAGCGCGGAGAGCATGGTCTCCACCGTCTCTCCTTCTGTGTTTTGCAGCTCCTCCCCATACATCTCGTCGCTCATCCAATCCGGCTTGCCGTGGACGGCGTAGTAGTCGCTGACCCGTCCAAAGAGGGTCTGCCGGTCTTTGCGGAGGGTCAGGCCGTATTTCGCGGCGATCTCCTCCAGCGCCCGCGCCTGCTCCGCGTTCTCCACACGATAATTGGGATCGTAGCCCTCCGGAAGCATGCCGCTGGACTGGGTCGCCTCGTGATACTGCTCCACCTCCGCGCCGGTGACGATGCGCTCCTCCAGGATCACCCAGTTGGCCGGATCGCTGAAATAGGCGTCATACTCCGCCTGGAGGGCAAATCCCTTTTCCCGATCCTCATGCAGCGTCTCCTCGATCTCACGGGTGATGGCGGTCAGCTCCTCGTCGGTCTTATCCGGTCTGCTGAAGGTCAGCGTCCAGGTTCCGTCGCCGTTATCCCGCAGATCGGACTTGAAGCTGCCTTCCGGCGCTTCAAAGGCCGCCGGGACGGAGGCGCTGTTTTCCTCCCGCCAGGCCAACCACTCCTCCCAAGCGGTTCGGCTGTTTTCCACCTTCTCCCGCACCGCGGGATCCATGTCCTCCGGCAGCTCCTGGGGCTGGGTGATGGAGAAGTAGCCCCCCTCCTCCGGATTGTCCACCAAATGTCCGTATCCGTCCTCGCCGATCTCGATCTTCTGAGGCGTGATCTCCGGCTCCCGGATCTCCAGCGCCTCCCGGCCGAACAGGCCAAGAGCGTAGGCGGAGGCACCCATCAGCCCCGCGATCACCGCAGCCAGCAGCGCCGTGCGCCAGAGCTTATGCTTTCCTGTTTTCGGCTTTGCCACGATCTGTTTTTCCGGCGAAACGGCATCCTCGCTCTCCATGAGCCGCGCCCAGATCCGCTCGCTCTGCCCCCGATCCGGCTTTATGCTGTCAAAAGCATCCTTCCATTGCTTTTCATTCATCCAAGCTCTCCCCCAATCTTTGCTTCAGCTGCTCCCGCGCCCGCCGCAGCCTGCTCTTCATGCTCTCCGGCGTCTGCCGCAGGAGCTTTGCCATCTCCTTCACGGAATAGCCCTCGTAGTAATAGAGATATACCGCCGTTTTATACTTGTCCGGCAGCTCCAGGATCGCCTGCATCAGCTCGTTTCCAAGCGCCGGCTCCGTCGAGAGCTCCCTGCAGTCCTCCAGCGAGAGCTCCGTCTGCCGTCTTCTGCGGAGCAGATCCTTGCAGACGTTTCCCACCGTCACGATCAGCCAGGCCTTGCAGTGCTCCTGGCTCTGCAGGGGCTTTTCCAGCCGCATCAGGCGCAGAAAGGTCTCCTGCGCCGCGTCCTCACTGTCCTGCGGGTTCTTCAAATAGGTAAATGCGATGCGGTAAACCATCGGCAGATATGTCTGATACACGTCTCGAAAGCTACTGCCCGTACGCTGCAGCGCGCTTTCCATAGCCTCGTCTCCTTCCCAACAGCTTTCTGTTTTCGCTGTCATATGGAATACGTTTGAGATGCGCGATCGGGGTCAGAACTATGCAAAATTTTTCAGGGCGGCCTGTCGCCGCCCCGAACTTTGCATTTTCACTTTCCGCCTTCCATATCCAGGATCTGGCGGAACTGGGTCTCGTACAGCTCCCGATAGGTGCCGCCCCTGGCCAGCAGCTCCTCATGGGTGCCGGACTCGGCGATCTGCCCGTCCTTCACCACCAGGATCCGGTCGGCCTTGAGGATCGTGGAGAGCCGATGTGCGATGACGATGCTGGTGCGCCCCTCCATCAGCGCCTCCAGCGCCTCCTGGATGGCGTTCTCTGTGATGGAATCCAGGGCGGAGGTGGCCTCGTCCAGGATCAGGATCTTGGGATCCTTCAGGATGACCCGGGCAATGGAGAGGCGCTGCTTCTCGCCGCCGGAGAGTTTCAAACCCCGGTTGCCCACCATGGTCTCCATCCCCTCCGGCTGGGAGGAGATGAAGTCGTTGAGATTGGCGATATAGCAGGCGGCCTCCAGCTCCTCGGGCGTTGCGTCTTCCTTGGCATAGAGCAGGTTTTCCCGGATGGTGCCGTTGAAGAGGTAGCTGTCCTGGGTCACCACGCCGATCTGCTGCCGCAGGTACTTGAGATCGAAGTCCCGCACATCCACCCCGGCGATCTTCACACTGCCGCCCAGCACATCGTAGAGCCGGGGAATGAGGTTCACCACCGTGGATTTGCCGGAGCCGGAGGGGCCGACGATGGCGTACATTTTGCCCCCGGGCACGGTAAAGTTCACGTCCGTCAGCAGGGGCTTCTCCGGATCATAGGATAAGGCCACATGGTCATAGACGATGTCCGCATTGGTTACATCGGGCTTCAGCCCGTTCTCCGGAGACTGAATGGGATTTTTCATGTCAAAATAGTCGAAGATCCGGGTGAAGAGCGCAAGGGAGCGGGTGAAGTCTACATGGATGTTCAGCAGGCTCTCAATGGGACGGTAGAGCCGGTTTACCAGGGCGACGGTAGCCGTGATGGTACCGACGGTGAGGCTGCTGTCCGCTTTGGCAATGATGAACCAGCCGCCGGCAAAGTAGATGAGCAGCGGCGCAAGCTGCGTGAACATGCCCATAATGACCCGGAACCACTTGCCGCTGCGCTGCTCCTTGAGCTGCAGGCGGGTGACCTCCTCGTTCACGTCCACGAAGCGCTCATACTCCCGCTCCTCCCGGGTGAAGAGCTTCACCAGCAGCGAGCCGGAGACCGAGAGGGTCTCGTTCACTATCTGGTTCATCTCGTCGTTCTTGGCCTGACTGTCGGAGAGGATCTTCCACCGGGTCTTGCCCACGCTGCGCGTAGGGATCACCAGCAGCGGGATCACCACGATACCCACCAGCGCCAGCTTCCAGCTCATGGTGAAGAGCGCCACCAGCGTCGTCCCCACGGTGACGATGTTGGACACGATGCTGGAGAGGGTGCCGGAGATCACCGAGCTCACGCCGGAGATGTCCGTATTCATACGGGTGATGATGTCTCCCTGCTTCTCCGAGGTAAAGAAGGCGTGGGGCATGTGCTGCAGATGGTCGAACATCTGGTTTTTCATGTCGAAGATGATGCGCTGGGAGATCCAGGCGTTTATGTAGCTCTCCAGCACGCTGATGACCTGAGAGCCCGCCAGGGTCACAAAGGCCATCAGCAGCAGCCGGATGAGCAGAGTCATATTCTTGCCCACCAGCGCCTCGTCCACAATGCGCCCGGTGATGATGCTGGGCAGAAGCCCCAGCACCGCCGAGAGCAGGATCGCTGCAAACACCAGCAAGAACTGAAACCAATAGGGCTTGAGATAGGATAAGATCCGCCGGATCAAAGAGCCGGAGACCTTGGGCATGTTTTTCTTCTCCTCGTCGGTCAGAAAACCGCGGGGACCCAAACCGCGACCAGGACCCGCCATAGCGCCGCCTCCCTTTTCTTCTTTACCTTATTGTATTGCCGGGGCGGCGTTTCGTCAAGAAAAAACCTGTGTCACTCTTCCAGCTTCTCCAGCAGCAGCTGCGCCATAAGACCGCGCTCCAACACCGCGTCGGGCGCGTCAGGCACCCAATTGATTCCCAACAGCTCCCTCATCATTTGGGCGGCCTCCCCTTGCGTGATGGGCGCAGCTCCGTCGAAATCGGAGTCCCGGTCTACGGAGACGCCCTGCAGAGAGGCGGAGAGCACATAGCCCTTCATCCAGGCCGGGATCGCCGCATCGTCCTGCCGTCCGGTACACTGCACAGCGCTGAGGATGGGCCGGCCGGAAAGGCTCAGACAGATGCTCAAGAATTCGCCTCGGGTGACCGGCTTTTCCGGGTTGAAGCAGTAACGCCCGACCAGGTATTCCCCGGTGAATAAGCCCTCCTCGCTGAGGCGCGCCGCGGCAAAGGCCTCCGCCCTGCCCCGCATATCCTCGTAATACACCCCCTCCGACTGCTCCATAATGCGGATGCGCACCCGCGTTTCCCGTAAGAGGGATCCGCTTCCATCGCTTAGGCGATAGGAAAAGCTGTCTCTGCCTGATCTCCCGCTGCGGGGGGTATAGACATAGCAGCCGTTTTCCTGCAAGCAGAGACTGCCCTTGACCGGCTCCTCCGTGATTGTATAAAAGCAGTCTCCGCACTCCTCCGGCGGCGTCAGGCTTCCTCCGACTGAGGTGTTTTCATAGGTCACAATCTCATTTGTCCCAAGAAGGGACATCTCTTCCTGCCGTCCCGGCGTTTGAACCGGGAGCAGCGCCGCTGCGATCAGCATTGCCGCGACTTTCTGCCTCATCTCCACACCCTCTTTCTTTTTTCACTATTTTGTTTCCCCCGTTGGGATTTATACTAATACCTGATAGAAAGCTTTAGAAAGATTTCCGAGGCAGAATTGTGACATGCGAGGCGCTTCCCGCAGAGCATAATGGAGATATATGGTCAAGGGAAGCAACGAAGCATGGCGCAATTCTGACCGGAAAGATTCAAAGATTTCTATTAG